>DASXXS010000260.1:0-14056 GCA_036502925.1 Xanthobacteraceae bacterium
CGGCGCCAACGTCAGCGGTGGCGCGCTGGCGCTCACTGGCTCCGGCACCGTCTCGGGAGCGGCCGGCGTGACCACGGCTGCCGGCGCCACCTTCGACATTTCGGCAACGACGGCCGGAGCGAGCATCACGACGCTGGCCGGCAGCGGCGGTACGGTCAATCTCGGCGCCCGGACGCTGACCTTGTCGAACGCATCCTCGACGTTTGCCGGCGCCATCAACGGCACCGGCGGCGGGCTGACGCTGACGGCGGGCACCGAAACCCTGACCGGGACCAATGTCTATACCGGGGCGACAACGGTCAATGGCGGCACGCTGCAAGCTGGCGCGGCGAACGCCTTCTCCCCGTTCAGCGCGTTCACCGTCGCCAGCGGCGCCACGCTGAACCTCGCGGGCTTCAACCAGGCCATCGGCTCGCTCGCGGGCGCCGGCGGCGTGACGCTGGGCTCGGCCACGCTGACCACCGGCGGCGACAACACCTCGACCACCTTCTCCGGCGCGATCGGCGGCACCGGCGGCGCCTTGGTCAAGCTGGGCAGCGGCACGTTCACGCTCTCCGGTGCCAATACCTACACCGGCGGCACCACCATCACCGCCGGCACCTTGCAGCTCGGCAGTGGCGGCGCCGGCGGATCGATCGTCGGCAACGTGGTCGACAACGCGACCTTCGCCATCAACCGCTCCGACACCTATACTTTCGGCGGCGCCATCTCGGGGACCGGCGCGTTCATGCAGATCGGCTCCGGGACCACCGTCCTCACCGCCACCAACCTCTATACCGGCGCCACCACCATCAACGCCGGCACGCTGGTGGTCAACGGCTCGATCGCGACGTCGAGCCTCACCACGGTGAACAACGGCGGCACGCTCAAGGGCACCGGCACGGTCGGCAACGCGCGGATCAACAGCGGCGGCACCTTGGCGCCCGGCAACTCGCCCGGCACCATCACGGTCGCCGGCAACCTCGCGTTCCAGTCGGGGGCGCTCTACCTGGTGCAGGTCACTCCGTCGACCGCGAGCTCGGCCAATGTCAGCGGCACCGCCAGCCTCGCCGGCACCGTGCAGACGGTGTTCGCGCCGGGGACCTATGTGGGGCGCAGCTACGACATTCTCCATTCGGCGGGCCTCAACGGCACGACGTTCAGCGGCGTGAGCGGCAATGTGCCGACTGGCTTGACTGAAAGCCTGAGCTACACCTCAACCGACGTGCTGCTCACTCTCACCGCCACGCTCGGGCAGAGCGGCGGGCTTGCCGGCAACCAGGGCAACGTCTCCAACGCGATCAACAATTTCTTCAACAATGGCGGCGCGCTGCCGCCCGGCTTCCTGTCCCTGTTCGGGCTCTCCGGCAACAATCTCGCCAATGCGCTGTCGCTCACCTCCGGCGAAGCCGCGACCGGTGCTCAGCAGGGCGCGTTCCAGCTGATGGACGAATTCCTCGGCCTCATGCTCGATCCGTTCGTGGACGGCAGGAGCAGCTTCGGCGGCGGCGGGCCGGCGTTCGGCTTTGCGCCGGAGCGCGAAGAGCTGCCCGACGACATCGCGCTCGCCTACGCCAAGGCACTCAAAGCGCCGCCGAAGCCGCCAGGTTTCGACCAGCGCTGGACCGCCTGGGGCGCGGCTTTCGGCGGCGTCAACAAGACCGACGGCGATCCGCTGGCCGGCAGCCACGATCTCACCGCCCGCGCCGGCGGCGTTGCGGCCGGGCTCGACTATCATGTGACACGCGACACCGTGGTGGGCGCGGCGCTCGCCGGCGCCGGCACCGATTGGAGCCTGGCGCAGGGGCTCGGCGGCGGCAAGAGCGACGCGTTCCAGGCCGGCGTCTATGGGGCGACGCGCGCCGGCCCCGCCTATCTCGCCGCCGCGCTCGCCTTCGCCAATTACTGGATGTCGACCGACCGCTTTGCCGCCTTCGGCGATCATCTGACCGCAAGCTTCAATGCGCAAAGCTTCGGCGGGCGCGTCGAGGGCGGCTATCGCCTGGCAATGCCGGCGGGCGGCGTCAGCCCCTATGCCGCGGTGCAGGCGCAAAGCTTCCACACTCCCGCCTACAGCGAGACCGACGTGACCGGCGGCGGCTTCGGGCTTGCCTTCAACGCGCGCAGCGCGAGCGACACGCGGAGCGAATTGGGCGCGCGCTTCGACCACGCGGTCGCGCTCGATCCGTCCAAGCTGCTCACGCTGCGCGGCCGGCTCGCCTGGGCGCACGATTGGGTGAGCGACCCCACGCTGGCGCCAGTGTTCCAGGCGCTGCCGGGCGCGAGCTTCATCGTGAACGGCGCCACGCCCCCCAAGGACTCGGCGCTCGCCTCGGCCGGCGCCGAGCTGCGGCTACCACGTGGCGTCACGCTCCTCGGCAAATTCGACGGCGAATTCGCGAACCACGCCGCGACCTATGCCGGCACCGGCACGCTGCGCTACGCCTGGTGACCGGCGAGCAGGGGCCAAGCTCCTGCCCTCGCCATTTCCGGTTTGCATTGCTCTCGGAAGACGGCGGCTGGCACACGGCTTCCCTCGCCCCGCTTGCGGGGAGAGGGAGACACGGCAATGACGAAAACCAAAACTCGGCCTGGTGAGGGGGCGCTTCCACAAGCTCAGACTCGCTGAAGCGCCCCCTCATCCCACCTTCTCCCCGCACGGCGGGGAGAAGGAGTGCGAGGCCGTGCGTCCCGAGCTCATGCGATCCTGGAAGATACGGGGCGAGGGAAGCCGCACTGCTCGGCAATCGCAGCGCCGTAGGGTGGGCAAAGGCGGCCGCGTGACTTCGATTGATGCACCACGCCGGGTCCGCCGTGCCCACGTGGAGGAGCTCAATCCGCCGAGAGACTTCGCGTGGGCACGGCGCCAAGAGCGCCTTTGCCCACTCTACTGGCTGGCTGACTGCCCTCGCCATTTCCGGTTCGCATTGCTCTCGGAAGGCGGCGGCGGGCACACGGCTTCCCTCGCCCCGCTTGCGGGGAGAGGGAGACACGGCACTTAGGAAAACCAAAACTCGGCCTGGTGAGGGGGCGTTTCCACAGGCTCAGACTCGCGGGAAGGCCCCCTCATCCCACCTTCTCCCCGCACGGCGGGGAGAAGGAGTGAAACGCCGTGCCCACCCAACCTGACAGCGCGCGGCGCCCATTGCAGCCCGCCCGCGTTTCGCATTTGCTATAGGGGTTCGGCTGCCTTCCCGCCCCACCCCTTCCCGGATCGAACCGTGCCCTCAGCCAGAAGCCTCCACCGCTGCGCCATCCTCGACGACTATCAGAATGTCGCCCTCCAGATGGCTGACTGGTCCACGCTCGCCGGCGAGGTCGAGCTTACGGTCTTCAACGCCCCGCTCGGCGGGCCGGACGAGGTGGCGCGCGCGCTCAAGGGCTTCGACATGGTCGTGCTGATGCGCGAGCGCACCGCGTTTCCGCGCCGCCTGATCGAGGCGCTGCCCGACCTCAAGCTCCTGGTCTCGACCGGACGGCGCAACTGGATGCTCGACGTGGAAGCCGCCAATGCGCGCGGCATCGTGGCCTGCGGAACCGAGACGACCGGCAATCCGACCACCAGCATCGCGATCGGGCTGATGCTCGAGCTGACGCGGCGGATCGGCTACGAGAGCGAGCGCCTCAAGCACGGCGCCGCCTGGCAGAGCACGCTCGGCGTCGACATCGAAGGCAAGACGCTCGGCCTGATCGGCCTCGGCCGGCTCGGCGCGAAGGTCGCCGCCATCGGGCAGGCGCTCGGCATGAAGGTCGTCGCCTGGAGCCAGAACCTCACCGCCGAGCGCTGCGCCGGCGCCGGGGTGGCGCTCGCGCCCTCCAAGGAGGCGCTGCTCGGGCAGGCCGACATCGTCAGCCTGCATGTGGTGCTGTCGGCGCGCACGCGCGGCCTGATCGGCGCCAAGGAGCTCGCCCTGATGAAGCCAACCGCCTATCTCATCAACACCGCGCGCGGGCCGATCGTCGAGGAGGCGGCGCTGATCGCCGCGCTGCGCGAGCGGCGCATCGCCGGCGCCGGCCTCGACGTCTATGACATCGAGCCGCTCCCGGGCGATCATCCGCTGCGGGCGCTCGACAATGTGGTGCTCTCGCCGCATCTGGGCTACGTCACGGCGGAGAATTTCCGCACCTGCTATGCCGGCGTGGTCGAGAACATCCGCGCGTATCTCGACGGCAAGCCGATCCGGCTGTTGCAGCCGGCCTAGAGCATTTTCAGGAAAAGTGGAATCCGGTTTTCCGTCCGAAAATGCGACAATGCAAAAATGCTAGAGCGGTTTCTGTTCCAGTCTATGTGAAACCGCTCTAGGAAACGCGTTCAGGCGAGCAATACGAAGCCAACAGGACGGTTCGAATGGCAAAGCATCGTTGCGCTGTTCTCGACGATTACCAGAGCGTCGCGCTCAAGATGGCGGACTGGTCGAAAGTCGAGCGCGACCTCGACATCAAGGTGTTCAGCGCGCCGCTGGACGGCCCCGACGCGGTCGCCCGCGCGCTCAAGGGCTTCGCTATCATCTGCGCCATGCGCGAGCGTACGCCGTTTCCGCGCCAGCTGATCGAGGCACTGCCGGATCTGCGCCTTCTGGTCACCACCGGGATGGTCAACCGGGCGATCGATCTTGAAGCCGCCAAGGAGCGCAACGTGATGGTGTGCGGCACGCCAAGCTTCGGCAATCCGACGACCGGAATCGCCTGGGGATTGATCCTCGAGCTCACGCGGCGGATCGGTCACGAGAATGCGCGGCTCAAGGGCGGGGCGCTGTGGCAGAGCGTGCTCGGCACCGATGTGGAGGGCCTGACGCTGGGCGTCATCGGGCTCGGCAAGCTCGCCACCCGCGTGGCCGAGGTCGGCCGGGCGTTCCGCATGAAGGTCCTGGCCTGGAGCCAGAACATCACACCGGAGCGCGCCCAGGCCGCCGGCGTCGGCTATGCCGCCGGCAAGGAGGAGGTGCTGCGGCAGTCGGACATCGTGAGCATCCACATTCCGCTGACGCCGAAATCGCGCGGGCTGATCGGCGCCCAGGAGCTTGCCCTGATGAAGCCGTCGGGGTTCCTCATCAATACGTCGCGCGGACCGATCGTGGAGGAGGCGGCGCTGGTCGCGGCCCTGCGCGAGAAGAAGATCGCCGGCGCCGGACTCGACGTCTACGACATCGAGCCGCTGCCGCGCGAGCATCCGTTGCGCCAGCTCGACAATGTCGTGCTCGCGCCGCATCTCGGCTACGCCTCGCAGCAGAATTACCGCGCCTATTTCGCCGGCGTGGTCGAGGATATCCGCGGCTTCCTCGACGGCAAGCCGGTGCGGGTGCTCACCGCCGCGTGATGAAGGCGGCGGCCGCGCCGACCCGAACTCGAATGATTGCTCAATTCTTGCTCAATGCTCCGCCGGCGAACAGGCGGTGCGTTCGGTCTACCTGAACGTATATTTACGTGCACGCATCGAAGCGTCGCATTTTGGCGAACGCGCGCGTGTTGCGCCGGAAGCAGGCGACGCCGAGTCATTACCACGGAGCGGCTGCATGATACCTGCGGCGCCGACCATGCAATCGCGATGACCTGACCTGCAATAATTTGCGTACCGACTCGAAGAATCGGCACTAGGTCCCCCTATACGGTCACCGGTCGGATTCGCGCAGTGCAACTGGGCGGTCGCGACCTCGTGTCATTCGAATGGACGCGATCGCGTCGGAAGGAGCATATGCAATGTTGCGTAAGTTCATGATCGTATCGGCGATAGCAGCAGCCGCTCTCACCGGAGCACTGGGCGCTGACGCGTTCGCGCGCGGCGGTGGTGGCGGCGGCGGCGGCGGTGGAGGAGGAGGACACGGCGGCGGCGGCGGCGGTTTTGGTGGTGGCGGCGGCGGCCATGGATTCGGTGGCGGCGGCGGTGGATTCGGTGGCGGCGGCGGCCATGTGGGTGGTGGATTCGCCGGCGGCGGCCGTGTGGGCGGCGGATTCGGCGGCGCCCGTATCGGCGGCGGGTTCGCCGGCCCCCGCGTGGGCGGCGGGTTCGCCGGCCCCCGCGTGGGCGGCGGCTTTGCCACGGGCCGTTTTGGCGGCGAGACTTTCGGCCGCGGCTTTGCGGGTGAGCGTTTTGCCGGGAACCGCGGCCGTTTCGATCACGACGGGCGTTTTGACCACGGCCGGCGTTTTGATCGCGACCGGCGTTTCGCTCGTGGCTTCTTTTTCGGGCCCGGCTACGATTACGGCTACAATGACTACGGGTATGACTACGGGTGCGGCTACGGCTACTACCCTTATTATTACGGTTACGATCCCTACAGCTGCTATTACCCCTCGTACTGACGTCCGTCAGCACCGGCATCCGCAATCACAATTGCGCGACACGAGAACAAGCTCCGCATCGCTCATGCGGAGCCCGTTCTCTGGCGGCGGCGATGATTGAGCCGTCGCGATTATCACCCGGGGCGTGCCCACAGCTTGTTCAGCACACAACGGAGACGCATCATGCCGAGCTACAGTCCAGAGTTCATCGAAACCATGCGGGCTGCTCTCGATGAGGCGATGAGCAAAGTTCCTGTTGACCAGGCAACGCCGGGGGTGAAGGCGCACTTGGCCGAGCTCATTTTGAGGGCTGCCGCAGACGGCCAGACCAGCTACGATGGCCTGCTGGCCGCGGCGTCACGTCAAATTCACACAGTTCTCTCCGTGCTGACGTGAGACGCCGTGCTAGCGAGCGCCTTTCAGCGCCGCGCCGCCACGGCTGCTCGCGCGCGCAGCCAACCGCGGCACTTTCGCCGGACCGGCCGCGCGGCGGCGGTATCGGGGTTGCTTGCGGCCCTTCGCGCCGGACGCAAAGGCCGCGATCACGGCTTCGCCGATCGCGATAAAGCGCGCGCATGGCCCTTCCACGCCGGCACTCTGGCGGCTGACGCGGGCGCCTTCGAGGAGCAACGACAAGGCGTCGGCGAGCAGATCGGCCTTGGCGATCCCGGCCTTGCGGCAGAGCCTCGCCAGGCGGTCGCGTTGCGCGGACTTGAACTGTTCGATGAAGCCGCGCGCCGGATGATCGCTCTCGGCCAGCTCGACCGCCGCATTGGCCATGTCGCAGCCGCGGCCGTCGCCGCCCGCGCACTCGGCGCCGCAACGAACCCAGGCATGCAGCTGCGCAAGCGGATCATCGGGATGGGCGGCGTCAAACCCGTCCCACATCGCCTCGACCTCCCGGGCGACCTCGCGCAGACAGGCGACCACCAGATCGTCCTTCGACCCGAAGTGACGATACAGCGTCATCTTGTTGGTGCCCGCAAGCTCGGCAATCGCATCGACGCCGATGCCGCGGATACCGTGCTTGCGAAACAGGTCCCGGGCCGTGCTGACGATGCGCTCCCGCGGCTTGGGCGGGGCGGCGGCGCAATCCTCCATGACCTTTCCTCGACCTTAAAAAAAATTCAGCGCGTCACTTGACCCAGGTGTGACCGGTCTGTAACATTCTTTATCGTTACTTACCGGTAACACCTTATGGCGCAACCGTCAAGGCCATCGGGCTGCGACCGATTGGGAGCCGACCTCATGATCCTCTGCCCGGACCACCTCACGCTCGACGAGCTCATCGGCGATCCGCTGACGCAGGCCGTCATGCATGCGGATCGCGTCGATCCGGCGAGGCTTGCGGCCTCGCTTCGGTCGCTGGCACGCCAGATCGGCGCCCGCTCCGCCGGATCGGCACCGGCGCTCGTCGAGGCCGCCAGCGCGCGATTCGGGCGCGACGCGCTCGGCTGGCCCGCCTGGTCGATCGGTGCGTCGCGGGATGCGGCATCCGGCTGCGACTCCCAATCGCACGTTCAATCGCGCCGGTGCGGGGCGCCCTAGCATGGTCGGCTTCTTCATCCAGCGCCCGATCTTTGCGTCGGCGATCGCCGTCATCTTGGTGCTGGCGGGCTCCATCTGCTACTTCCTGCTGCCGGTCGCGCAGTTCCCCGACATCACGCCGCCGCAGGTCGTGGTCAGCGCGGTCTATCCGGGCGCGAGCGCGCAGGTCGTGGCCGACACCGTGACCACGCCGCTGGAGCAGCAGATCAACGGCGTCGCCGGCATGACCTACATGTCGTCGTCGAGCTCGAACGACGGCTCCTCGACGATCACCATCACGTTCGACGTCGGCTATCCGCTGAGCATCGCGGCCGTCGACGTGCAGAACCGTGTCGCGCAGGCGGCCTCCTCGCTGCCGCCGATCGTCAACCAGGCCGGGGTGACGATCAAGAAGCAGAACCCCAACTTCGTCCTTATCGTCAATCTCACCTCGCCGGACGCATCCGTCGATCCGGTGGCGCTCAGCAACTACGCCTATCTGCAGATCGTCGACCCGCTCAAGCGCCTGCCTGGCGTCGGCGACGTGCAGATTTTCGGCGAGCGCCGCTACTCCATGCGCGTCTGGCTCGATCCCGACAAGCTGGCCAATCTCGGCATCACCGCTGTCGACGTGCAGAACGCCGTCGCCGAGCAGAATGTGCAGGTCGCCGCCGGCAAGATCGGCCAGTCGCCGGCGCCCGAGGGCACGCCCTTCGAGATGCAGGTGAACGCGGTCGGCCGGCTGAGCGACCCCGCCCAGTTCGGCGACATCGTGGTGCGCGCGAACGCGGGCGCCGGATCGGTCGTGTGGCTGCGCGATGTCGGCCGCATCGAGCTCGGAGCGCTCCAGTATGCATCCACCGCGTTCTTCGGCGAAGACCCGACGGTGGTGCTGGCGATCTACCAGATGGCGGGCTCGAACGCGCTCGATCTGCAGCAGAGCGTCAAGGACAAGATGCAGGAATTGTCGAAGCGCTTTCCCAAGGGCATCGACTACGGCATGCACTACGACACGACGCGCTTCGTCTCGGCGGCCATGCACGATGTCGTGATCACGCTGGCGCAGGCGCTCGTTCTCGTCGTCGCCGTCGTCTTCGTCTTCCTGCAGAGCTGGCGCACCACGATCATTCCCACCATCGCCATCCCGGTGTCGCTGATCGCCACCCTCATCGTGATGAAGATGCTCGGCTTCTCGCTCAACATGCTGAGCCTGCTCGGCATGGTGCTGGCGATCGGGCTCGTCGTCGACGATGCGATCGTGGTGGTGGAGAACGTCGAGCGGCAGCTCGAAGCCGGCCTGCGGCCGCTCGCGGCGGCGCGCGCGGCGATGCAGGAGGTCACCGGCCCGATCATCGCCACCACCGCGGTGCTGATGGCCGTGTTCGTGCCGGTCGCCTTCATTCCCGGCGTCACCGGCAGCCTCTACAATCAGTTCGCCTTGACGGTCGCGATCTCGGTCGGGATCTCGGCGTTCAATTCGCTGACGCTCAGCCCGGCGTTGAGCGCCGCCTTCCTGCGCCACCGCGGCGAGGTGCGCTTTGCGCCGTTCCGCTGGTTCAACGCCGGCTTCAATTGGCTCTCGCACAGCTATGCGCGCGGCGTACGCATGCTGATCCGCCTGCGCTGGACCATGCTGGTTCTGTTCGCGGCGGCGCTGGGCGCGACCTATCTGGTCTCCCTGCGCATCCCCTCGACGTTCCTCCCGGTCGAGGATCAGGGCTACTTCTTCGTCGTCATCCAGCTGCCGGACGGCGCCTCGCTGCAGCGCACCGATGCGGTGGCCAAGCAGGTGCGCGATGTCCTTCAGGGCACCCCCGGCGTCGAGATCGTGGGCTCGATCAGCGGCCTCAACTTCCTCACCCGTGCCGCGCAGTCGAACTCGGCGGTGGAGTTCGCGATCCTCAAGCCGTGGGATCAGCGCCCGCCGGCGCAGAATGCTTCGAGCATCGTCGCCTCGGTGCGCCCGAAGCTGCTGCAGATCCCGGGCGCCGTCGCGCTGAGCTTCGATCCGCCGTCGATCCCGGGTCTCGGCACCACCGGCGGTTTCGAGTTCGAGATCGAGGACCTGACCGGCCGCGGCAGCATGGCGCTCAACGAGGCCGCGCAGGCGGTGATCGCGGAGGCCCGCAAGCAGCCGGAAATCAGCGCGCAGCAATTGTTCACGTCCTTCAGCACGTCGACACCGCAGTTCAACTACGACCTCGACCGCAACAAGGCGAAGCTGCTCGGCCTCAGTCTGCCCGACGTGTTCAACACGCTGCAGATCTATTTCGGCTCGCTCTACGTCAACGATTTCAACCTGTTCGGCCGCACTTTCCGGGTGACGCTGCAGGCCGACACGGATGCCCGCGCCGCCGCGTCCGACCTGTCCCGCCTCTATGTGCGCAACGGCTCCGGCGGCATGGTGCCGCTGAGCACGCTCCGCAGCCTCAAGCCGATCGTCGGTCCCGAGACCGTGCCGCATTACAACAATTACGCCGCCGCCCTGATCAATGGCGGCGCGGCGGCGGGCTACAGCTCCGGCCAGGCGGTCGTCGCGATGGAGCGGGCGGCGGCCACGGCGCTGCCGCGGGACTTCGCGTTCGAATGGACCGGCATCACCTTCCAGGAGCTCAAGGCCGGCTCGATCGCGACGCTCGTGTTCGCGCTCGCGATCGTGTTCGTCTTCCTCATCCTGGCGGCGCAGTACGAGAGCTGGTCGATGCCCTTCATGGTCCTGCTGGCGGTGCCGCTGGCGCTCTTCGGCGCGCTGCTGGCGCTGTGGCTGCGCGGCAAGCAGATCGACGTCTATTCGCAGATCGGTTTCGTGATGCTCATCGGCTTGTCCGCCAAGAACGCGATCCTGATCGTGGAGTTCGCCAAGCGCCGGCGCCAGGACGGTCTCGGCATCGTCGAAGCCGCGATGGAGGCCGGGCGCCTGCGCCTGCGGCCCATCCTGATGACGGCTTTCGCCTTCATCCTCGGCGTCGTGCCGCTGATGTTCGCGACCGGGGCCGGGGCCGCCAGCCGTCAGTCGATCGGCACGACCGTGTTCGGCGGCATGCTCGCCGCCACCCTGCTCACGCTCGCCCTCGTTCCGGTGTTCTATGCGGTCATCGAGCAACTGCGGGAGGGCCGCCCCGGCCACGAACCCGCACCGGCGCAGGAGATGCTCGGCGCCCACGCCGAGGCGGCGGAATAGGATCAGACCACAATAAGATCAGATATGGAGCTCGGCATCATGCGCAGTTGGAAAATCGTCTTCGCCGCGACCGCCGTGGCGGCGATCGTCGTCGGCTTTGCTGTTCTGCGGCGCGGCGAAGCGCTGCTCGGCAGCACCGCCGGGGCAGCGACGCCCAATCCGGCGACGATCGCCATGCCGGTCCCGGTGGCCACGATCGTCAAGCGGGCAATCCCGGTCTACCTGGATTATTCGGCACGCACCGAGTCGATCCGCAACATTGCCCTGCAGGCCAAGGTGTCAGGCTATATCCGGGCGCAGCACGTGGCGGACGGCACCGACGTCAAGGAAGGCGATCTCCTCTACACGATCGATCCGCGCGACTTCCAGGCCGCGCTCGACCAGGCGAAAGCGCAGGCGCAACGCGACGCGGCGGCGCTCGCCTATGCGCAGTCGAACCTCGAGCGCGGATCGAGCCTTGCCAAAAGCGGCTACCTCGCCAAGGACAGCTTCGACCAGCGCGCCAGCACCGCGGGCCAGGCCGAGGCGGCGCTGGCAATGGATCAGGCGGCCATCCGGACGGCCGAGCTCAACCTCGGCTACGCGGAAATCCGCGCGCCGTTCGCCGGGCGCCTGGGTCGGAATCAGGCGCCGGTCGGCGCCCTGATCAGCGTCGCCGGCGCGCCGCTGAACACGCTGGTGCAGCTCGATCCGATCTACGTCACCTTCAATCCGAGCGAGACGGACCTCGCCGCGATCCAAAGGGCGCGCACCGCCGGAAAGATCGCAGCCGACATCTTCCTGCCGGGCGAGACGCTGGCCCGTCACCGGGGCGAGCTGACCTTCATCGACAATACGGTCGACCGTTCGACCGGCACCATCGTGGCGCGCGCGACCATCGACAACTCCGATCTCAGCCTGCTCCCCGGCCAATACGTTCGCATTCGGCTCGCCATCGGGACAGAGCCCGATGCCCTGATGGTGCCGGAGACGGCGTTGGGATCAAGCCAGCTCGGCAAGTATGTCTACGTGGTCGGCGAGGGAAACAAGGCGGATCAGCGTCTGGTTTCGCTCGGTCCCACCGACGGCGGCCTGGTGGCGGTCACCAAAGGCGTCGCGGAAGGCGAGCAGATCATCAACGGCAATCTGCAAAAGATCGGGCCCGGAGCGTTGGTAAAACCCATGCTCCAATAACCAGCGCGAGGACGTCAGGCGTCGAGATCGGTCCTTTCGACGCGAGAGCTGCCGCTTCTCTTCAAGCTAATAGCCATCAAGGGCATGCAGCGCCGGCCTCGGCCCAAGCTTTGATCAATTCGCCGAACTGTTTCTGCGTTCCTGGCGCCGGCATCCGCCCCGCTCCGGGATTCCAGCCCCAGCCGACCAGGGGATCCTCCGCCATGTGCTTGATCAGCCCGGCCATGTCCCTGCCGCCGTTGCGGTCACGATCCTTGATCTGGGCACAGATCTGACCGAGCGACTTGCCCTGCCAGGCCATCTCGGCCGGCGCCAAATGCCACACGGGGTTTCCCGGCACGCCGGCCGGATCGAAATTGGTATCGTGGTGGCAGGTTGTGCAGACCAGGCCGCCCGGCGCGCCCATGCCGGCTTCGCCGCGAATGACCAGGGGCTCATGCGGCCGCATCCGGTCGGTCTGCGTCGGGCGCTCGGTCGCCGGATGACAGTTCAGGCAACGCGGCGACTGGATGACCTTGCCGGCCTCCTCGAAGAGCGCGACGGCGCGTGCGCTCCGGTCCGTAACACTGTCGAAGTCGGACACCGCCTTCAGCGTCACCGGATTTGTCGCGGGCTCTGTGGCGGCATTGGCCGTGCCGCGAAACCCGGGCTCCGCGAAGGCCAGCAAACCCGCGGCGAGACTGCCGGCGGCGAGCGCCGTCATGCCGTTGCCGAAGAGACTCATGCCGCCCCTCCCCGCACGATCGGCAATTGTCGCGGACGCGGCGACCCCAGCCTGGCCATTGCGTTGGCGACGGCAGGGCCGATCGGCGGCACGCCAGGCTCGCCGACGCCGGACGGCTTCTCCGTCGACGCGACAATCGTCACGTCGACGTCCGGCATCTCGTTGATGCGCAGCGAGCGATAGGTGTCGAAATTTCCCGCGACCGGACGGCCGCCTTCCAGAGTCTGCTCGGCGTAAAGAATGTGACCCAGGCCGAATCCGATACCGCCTTCCATCTGCGCGCGGATGATGTCGGGATTGACGGCCACACCGCAATCCACCCCGCACCAGACCTTGTGAACGATCGGGCCCTCCTGGCCGATCGACAGCTCGACGATCTGCGCCACATAGGTGTTGAAGCTTTCGACCACCGCGACGCCGCGCGCGCGGCCCTGCTGAAGCCTGGCACCCTTCCAGTCGGCCCGTGCGGCGACCGCCCGGAGCACGCCGGCGTGACGCGGCGATTTGCTCATCAATGCCAAGCGTCCGTCGACCGCATCCTGTCCCGCCGCCTCGAGCAGCTCGTCGACGAAAGCCTCGACCGCGAAGCCGGTGTGGGTATGCCCTACCGAGCGCCACCACAACACCGGCACGCCGACGTCGACCTGGTGCAGATCGCAGCTGAAATTGGCGACCTCATAGGGAATATCGTTCGAGCCCTCATAGGCCGTGGAGTCCATGCCGTCCTTGAATGTCATCGCCTCGAACGGCGAGCCCTTCATGATCGACTGGCCCACGATGGTGTCGCTCCAGCCCTCGATCTTGTGGTCACGGACGACACCGCGCATGCGATGGACCGTGAACGGGCGATAGTAGCCGCCGCGCATGTCGTCCTCTCGAGTCCAGACCAGCTTGACGGCCTTGCCGGGACCGATGGCTTTCGCCACTTGGGCGAGCTCGAGCGCGACATGGGTGGTCTGCTGCGCGCGGCGTCCGAAGCTGCCGCCGGCCAGAATGGTCTGCAGTCGCACCTTGTCCACCCCGATGCCGAGCACCTGCGCGATCGCGGCCTGATCCGGCGTGGGAAACTGGCTTCCGAACCGCGCGGCTGCGGTTTCGCCGTCCCATCGCATGAACGCGTTGAGGGGTTCCATCGTGGCGTGCGCCAGATAGGGAAATACGTATTCGGCCTCGACGATCCGGCCGCCCCCGAC
>DASXXS010000261.1:0-16114 GCA_036502925.1 Xanthobacteraceae bacterium
TCGGCGGTCTCCGTCATCTGGGACCGCGAGTTCGGCTTCCTGCGCGAGGTGCTGGTCTCGCCGATGCCGCGGGTCGCGATCCTGCTGGGCAAGATTCTCGGCGGCACCACCGTGGCCATGTTCCACGGCGCGCTCGTACTCGCGCTCGCCCGCTTCGCCGACCTGTCGATGACGCTTGCCGACCTCGCCCGCGGTCTCGCCTTGATGTTCCTGCTCGCGTTTGCGCTGACCTCGCTGGGCGTCGTGATCGCCAACCGCGTCCGCAGCTTCGAGGGCTTCGGGGTCTTCTCCAACGTGGTGATCCTGCCGCTCTATTTCCTATCGAGCTCGATCTTCCCGCTCGATCCTTCGCTCACCAGCGCGCAGACTCGCGTGATCTATCCGGAATGGCTGGTCACGCTGATCGAGCTCAATCCGCTCACCTATGCGATCGATGCGCTGCGCGGCGCCTTCATCCATTTTCACCAGTTCGATCCGCGGCTCGGACCGACGGTCCTGGTCGCGATGGCGGCGGTGCTCTTCCTGATCGCGCTGCGCGACTTCCGCCGGGCCTGAGGAGGAACCATCCGTGGCGCAGCACGGCCTCATCCGCGATGCGCTCGGCGCGCTGCCGATCTTGAGCTTGCTGGCCGCGGTCTATCTGTTGCCGCCGGATACGTCGCTGAGCGAAGTTCGCCGCGCCGGCGCGCTGCATGTCTGCATGCCGCCGGCCGCTCCCCCGTTTGTCACCGGCGACGGTGACGCGCCGGGAATCGATGTCGAGATCCTGCAGGCGCTGGCCCGCGATCTCGGCCTCACGCTCGCGGGCGTGCCGGAGCCGGCCATGGGCCAAGACTTCAACCCGCGCGCCTGGCACGTCACCCGCGCCGCCTGCGAGGTTTTGGCCGGCGGCCTCGTGGCCTCGCCCATGGCGAGGTCGTTTCTGGAGACCAGCTCGCCCTACGCGCAGACCGGCTGGGCGCTGCTTGCCCCGCAGCCCCCTCCCTCTCCCTCCCCCGCAAGCGGGGGAGGGTTAGGGAGGGGGCTGCACGGCCGCAAGCTCGGCGTTTTCACGCCGCCCTCGGGGCTCGACCGGATCGCGCTCGCCAGCCATCTGCGCGCCGCGCAGGCGCAGGTCACTATTCTCTCGAGCGCAGACGCACTGGTGGCGGGGCTGCGCGAAGGGCGCTTCGAGGCCGGCGTGACCGAGAAGCTGCTCGCCGACGAGATCGCCGCCCGCGAACGCTGGGGCGCGGACTGGCTGCCCGGCGATCTGCCGCGCTATCCGGTCGCCTTCGGGCTCTGGAAAGGCGATCTCACCCTCAAGCGCGCGCTTACCGGCGGATTGGATCGGCTCGCGCGCGACGGAACCGTCGCCGCCATCCTGGCGCGCTATCGGGGCCACGGGGGCGCGACGTGATGGCAAAGGCTGCACGCTTGTCCCGGCCTTGAGCTGTAGCCCGCATGAAGCGTAAGCGGAATGCGGGAGCGGCGGTCCCGGATTACGCATAGCGCGTCGAAGACGCGCGTGAACGCGCTGATGGCTCCATCCGGGCTACATTCCGACGTTTTCGCCGAGCACGAACAACATTAGCAACCGAAACGCCGGATCAAGCACGCGCATCACGTCGCCGGTGGCCACCAGCGCGGCCACGATCAAACCTAGAAAGAAAAGCTGCATGCCGCGGAGCCGTTCGCGCAACCTCGGCATGGCGGCGATCAGGAGATGCCCGCCCGAAAGCGGCGGCAGCGGCAGTAATCCAAGCAGCGCAGACCAGAGACCAAGCTCGATGATTGTTTGGATGAGCGCGAAGGCGGTCGCCGCAGCCGTATCGGGCAGCAGCGGAAGCAGGAAGGGCCGCGCGAAGCGGAGCACCAGAACGCCGAGCAGGATTGCCGCGAAGCCGGCAACGACCACCAGCGGCAGATCGAGGCGCCCGTGGCGCAAGGCGCGCGGATCGATTGCCATCCATCTGCCCCAGCCGACGGCGAAGATCAGCGCGACGGCGCCGCCGAGCAGATCCACGTGCCGCAGCGGATCGATGCTGAGACGCCCGTCATGCTTGGGCCCGGCATCGCCCAGCACGCCGGCGGTTGCCGCCATGGCAAAGCCCTGCACGGTCGAGACCACGAGCACGGCGCATAGGCGCATCAGCAATTGCGACAGCGTGAAATCGATCACACCGCGGTGCTCCCCGGCGCCGTGCGGCTGCGCGACATTCCTTGTCCCGGCCTTGAGCCGGGACCGTTCCAGGCTCAGAGTTTGGAACGGTCCCGGCTCAAGGCCGGGACAAGCTATTTCTTGAGGCTCATGGCCTGCTGGGCGCCGGCATCCGCGGGCAGTTCCTTGTCGCGGGGCGGGTAGCCGTTCTCGCTCAGGATATAGGCGATGAGGTCGGTATAGGTCTCGTCATTGAGCTGGCCGGGACGGTCGGGCGGCATTTTGGCTTTCATGAAGCCAAACAGCGCCGCCACATTAGCGGCTTCCCAGTGGCGCGCGAACGAAAGGCCCTTGAGCGGCGGGCCGCCGAACTCGCCATTATCGAGATTGGAGCCGTGGCAATCGAGACAGTTGTGCGCATAGGCGGCATGCCCGCGTTCGGCCTGGTCCGACGTGAACGACGGGGCGGCCGCCGCGCTCTTGCTCGCGCGCGGGGCACCCGGCTCGCGCAGGGCATAGACCTGCTCCGCTGTCAGGTTCTCGGCGCGCGCGGCGGCAATATCCGCCGGGACGATCGGCTTGAAATCCTTCGGCAGATGCGCCTCGTTGTCCCAGGCCGTGAGCACATGGTCGATGACGGCGGCGATCTCGTCATCCTTCAGCGAGTCTGCCCAGGACGGCATATTGCCGTTGTATTGCGTGCCCTCGACCTCGATCGGCCCGGTCATCCCGAACAGGACCAGGCGGGCCAGGAAGGTGCCGCCCTTCTGCGCGAGCACCTCGGGCGCATGACCGGCCAACGGCGGGAAGCCGCCCGCGATACCGCGTCCGCTGCGCTGGTGGCACCCGCTGCAATAGGTGTCGTAGGTCCGCGCACCCAGCGCCTGCCACTGGAAGTCGCCCGCCGCCACCGCGGCGGTCTGGGCGAGGGCGCGTGACCCATCCTCCCAGCCGAAGGGAACCCCCATCGAGACGGCGAACGCGGTCAAAGCCAACGCGGCCACCGCCAGGCTGCGACCCGATCCTCGCGCGTGGAACCTACGGACCTGCATTTTTCACCCCCCTTGCCGGCTGCGCCGCTTGCGACCAATGCGGCGCGGAACCGAGGCCCGCTCCCGCGCTAATAAAACCGGTTCGAAAATGCCAACAAGAGCTCGGATCCGTCAACTCTTTTGACCGCGTTTTCGCCCCGAAGGGTCCGCAAAATGCGGGGTCGGGGTTCCCGAATTACGCATAGCGCGTCGAAGACGCGCGTGAACGCGGCTGATGGCTCCATCCGGGCTACAGGTTCCCGGGTCCCCGAAAATGCGCTGGCGAAACATCCCCCGATCTGCCATGCGGTGGATTCCGCTTGGCGCGCCCGCGCTCCACCGAACCCGGCGCCGCATGATCCGATAGTCTTCAAGGTTCCGACTTGGCCGACCCCGCCATCCCGCGCCCCTCCGAGCCCGTCGAGAATTTGTTGCGCCGGCGCCTGATCACCGCGGCCTGCATGATGGCCATCTTCATGGCGGCGGTGGAAGGCACCATCGTGGCCACCGCCATGCCCACCATCGTGGCCGAGCTCGGCGGATTCCGCCTCTTCAGCTGGGTGTTCACCGCCTACTTCCTGGCCCAGGCGGTGACGACACCGATCTACGGGCGGCTGGCGGACCTGTTCGGCCGCAAGCGCGTGTTCTTCCTTGGAGCGAGCATTTTTCTGATCGGCTCGACCGCCTGCGGTCTCACCGACCGCATGGAAGCGCTGATCGCGTTCCGCGCCCTGCAGGGACTGGGCGCCGGCGCCATCCAATCGATCGCCACCACCATCATCGGCGACAGCTATGCGCCGGCCGAGCGGGCGCGGCTGCAAGGCTGGCTGTCGAGCGTCTGGGGCCTGGCCGCGGTGATCGGGCCGGTGCTCGGCGCCTTCATCGTCGAGCACCTGCACTGGGCGTTCGTGTTCTGGATCAATCTGCCCATCGGCATCGCGGCGATCGCGATCCTGGCGGTCTTTCTGCACGAGCGGCTCACGCCGCGCCGGCACCAGATCGACTATCTCGGATCCGCTTTGCTGATGCTCGGCGTCGGCGCCATCATGATGGTCGTGGTGCAGGCCGAGTCCCTGGACCGAACCGTCATCGCGGCGCTGCTGATCGCCGGCACGCTCGCCCTCGTCCTGCTGGTGGTGAACGAACGGCGCAGCCGGGAGCCGATCGTGCCGTTTGCTCTCCTCCGCAACCGGATCATCGCCGCCGGCAATCTCGGCGGCCTGACGATCGGGGCGCTGCTGACCTGCGTGGTCGGCTTTCTGCCCACCTACGTGCAGGGCGCGATGGGCCGCAGCCCGACCACAACCGGCATCGTCATCGCGGTCCTCTCCGTGGCCTGGGCGCTCGCCAGCATCGTGGCCGGTCGGCTGATGGTGAAGACCTCCTACCGGCTGACCGGCGCTTTCGGCGCGCTCGCCTTGATTTTCGGCTGCGCCATCCTGATCGCGCTGGACGAGGGCAATTCGCTGGCCTTGGTGAACTCCGGCGCCGTGCTGATCGGCATCGGGATGGGATTTTGCAACACCACCTTCCTGGTGTCGGTGCAGACGAGCGTGGGCTGGGGCGAGCGCGGGGCGGCGACCTCCTCGGTGCTGTTCATGCGCACGATCGGCCAGGCGCTCGGGGCGGGAATTGCCGGCGCCATCCTCAATTTCAGCCTCGCCCGCACCGCGCCGTCGGCCGGAGAAATCCTCAACCAGCTGCTGGCGCCGGACCTGCGGGCGGCTCTCGATCCGCAGACGATCGAACAGCTCAGCCACGCCATCGCCGGCTCGCTGCACGAGGTCTATGTGATCGCCGGGGTGCTCGCGGCGCTCACGCTCGCCCTGATCCCGCTGCTGCCGGCCGGCATGAGCCCGACCCGCGCCGCCAAGGCGAGCAGAGCGAGTTGACGGCTCCGTATCCGGGCAGCGGAGCTGAAAGTCGGTTATGATCGGATCAACGACAAAACATGGTGTGGATCATGAGCCGAGGATCGCGGATGGCGGCGGCGCGCGGGTGGATCGCCGCGACGGGCGCCGTGCTCGCGGTATTCAACAGCGTCGCCGCATCGGCGGAGACGATCGACCAGATCTATGAGGCGGCGAAGGGCATTCGTCCGACACCATCCATCAGCTGAGGCACGTCATTATTCCTGTTCGACGTCTTCCAGGTTGACTCCGCGACCCGCGCGCAAGCTTTCGCGCGCCTGCTCAATTCGGCGCAGAAAGCGCGGATCATTTTCAAGACGGTATTCGAACCAATCTTCTTCCGACTCGAACCCGATCAGCACCCCGGCCGGCTTGCCGTGGCGCGTAATAACGATCTCCTGCGTCTCCGCTTCGCGAAGATAGCGCGACAGGTCGTCCTTGACCTCGGACAGCGGAACTTCCTTCACGCCGGATTTGCGAACTGTGCGAGCCATTGCCCGGCCTCCGATTTGGCCACGATCGCTGGAATCACCACCCCACCGCCTGACCGTCCTTGCGGTGGTCGGAGCCCGCCCGATAGTACCCGTGCGCGGGTGGCGCGCCGGTGCCGTCGCTTGTGGGCGGTGCCACCAGGATCGCTTGGAAGCCGCCGACCGAGCCGCCTCTGACCGGGTTTACTTGGTGGCCCATGCCGGCCAGATCCTTGCCGACCAGCGCATAGAGGTTCAATTCGAGATCGAGCCGGTTCACCACTTGCGAATGATGGAAGCGCGCCATGTCGGTCGCCGCCTGCAGGTTGGCGCCGAGTTCGAAGATGTTGACCAGCGCCTGCGCGTGGCCTTGCGCCTGCATGTCTCCGCCCATGAGCAGGATCGACATCAGCGGGTCGGCGCCGTTCATCACGAAGCCGGCCGAGAGCGTATTGAACGGCCGCTTGTGCGGCTCGATCGCGTTCGCGCTTTTGGGATCGAGCGAGAACAGCGCGCCGCGATTGTGCAGCATGAAACCATAGCCCGGCACCGTGATGCCGGAGCCGAAGCCGGAGAAATTGCTGTTGACCCAGGACACCATGTTGCCCTCGTCGTCGGCGGCCGAGAGCACGATGGTGTCGCCGCCGGCGTCGGCGGTGGAGGCGGGGCCGGTCGGCGCGGCGCGGTCGGGATCGACCTTGCCGCACAGCGCGGCCGCGTGCGCCTTCGACAGCAGCATATCGAGCGGCACTTTCACGAAATCGGGGTCGGCGTTGTAGCGGAAGAGGTCCGCATAGGCGAGCTTCTTCGCCTCCACCAGGAAGTGCCAGTATTTGGGATGGCGCGGCCCCAGCTGCGCCAGCGTCTCGCCCTTCGCCCATTGCGGCACGCAGGCTTCCAGGATGTTGAGCATGAGATTGGCGCCCCAGGCCTGCGAGGGCGGCGGCAATTCGTTGAGCGCATAGCCGTGATAGGTGCTCGCGGCCGGCTCGACCCATTGGCCTTTGTAGCTGGCGAGATCGTCGAGCGTCATGGTGCCGCCGAGCGCGGTCGATTTCGCCACGATGGCGCGCGCGATCTCGCCCTTGTAGAAGGCGTCGCGACCCTGCCGTTGCAAGAGCCGGAAGGACTTGGCGAGGTCGCGATTGCGGTAGATCTGGCCGGCGACCGGCGGCTGGCCATCGATATACCAGGCCTTGACCGAATCCGGATCGAGCGACGTGCAGCAGTTGCGCAGCGGCAGCGCGCCCGGCAATCGCCATTCCAGCGCGATGCGCTGCGAAACCGGGAAACCGTTGTCCGCATAGTCGATGGCCGGCTGCAGCACCTCCTTGAAGCTGAGCTTGCCGAAGCGCTGGAGCGCTTCCTCCCATCCCCAGGCCGAGCCCGGCACCGTCACGGTGAGAATGCCGCCGCCCGGCATGCCCGAGCCCGGTCCCCAGTTGCGCGGGTCGGCCTGATAGCCGAGCGATGCATAATGCGCGAGCGTCGCGCCGGACGGCGCCGTGCCGCTCGCATTCAGCACGTGGAGCTTCTTCTCCTTGGCCACATAGATGATGGCGAACAGGTCGCCGCCCATGCCGGTGTTCATGGGCTCGACCACGTTGAGCACCGCCGCGGCCGCCACCGCCGCATCGATGGCATTGCCGCCCCGCTGCATGATCTGCAATCCGGCCTGCGCGGCGAGCGGCTGGCTGGTGGTCACCATGGCGTGCGGGGCCATCACCTCGGCGCGGCTTTGCCCGCGCCAGCCCTCGGCGCGATCGCCGCCCACCGCGGCGCAGGCCGGCATCTCCTGGTCCGCGCAGGTGGACAGCGGCGGGGTCGCTTGCGCGAAGGCGGCGCAGGGGACCAGCGCGGCCGCGATCATGGCCGCCGCGCAGCGGGTCTTTGGCAAGTCAATCATGGAATGGCTCCCAGCTCAGAAGCGAAAGCTTACACGCCTTCTCAGAAAGATGGCAGGCCGCATCCCGCCGTGCAGCGCGCGGCGAGCGCACTCCGGCCCGCAGCAGCTCCTCGCCCCCTCACAGCGAGAACACGTACAGCACGGTCGCGTTGCGCTGCTCCTTGAGCTCAGGCGTGTTGACGAGCTTGCTGCGCGCGGCGCTGCTGGGGCCGGCCGCGATCGCCAGATACTGCTTGCCGTTGACCGCGAAGGTCATCGGCGGGGCGGAAAAGCCCGAGCCGACATTGATCCTCCACAGCTCCTCGAGGGTGGTGTCGTCATAGGCCGCCACCGTGCCGTCGAGCAGGGCGACGAACACGAGCCCGCCGCCGGTCGAGAGCGTACCGCTGTAGTTGGGGTACGGCAGGTGCAGGTTCTTCCTGACCTCGCCGGTCACCGGGTCGACGGCGGTGAGGTTGCTTTCATAGCGCTCCTCGGCCTTGTAGGCGCCGCCCGTGCGGGCGTACCAGCCCGGCTCCTTCTTGGGCATGTCCTTGTCGTTGGTCACGATCTCGCAGGCGGTCAGGACCGGGATGTAGAGCAGCCTGGTGCGCGGGCTGTAGGACGAGGGCCAGTAATTGTTGCCGCCGGTGCGGTTGGGGCAGACCTTCTTGATGGGATTTTCCGCGGTCGGATTGGCGAGGCCCGAATAGCTCTGGATGTCCTTGCCCGGATCGTAATCGAGCGGCTTGCCGGTCTTCTGGTCGATGCCCTTGGTCCAGTTGACATTGTCCATATAGGGCTTGGCCACCACGATCTGGCCGTTGCTGCGTTCCATCGTGTAGACGAAGCCGTTGCGCGCCGAATGGGTGATGAGGTTGCGCGGCTGCCCGTCGACATTGCCGTCGATCAGAATGTGGGTGCCGACCTCGTCGAAATCCCACATGTCGCCGGGCGTGAACTGGAAGTACCAGTTCATCTTGCCGGAATCCGGATCCCAGGAGATGGCGCTGTTGGTGTAGAGGTTGTCGCCCGGCCGCACCCGCGCATCCATCATGGGCACAGGATTGCCGGTGCCCCAGATCGTCTGGTTGCTGGCCGCATCGTAGGTGCCGGTCACCCACACGGCGCCGCCGCCGGTCTGCCAGGCATTGTTCTTGTCCTTCCAGGTCTCGCTGCCGGGCTCGCCCGGCGCCGGGATGGTGTATTTGAGCCAGAGCCGCTTGCCGGTTGAGGCATCGAGCCCGGCGATGAAATCGCGCACGCCGCGGTCGCCGCCCGAGGCGCCCACGATGATCTTGTCCTTGACGGCGAGCGGCGCCGCGGTGATCGAGACCTCGGCCTGATCGGTCGACAGGTTCGTCTCCCAGACGACCTTGCCCGAGTCCTTGTCGGTCGCGATGATGCGCGGCGGATAGCTGGCGCCGGAGATGACGTAATTTCCCCACAGCGCGACGCCGCGGTTGGCGTTGGCGACCTTCTCCTGCTTGGGATTCATGCGCCAGACGATCCGGCCGGCGTCGCCCGAGCGCACGTCGATCTTGTAGACCATGCCCCACAGATCGACCATGTACATGAAGCCGTCCTCGACCAGCGGCGTCGCCTCGAGGTTCTCGTTCGCCGAGGTCCCGCCCAGCGCGACCGCGTAGGCGAGCTTGAGATTCTTGACGCTCGCCTTGTTGATCTGATCGAGCGGCGAGAACCGCTGGCCGTCATAGGTGCGGTGGTTCATCAGCCAGTTCTGCGGCTCCTTGTCGGCATTGATCAGCCGCTGCGAGGTCACCTCGGCCGCCAGCACCGGCCCCGCCGCCAAGGCGACGCCGCCCAGCAACGCGGCTTTGGAGATGAGACGATTGCGGTGTGTGTTCATTGTTTCCTCCCTGCGGAAAGCCGGAAACCTTGCGCCGTTCCGGCCGATTTATTTTCTGCGATCATAGTCGTTGCTCGCGTGGCAGCGATTAAGTCAGGGGCGCCGGGCGTCGCACTCCTTCTCCCCGCGCGCCATCAGGGCGTTTACGCCCGTCTACGACGGGCTATGGAGAAGGTGGGATGAGGGGGCCTTTCCGCGAGTCTGAGCCTGTGGAAGCGCCCCCTCACCAGGCCGAGATTAGGTTTACTTCATTGCCGTGTCGCCCTCTCCCCGCAAGCGGGGCGAGGGAAGCCGTGCGTCCGCCGTTTTCCCCACTGTCTCACAAGCTCGCCGAAATCCCACGCCGGCCCTCAGGTTTTCCTTGCCGCCAGCGCCGCCAGAACACGAGCCGGGGTCATCGGATAATGCCGCAGCCGCACCCCGGTGGCATCGAAGAAGGCGTTGGCGATGGCCGCCCCGGTCGATCCCATCACCTCCTCGCCGGCGCCGGTCGAGGGCTGGTCGAGCCGCTGGACCACCACCGGAGTCACGTCGGGGTGCTCGGCGAACCGCAGAATCGGGTAGCTCTCCCAATCGAGGCTGGTGACATTGCTGTTGGAGAAGGTCACCTCCTCCTTCAGGATGCGGCTGGTGGCCTGCACCATCATGCCGACGATCTGATTCTCGACCAGCGCCGGATTGACGGTGAGGCCGGCATCGAGCGCGCCATAGAGATTCTTGGCGACGATGACGCCGGTCCGCTTGTTGACCTCGATCTCAGCCACCGCGGCCCCGAAGGAGACGTGGTGGGTGCCGATGCCGATGCCGCGGCCGGTCACCACCTCGGCGTCCGAGAGCGCGGAGGCCGCGACCCGCGGCGTCCATCCGGCGGCGGCCGCGGCGGCCTCGAGCACGCCGAGCCAGCGCGCGCCCGCGATGTTGCGGCGGCGGAACTCCAGCGGATCGATCCCGGCCGCATGCGCCAGCTCGTCGATCACCTGCTCGGAAGCGAACGAGTAGTGCATGTCCATGGGCGAGCGCAGCGGCGCGCCCTTGAGCAGCCCCTCCATCGGCAGCATGTGGCTGACCACGCGCCGGTTCGCGATCGCATACATGGCGCCGGTGCTCACCGGATTGACGGTGATCGAGTTCGATCCGCTGGTGCGCTCCTTGGGCTTGGTCAGCTGCGCCAGCTCCTGCGAGGTCTCGATGGTGAACCAGCCGTGCTGCCAGCCCTGGTATTCATAGGCCACGATCTTGCCGCCCGCGTCGACGGCGGCGCGCACTTCCGCGACATGGGCGGGGCCGAAATTGTCCCAGCCGTGCTCGTCCCAGCGCATGAATTGCACGCGCACCGGCTTGCCGACGAGCTGCGACATGATGGCGGCGGCCTGCGCGGCATCCTCGTAGCAGCTGTGGCCGAACGTGCCGGAGCCCTCGTAATACTGCACCCGCACTTTCTCCAGCGGAAGCCCGAGCGTAGCGGCGAGCATCCGGCGTGAATTGTAGATGTCCTGAGTCGAGGACATCACCAGCGCGCCGTCCGGGCCGACATCGGCGAGCGCGCAATTGGGCCCGAACGGCACATGCGCCTGATAGGGCAGATGGTAGGTTGCCGAGGCGGCATGCGCGGCGCGCGCGAAGCCGTCCGCCAGATTGCCCTTGTCGACCACCACCGTATCGGTCGTCGCTGCGGCGCGCATCGCTTCGTGCAGCTTGGCATTGCCGGGCAGCGCGGCCTTCTCCTGCCACGCCACCTTCAGCGCCCGGGCGGCCTTGACGGCATCCCATTCGCGCTCGGCGACGACGCCGATGAAATCGCCCTTGCGCACGACGCGGGCGGTGGGAATATCCTTGATCGAGCCCTCGTCGATGCTCGCCGGTCTGGCGCCGGTGCCGTAAGCCCCCTGCCCGCGCGGACGCACGACGCGGCCGTGCAGCATGTCGGGCACGCGCACATGCTGCATGTGGGTGTATTTGGCGCTGACCTTGTCGGGAATATCGAGGCGCGCCACCCGCGTGCCGACCAGCTTGTATTGGCTCACCGGCTTGCGCGGCGCGGTGCCGGTGAACGGGAAATGCAATTGCTCGTCGCCGAGAAGATCGCCGTACCGCACCGACCGGCGGGCGTCGCCGGCGACCGAGACGACGCCTTTCGAGACCGTCAGGTCGGCGACCGGCGCGTTCAGCCGCGCCGCGGCGAGCCGCAACAGGACCTGCCGGGCCTCCGCCGCCGCGGCGCGCAGCTGCGGTCCGCCGCGCTCGATCGAGGAGCTCGAGGTGGTCGCGCCCTGGTCCGGCGTCACGTGGGTGTCGAGCTGCACCGCCGACATCTGGCCGATGTCGAGATCGAGCTCCTCGCCGGCGATCTGCAGCATGCCGGTGGTGTTGCCTTGCCCGAGCTCGCATTTTCCGAAAATGACGGTGGCGGTGTTGTCGGCGTGCACGGCGATCCAGGAATCGATCAGATCGGGATCGGGGGGACCGCCGATGGCCGCGCGCGCGGCACCCGCGGGCCCGAGCGGCGCGAAGCCAAAGCCGATGATGAGCGCGCCGCCGCCCTTGAGAAGATCGCGGCGCGAGAAGGCGGAACCGGTGGGGACGCCGTTCATGACCTTGCGCATGCTGTCGGTCATGGCGTCTCTCCTGCCATGACGCGGGACGCGAGCTTGATCGCCTTCATGACCCGCGGATAGGTGCCGCAGCGGCACAGATGGCCGTTCATGTGCTGCCGGATCTGGGTGTCGGTGGGGCGCGGATTCTGCGCCAACAGCTCGGACGCCTTGACGATCATGCCGTTGATGCAATAGCCGCAATGGGGCGCCTGCTCATCGATGAAAGCCTGCTGCAACGGATGCAGCGCCGGGGCCGGCGCCAGATTCTTGCGCTCCGCATACCAGCCCGCCAGGCCTTCGAGCGTGGTCACCGACTTGCCGGCGACAGCCGCGACCGGCGTCACGCAGGAGCGGATCTCGACGCCGTCGGCCAGCACCGAGCACGAGCCGCATTGCGCGAGCCCGCAGCCGAACTTCGGTCCATGCAAGGCAAGCTCGTTCGAAAGCACATAAAGCAGGGGCGTGTCCGGGCTGGAGGCGACCGGCCATTGGCGCCCATTCACCTTGATGTTCAGCTCATCCGCCATTGCGTCCCTCCCTCGAGGTGGCCCGCCATTCTTCAGCGATCGGGCGGTTGCGCAGGTCACCTTTACCACATCCGCGATTTCAATTCACCGTCCCCGCCGGCGGCTTGCGGCCCCTTCGCAGCCGGATGTGATTGGCGTATCCTGCGGCAAAGCGGAAGAAATCAGGAGGAAACGCATGCGCTTGCATCCACGGCTACAGGCTCGGCTCGAGCGCTCCGCGCCGCGACTTCCCGCCAGCCTCGCGCTCATCGGCATCGCGCTTGTGGGCTGCGCGCCGGCCGCGAACGCGCGGGTGACGCAGATCGTGATCAAGACCGTGGAATCGCCGGCCTTCGGCGGGCGCGCCTTCGGGACGGTCGGCCCCTATGAGCGGATCAGCGGGCAGATCATCGGCGAGGTCGACCCCAGCGATCGGCGCAACGCCATCATTGTCGATATCGGGCTCGCGCCCAAGAACCCCAACGGCACCGTCTCCTATTCGACCGACTTCCAGATTCTGCGGCCGATCGACCGCGCCAAAGGAAACCGCCGGCTGCTCTACGAAATCACCAATCGCGGCCGCACCAATGCGCTCGAGATGCTCAACGACAGCCAGACCGGCAATGACGTCGATACGGCGGGCGATGCCGGCAACGGCTTCCTGATGCGTCAGGGCTACGTGCTCTTGGAGAGCGGTTGGGACGTTCCGCCGCCCGCCGGCAAGCTGTTCTCGGTCACCGTCCCGGTGGCGAAAAATCCGGACGGCTCGCCGATCACCGGCCCGGCCACCGAGGAGTTC
This sequence comes from Xanthobacteraceae bacterium, assembly GCA_036502925.1. Classification (GTDB taxonomy): domain Bacteria; phylum Pseudomonadota; class Alphaproteobacteria; order Rhizobiales; family Xanthobacteraceae; genus VAZQ01. The sequence continues at coordinate 13,206 of DASXXS010000261.1, forward strand.
GTCATCGACAAGGGGGAAACGCCGGCCAGGCAGAGGCTCAACTATCCGGCCGCGAGCCCCGACAAGTCGAAAGCGAGCCTGACGGTGCGGAAGAACTACGCCGACACGCCGATCCCGGTGCCCGCAGCGGATTGGGATTATGCCGACGCAAAGCTCAATTCGGTCAAATTGACCTCGGGCAACTTCGGCGGACCCGGCTCGTTCGGGCCGACCGCGCTTTACGAATTCACCTACATCGCGCGCGATCCGACCGTCGTGGGCTTGGGCTTTGCGGCGATCCGCGATCTTGCGACCTTCCTGCGCAACGCCAAGACCGACGACCAGGGCACGCCCAATCCGCTCGCCGGCGACGTGCAATTCATCTACACGTTCTGCTCCTCGCAGCCGTGCCGTACCATGCACGATTTCGTGCAGCTTGGCTTCAATGAGGCCGGGAGCGCCGCAGGCACCCCGTCCGCCAAGACCTTCGACGGGATATTGAATTGGAAGGCCGGCGGCAGCGGGATGTTCATGAACTACCGCTTCGGCCAGCCAGTGCGCACCCACCGCCAGCATATCGCGCGCTGGACGCCCGAATATCAGTTCCCGTTTGCCGACCAGAAGCTGACCGATACGGTCACCAGCAAGACCGATTACCGCCTGCGCCGCTGCGAGGAGAGCAAGACCTGCCCGCGGATTTTCGAGGCCAACTCATCCAACGAATATTGGGCGAAGGCGAGCTCGATGCTGCAGACCGACGCCCAAGGCCATGATCTGCCGGGCCTGGACACGGTCCGCTACTATCTGCTGGCGAGCTTCCCGCACGGGGGCGGCAACGGCCGCGGAATCTGCGCGCAGCCGAGAAACCCGCTGCGACCCAATGCAGCGTTGCGCGCGCTGCTGACCGATCTCGACGCCTGGGTGACCGAGGGCGAGGCGCCGCCCAAGGATCGCATGCCGCGCGTCGCCGACGGCACGCTGGCGCCGCCGCTGCCGCAATCCGGAATGGGATTTCCGCAGATCCCGGGCGTGATCTACAACGGCGTGCATCATACCGGCGATCTGTTCGACTTCGGCCCGGATTTCGACAAGGGTCTGTTGTCGGTGCTGCCGCCCAAGCTCCTCGGCACGCCCTATCCGGTCTTTGTTCCCAAGACCGATGCGGACGGCAACGACATCGCCGGCATTCGCACGCCCGATGTCACGGTGCCGGGCGCGACCTATACGGGCTGGGCCTTGCGGGCGGACGGGCTCGACGGCTGCGACGCCGCCGGCCAGAAGATCGCATTCGCCAAGACCAAGGCTGAGCGGCTCGCGGCCGGGGATCCGCGGCTCTCGCTGGAGGAAAGATATGCGGATCACGCGGCCTATGTGGACCTGGTGACCCGCGCCGCCCGGGAGCTCAAGGCGCAGCGATTGCTGCTCGACGAGGACGTCGCCGCCACCATCGCGGCCGCGCAAGCCGCCAGCGTTCCGTAAGGGACATTTGGCCCGGCGAACGTAGGGGCGGCCCTTGTGGCCGCCCCTACGCGGGCGCCCACAAGGGGCGCCCCTACAATGAGGGAAACCGCTACCTCCCCTTCGCGCCGCGCAAGCCGCCAGCGTTCCGTGAGGGACATTTGGTCCGGCGAACGTAGGGGCGGCCCTTGTGGCCGCCCCGCCGCGGGCGCCCACAAGGGGCGCCCCTACAATGAGGGAAACCGCTATCGCCTCTTCTCGATAAATTCGAGAATCTGGTTGCTGAGCAGCGTGTCGGCGGTGTTGATCGAATAGGATTCCGACATGTGGCTGTGATGGGGCAGCGCGACCGCGCGGATGCAGCCGCGCTCGCTCTTGCACATGGCTTCTCTGAGCAGATTGAATTGCTCCACCATCGCGGGCGGATCGAGCTCGGCGGACGAGATCATGAACGGGACATTGCTGTCGATCAGGCCCGGCAAGGCCGAGCGCTCGGCGTAGCGCGAACTATCGGCGCCGAAATAGGCCACTCGCTCCTCCGTGGGCTCCGCCTTGCTCAAATCATAGATGCCGGAGGAGAGCATCGCGCCGGCAAGTCCGCTGCCGTTGGGTCCGTGGAACTCCTTGTGCGCCACGTAGGTCGCCACGTGAGTGGCGCCGGCGGAATGGCCCATGAGAAATATCCGGCCGGGGTTGCCGCCATAGGTGTTGACGTTGCCGGCCACGAAGCGGACGGCGGCGGCCAAATCCTCGACCGCCGCGGGCCACGGGTCCTTCGGCGCCAGACGATACTCCAGATTGACGCCGACCATGCCGTGGCGCGCCGCAAACAGCATGATGTTGTCGTAGAACGGACTGCCCGGCCTGCGCTTGTCGCCGCGCGTGTAACGGCCGCCATGCATGAACATGAGGACCGGGCGCGCATCGCTTGGCCCTGCGGCCGCAAAGCCTTCGGCCGAGAACACGTCGAGGACGTTGCGGTCCGACGGCCCATATTTGACGTCGCGCGCGACCTTGATGCCGGCATAGGGCTCGCTCTCCTGCAGCGGCGCGTAGATGGCGGCCGTCGCCGTGGCATCGACCACGCGGCCGAGGGCGGCGATCCTGGCCGCGATATCGGGCGGCATTTGCGCCAGCGCGGGCGCCGCCGCGAAGGCGCAGAGGCCGGCAAATACGGCAATGGCGAAACGGCGATGAGCGAGATGGGACATTGTGCTTCCTCCGACCGTCTTGTTGTTCGAGCGCCTTTCCTGGATCAAGAGCCCCGCATCGGTCGGTGCAGCGACCGGCACCGGCCATCGCAGCCGAGCGAAGGCTGCGCCCCGGTCAGGCGGATTTCCGCATTCTGATCTCGATCCGCCGGCGCTCGCGGACGTCGCCATGCCCGTCCCAGCGGGTGATCCTGCCATCGATGCCGATCAGCTGGGCGGCGGAAAGCGGCAGGATGCGAAAGCCGCGCAGGCGCGGATCGG
>DASXXS010000262.1:0-4262 GCA_036502925.1 Xanthobacteraceae bacterium
CTGAAATATTGCCACGCCGAGGGCATCTGCGTGGTGCCGCGGGGGGCCGGCACGTCGCTGTCGGGCGGAGCGCTCCCGGCATCGGACGGGGTCCTGCTCGGCATGGCCAAGTTCAACCGCATCCGCGAAATCGACCTGGAAAACCGGGTGGTGGTGGCGGAGCCCGGAGTGACCAATCTGGCCGTCACGCAAGCGGTCGAGCAGGCCGGATTCTACTATGCTCCCGATCCGTCCTCGCAGATCGCCTGCACGATCGGCGGCAATGTGGCGGAAAATTCCGGCGGCGTGCATTGTCTCAAATACGGGGTCACCAGCAACAATGTGCTGGGTCTCGAAATCGCGCTGATGTCCGGCGAGATCGTGCGCGTCGGCGGCAAGCACCTCGACAGCGGCGGCTATGATCTCCTTGGCGTCATGACCGGCTCGGAGGGGCTGCTCGGCCTCGTCACCGAGGTCACGGTGCGCATCCTGCGGAAACCGGAATGCGCGCGGGCCGTGCTGGTGGGCTTCGCGGCTTCCGAGCATGCCGGCGATTGCGTGGCCAGGATCATCGGGGCCGGCATCATCCCGGGTGGCATGGAGATGATGGACCGGCCGGCGATCCACGCGGTCGAGCAATTCGTCCATGCCGGCTACCCGCTCGACGTCGAGGCGCTGCTGATCGTGGAGCTCGACGGCACCCGGGCCGAGGTCGATCATCTGCTGCCGCGCGTCGAGGCGATCGCCCAGCAATGCGGCGCGCTGACCTGCCGGGTCTCGAGCTCGGAAACGGAGCGGCTTTTGTTCTGGGCCGGCCGCAAGGCGGCGTTTCCGGCGGTCGGGCGCATCTCGCCGGACTATTACTGCATGGATGGCACCATCCCGCGTGCCCGGCTGCCCTTGGTGCTCCAGCGCATGCGGGAAATGTCACAGACCCATGGGCTTGCGGTCGCCAATGTATTTCACGCCGGGGACGGCAATCTGCATCCGCTCATCCTGTACGACGCCAATAAGCCTGGTGAGCTCGAACGCGCCGAGGCATTCGGCGCCGACATCCTGCGGCTGTGCGTCGAGGTGGGTGGCGTGCTGACCGGCGAGCACGGGGTCGGGGTCGAGAAGCGCGACCTGATGCCGACGATGTTCTCGGACATCGACCTGGCCCAGCAGCAGCGGCTCAAATGCGCGTTCGACGAGCGCGGCCTGCTCAATCCCGGCAAGGTGTTTCCGACGCTTCACCGCTGCGCCGAGCTCGGCCGCATGCATGTGCGGGCCGGCAAGCTGCCGTTTCCCGATCTTCCGCGGTTTTGAGCCAGCCGGACTGATCGAGGCGGGCGCACCAGATGACCGATACGCTCAAAGCACGCGATGCCAAGGACGTCGAGAACGCCGTCCAAGGGGCGCTGGGCGAGGGCAGGGCGCTTGAAGTCCTCGGCCATGGATCCAAGCGCTCGATCGGCCGGCCGCCACGGACCGATCTGGTGCTGGACCTGTCCGCCCTGTCGGGGATCATCCTTTACGAGCCCGAGGAGTTGGTGCTGAGCGCGAAGGCCGGCACGCCACTCGCGGAGATCGAGGCGCTGGTTGCCGGCAAGGGGCAGCATCTGGCCTTCGAGCCGATGGATTGCGGGCATCTTACGGGTGGCCCGATTGGACGCGGAACCATCGGCGGAACCATTGCGGCGAATCTGTCCGGCCCGCGCCGGATCACGGCCGGCGCCGCGCGCGACCATCTGCTCGGCTTTTCGGCCGTATCCGGGCGCGGCGAGACCTTCAAGTCGGGCGGCCGGGTGGTGAAGAACGTCACCGGCTATGACTTCTGCAAGCTGATGGCGGGCTCCTGGGGCACGCTCGCCGTGCTGACCGAGGTGACGGTGAAGACGCTGCCGAAGCCCGAAACCGAGGCCACCGTGCTGATGTCCGGGCTCGACGACGCGGCCGCGATGCGGGCGATGACGGCCGCCATGGGATCGGCCTGCGAGGTCTCCGGCGCAGCCCATCTGCCGGCCGCTGCGGCGGCGCGTTTTCCGATGGGGGCTGCGGTAGCGGCGGGGGAGGCCTTGACGGCGTTGCGGCTCGAGGGCGTGGCGCCGTCGGTTGCGCATCGCCGGGCGGCCCTGCAGGCGGCGCTGCGGCCCCATGGCGAGACCACCACGATCGACGATATGGTCTCCCGCCCGCTCTGGATGGCGATACGCGACGTGGCCCCGCTGGCGTCGGGCCGCGCCGGCCGGGATCAGCCTTTGTGGCGCATCTCCACCACCCCCACCAAGGGTTACGAGCTGGCGGCGCGGGTGACCGGCGAGATCGAGGCCGAGGTCCTCTATGATTGGGCCGGCGGACTGGTCTGGCTCGCGACGCCGGTCGCGACGGAAGCCGCGGCCAGCCTGGTCCGGGCGGCGGTCCGCGCAGTCGGCGGCCACGCGACACTCGTTCGCGCACCGGCTTCCCTGCGCGCGGCCCTCGATGTGTTCGAGCCGCCGGAAGGCGGCCTTGCCGCATTGACCAAGCGGGTCAAGGAAGGCTTCGATCCCAAGGGCGTGCTCAATCCCGGACGGATGTGGGCTCGCGTTTGATCCGCGGGCGGTTCAACCCCGGCAGCGTCCGCCCTGGTGGCGGCCCAGCCGTGTTCGGGGGGGGGGACGGGCGCCCACAAGGGACGCCCTACGGTTCAGGAAGTCAGGCCCCGATGCAGACCGTGTTCACGCTCGCCCAGCTCGCCGATCCGCAAGTGGCGGAATCGGAGCGCATCCTGCGCAGCTGCGTGCATTGCGGCTTTTGCACCGCGACCTGTCCGACCTACGTGCTTGACGGCGACGAGCTCGACAGCCCGCGCGGCCGCATCTACCTGATCAAGGACATGTTGGAACACGACCGGCCGGCAAGTCCGGAGGTGGTCAAGCACATCGACCGTTGCCTATCGTGTCTGGCCTGCATGACCACCTGCCCGTCGGGGGTGCATTACATGCACCTCGTCGATCATGCCCGCGCCCGCATCGAGGCCACCTACGTCCGGCCGCTGCCGGATCGCTGGCTGCGCGCGGCGCTCGCCCGCATCCTGCCCGACAATGTCTTGCTGGGCCGGGCGCTGCGCCTGGCGCGCCTGGCGAAGCCATTCGCCGGCCTCTTCGCGGCCTGCGGGCTCAAGCCTCTCGCCGCCATGCTGCGCCTCGCCCCGGCGCGGTTGCCGGCAGGGTCGGCGACCTCGGGGCGGCGTGTGATTGCCGCCAAAGGCGCGCGCAAGGGCCGCGTCGCCCTCCTGTCCGGCTGCGTCGGCCCGGTCATCGCGCCCTCGATCGAGGAGGCCGCGATCCGGGTCCTCACCCGCCACGGCATCGAGGTGGTGCTGGCGCAGGGCCAGGGCTGCTGCGGCTCCCTGGTCCACCATCTCGGCCGCGAGCACGCCGCGCTCGCCGCCGCACGCGCCAATATCGACGCCTGGACGCAGGAAATCGCCGCTGCGGGCCTCGATGCCGTCCTGGTTACCGCGTCGGGCTGCGGCACCACGGTCAAGGACTACGGCTTCATGCTGCGCTGTGATTCGGCCTATGCGGCGAAGGCCGAGCGCATATCGGCGCTCGCGGCGGACATCAGCGAATATCTGGCCGGCCTCCAATTGTCCCCATCGGGTGAATCGGAAGGCCTGATAATTGCCTATCATTCGGCATGTTCGCTCCAGCATGGACAGAAAATCGCGCGCCAACCAAAAGAATTGCTTTGCAAGATGGGATTCGTAGTCAAAGATGTACCGGAAGGACATCTGTGCTGCGGCTCGGCCGGGACCTACAACATTTTGCAGCCGGATATCGCGAGGAGGTTGCGCGATCGCAAAGTGGGGAATATCGAGAAGCTTGCGCCCAACGTGATCGCCGCCGGCAATATCGGTTGCATCACCCAGCTCGCGGCGGGCACGGCGATCCCGGTGGTCCACACGGTCGAGCTGATCGATTGGGCGACCGGAGGTCGCAAGCCCGAGGCGCTGACGTCGATCGACCGGGCGTGACCGCGGAAGCCCGCAGTGCCGCCGCAATCTGCGCGGCGGGGATTTGACGGATGACGGATATGGAGGGCGGGATCGCCCCCTGTATGGCAGAGGTCTGCACGGCTGGGGTACCTTAAGTCGTACCGAAAGTCGTAGCCGAAATCTGAGCCGAAACGATCGGGAGGACGATCATGGCGAAGAAGTCGAAGAAGTCGAAGAAAGCGAAGAAAGCGAAGACAGCAAAAAAGACGAAAAAGACCGTGGCGTCGCGCAAGAAGAAGCGCGTGGTCGCAAAGAAGAGCGC
>DASXXS010000263.1:0-52752 GCA_036502925.1 Xanthobacteraceae bacterium
GCTTGGCGCGTCCGTGGCCCTGACGCGTGTTTTCGCACCTGTCCTGGGCGCAGTGCGGTCTCCTTCTCCCCGCGCGCGGGGAGAAGGTCGGGATGAGGGGGCCTCTCCGCGAGTCTGAGCTTGTGGAAGCGCCCCCTCACCGGGCCGAGTTTTTGTTTTCCTCATTACCGTGTCGCCCTCTCCCCGCAAGCGGGGCGAGGGAAGCCGTGAGGGCTCGGCGATCGTATTGCTCGTGCTCGCCTCATCCATTGGCGCCACCTATGGATCAGGATAAGCTTGCCGAAAGGCATGCGATTGCCGGAAATCTTCGGGGCGTCTATCTTCGGCGCGCCGAGCGAACGGCATGCGTCAAGAAACGATCGACTGGAGCAGTTTCAGGAAAACCATGCCCTGCACTTGATGCGAGGCGGCACCCGGGTTTTCCGTCCGAAAATGCGACAATGCAAAGATGATCGGCGAGGAGATGGGAGCGGCGACATGAGAATGGCAGGACATTGGCATGCCGGCGTGGCCGCGATGGCGCTCGCCGCGGCGGTGAGCGCTCCCGCCGGCAAGGCGAGCGCGCAGCAGAATGGCGCCGCGGCGGTGAGCATCGGCGACAGCGATCTGGGCGGGGTGGTCGCCAGCGCGAGCGGGCCGGAGGCCGGCGTCTGGGTGATCGCGGAAACCAGCGACCTTGCGACCAAATACGTCAAGATCGTCGTCACCGACGCGCAGGGACGCTACGTGCTGCCGGACCTTCCGCAAGCCAGCTACACCGTGTGGGTGCGCGGTTACGGCCTCATCGATTCGCAAAAGCAGGTCACCGCGCCCGGAAGGATTCTCAACCTGACCGCGGTGGTGGCGCCAAGCCCGACGGCCGCGGCCGAGTATTATCCGGCGCAATACTGGTACTCGATGCTCAAAATTCCGGACAAGAGCCTGTTCCCGGGCACCGGGCCGGCCGGCAACGGCATGCCGGTCAGTCTTAAGAGCCAGGGCCAGTGGCTCTCCACCCTCAAGACCCATGCCTGCAATTCCTGTCACCAGCTTGGCAACAAGCCGACGCGCACGATCTCGCCGGCGCTCGGCGAGTTCAAGGATTCCTTCGAGGCCTGGAGCCACCGCGTGCAGGTCGGGCCGGCCGCCGAAACCATGGTGCGCGACATCGGCGAGATCGATACCCAGCGCGCGCTCAAGAATTTCGCCGATTGGACTGATCGGATCGCCGCCGGCGAATTGCCCAAGGCCAGGCCCAACCGCCCGCAAGGCGTCGAGCGCAACGTCGTCATCACGATGTGGGACTGGGGCGATGCCAAGACCTATCTGCACGACGAGATCGCGACCGACAAACGCCACCCGACCGTCAACCCCTACGGCAAGATCTACAGCGCGACCGAGGATTCGACCGACAACCTGCCCATCCTCGATCCGAAGACCAATTCGGTGACCTATCTCAAGATGGTGCCGCGCGATCCGAACACGACGAACGGCTCGTTCATCCAGTCGGGCGGGTTCCCGCGGCTGCCCTCGCCCTATTGGGGCGACGAAATGATCTGGCACAGCCAAACCTCCGTGCACAATCCAATGCTTGATCAGGATGGGCGGGTCTGGCTCACGGCGCGCATCCGCAACCCGCAGACCCCGGCGTTCTGCCGCAAGGGTTCGGATCTCCCCTCCGCCAAACTGTTCCCGATGGAGAGCGCCGGCCGGCAGGCCGCGATGTACGATCCCAAGACCGACAAGCTCACCCATATCGACCTGTGCTTCACCACCCACCACATGGCGTTCGCGGAGGACGCCAACAACACGCTGTGGTTCTCGGCCGGCGGCGCCCGCGCGCCCGTGGTCGGCTGGCTCAACACCAAGATGTTCCTGGAGACCGGCGACGCCGCCAAGGCGCAGGGCTGGGCGCCGTTCATCCTCGACACCAACGGCAAGGGCAGGCGCGAGGGCGATTACGTCGAGCCCAACCAGCCGGTCGATCCCACCAAGCAGAAGCGCATCCTGGCCGGACTCTACGGCATCGGCATCGATCCCAACGACGGCACCGTCTGGGGCTCGGTGCTGGCGGTCCCGGGCGGCGTCGTGCACGTCATTCCGGGCAGCAATCCGCCCGCGACCACGCTGTCCGAATATTACGAGGTGCCGTTCAATGAGCCGAAGGCGCCGCTCAACGGCTTTGGTCCGCGCGGCATGGACATCGACCGCAACGGTGTCGTGTGGATTCCGCTGGCCAGCGGGCATCTGGCGAGCTTCGACCGCAAGAAGTGCACGGGTCCGCTCAACGGTCCCAATGCCACCGGTCGCCATTGTCCGGAAGGCTGGACGCTCTATCAGTTCCCGGGGCCGCAATTCGAGGGCCTGAACGAGCCGGGCGCGGTCGAGTCGAGCTACTACACCTGGGTCGATCAGTTCGACACTTTCGGGCTCGGCCGCAACGTGCCGATCGCCACCGGCAACATGTCGGATTCGCTGGAAGCGCTGGTGGACGGCAAGTTCGTCATCTTGCGCATCCCCTATCCGATGGGCTTCCATGCCAAGGGGCTCGATGGCCGCATCGACGATCCCGATGGCGGCTGGAAGGGCAGGGGACTATGGTCGACCTATGCGGGGCGCGCGCCCTACCACATCGAAGGCGGCAAGGGCACGACCAGCAAGGTCGTGCATTTCCAGCTTCGTCCCGACCCGCTGGCGCGCTGACGGCGCCCAAGCAGACAGGAAGGAACACCCCGTGAAGCTTCCGCGACGAGAATTTCTGCGACTGGCGGCGGGCGCTGCCGCGCTGCCGGCCGCCGCGCGTGCCGCCTGGGCGCAACAAACCTACCCGACGCGGCCGGTGCACCTGATTTGCGGCTTTGCGGCCGGCGGCCCCAACGACATCGTGTCGCGCCTGATCGCGCAATGGCTGTCGGAGCGGCTCGGCCAGCAATTCGTTGTCGACAACCGCACCGGCGCCGCCGGCAACATCGGCACCGAGGCGGTGGTGCGGGCGCCTGCCGACGGCTACACGCTGCTGCTGGTCTCCTCGGCGAACGCCGTCAATGCCACGCTCTACAGCAATCTCAGCTACAATTTCATCCGCGACATCGCGCCGGTCGCCGGGCTCGTGCGCGTGCCCAACGCCATGGTGGTCAATCCTTCGGTTCCGGCCAACACGATCCCGGAGTTCATCGCCTATGCCAGGGCCAATCCGGGCAAGATCAACATGGCGACATCCGGCAACGGCAGCACGACCCATATTTCCGGCGAGCTGTTCAAGGAGATGACCGGGGTCGATCTGGTGCCGGTGGCCTATCGCGGCGGCGGGCCGGCGCTGATCGATCTGCTCGCCGGACAGATGCAGGTCATGTTCGAGCCCACGGTCTCGACCATTGCGTATATCAGGGCCGGCAAGCTGCGCGCGCTGGCGGTGACCACGGCGACCCGCTCGGAGCTGCTGCCCGAGGTCCCGAGCGTAAATGAATTCGTGCCGGGCTACGAGGCGAGCCAGTGGTACGGCATCGGCGCGCCCAAAAGCACGCCTCCCGAGATCGTCGCCAAGCTCAACCAGGAGATCAACGCGGCGCTCGCCGATCCCAGGATGAAGATGCGGTTTTCCGATCTGGGCGGCGTCCCGACCCCGATGACGCCCGCCGAGTTCGCCAAGCTCATCGCCGATGAAACCGAGAAATGGGGCAAGGTGATCCGGGCCGGAAACATCAAGGCGGACTAAAGCGAAGCACCCGCGGACGCGCGTCTTCGAGCCTGTGAAGAAAACCGCCGAAGGACACGAGGCGTCTCCACCCGATCATCCCCGCGGACGCGGGGACCCAGTTCTGAAGGCATTTTGCGAAGTGACTGGATTCCCGCTTTCGCGGGAATGAGCGGATGGGTGACGCGGCCTGAAAGGCATTTTGCGCCGGCCGGGCCGTTGATGTAGCCTCGCCGCCGAGCTGCCAACCGGATGTGCCGAACTCCCTTTTCGCGGCAGCCGCAGTGCCGTCGGCGGGCATGATCCTCTCAGCACCACCTCTTCTATCGCCGCGTACAGCGTTCACATTCCACCGGTGCTGACCGTGCGCCGGCTGATGGGCGGTAAAATCGATCCGCAGGAGCACACATCATGCTTTACACAATGCTTTGCAGAGCTTTGATCGGTGCAGTCGTGCTGGCGGCGCTGGCGATGCCGGCCGGCGATGCGCGGGCCTGGGATGACACGAAATATCCCGACTGGAAGGGCCAGTGGATGGGTGGCTGGATCAACCCGCCCCCCGGGGTCACCGGCCAGCCTTCCTATGACCAGAGCAAGTCCGACGGCCGCCGGCAACAAGCCCCGCTCACGCCTGAGTACCAGGCCATTTTGGAGGCCAGCCTGGCGGACCAGGCGGCCGGCGGGCCGGGCAATGATCCGCAGATGACTTGCCTCCCATCCGGCATGCCGCGAATGATGATCGGGTATTACCCGATGGAAATCGTCGTCACGCCGGACACGACCCACCTGCTGATGGAGCATATCCATAACTTCCGGCGAATTTTCACCGACGGGCGCGACTGGCCGGCGGACATCGAGCCGTCTTTCGCGGGCTATTCGATCGGCCGCTGGTTGGATACGGACGGGCATGGCCGCTACGACGTGCTCGAGGTCGAGACGCGCGGCTTCAAGGGTCCGCGCGCTTTCGACTCCAGCGGCCTGCCTCTGCACCGGGATAATCAGACCATCGTCAGGGAGCGGATCTATCAGGACAAGGCCGATCCGAACACGCTGTATGATGAAATCACGACGATCGACCATGCGTTGACGCGTCCCTGGACGGCGACGAAGAACTACCATCGGGCGCAGAATCCGCGGCCGGTCTGGCTGGAGTTTGTCTGTGCGGAGAGCAACTCGTGGGCCAAGATCGGCAAGGACAGCTATTTCCTGAGCGCGGACGGTTATTTGATGCCCACCAGAAAGGACCAGCCGCCGCCGGATCTGCGCTATTTCGAGCAATCGCGGAAGTGACGGCAACGCCGGTCCGGAGACCGAGCGCCATGAAGCTCCCCCGCCGCCGGTTTCTGCGTCTGGCAGCTTGCGCCGCCGCGGTGCCGGCCGTCGCGCGCACCGCATGGGCGCAAACCTACCCGGCGCGGCCGATCACCATCATCGTGCCGTTGCCGGCGGGCGGGGCCGTGGATTCGCTCGCGCGAATCTTGGGCGAAGCCCTGAGAGGATCGCTCGGTCAATCCATCCTGATCGAAAACGTCAGCGGCGCGAGCGGCAGCATCGGGGTCGGCCGCGTCGCGCGCGCGGCGCCGGACGGCTATACGTTCGGCATCGGGACCGGAGCGCAATATGTCAACAATGGCGCGATTTATCCGCTCCCCTACGACCTCGTGAAGGATTTCGCGCCGGTGGCGCTGCTTCCGAGCGTCCCGTTCTGGATCATCGGGAAGAAAACGCTGCAGGCAAACGATCTGAAGGAGCTGATCGCCTGGCTCAAGGCCAATCCGGACAAGGCTTCGGCCGGCACCATCGGCAGCGGCGGCGACGGCCACCTCTGCGGCATCATCTTCCGAGCCCGCACCGGCACCGCCTTCCAGTTCGTGCCGTATCGCGGCGGCGCTCCCATGGTTCAGGACCTGGCGGGCGGTCAGATCGATTTCACCTGCGACCTGGCGGCGAATGCGCTGCCGCAGCTGCGCAGCGGCAACATCAAGGCCTACGCCGTCATGGCCAAGACCCGATGGTTCGCGGCGCCGGATGTCCCGACCACCGACGAGGCGGGCGTGCCGGGGCTTTACATTTCCGCCTGGCATGGACTTTGGGCTCCCAAAGACACGCCCGATGACGTCATCGCCAAGGTCAATGCCGCTGCCGTGAACGCGATGGCCGATCCGGCGACACGTCGGCGGATCGCCGATCTCGGCATGGAGATTCCGCCGCGCGAGCAGCAAACCCCGGCGGCGCTCGGCGCCTTTCAAAGAAGCGAGATCGAGAAGCGCTGGCCGATCATCAAGGCGGCCGGCATCAAAGGCGAATGAGGTTGAATGACAATGCGAACCCGGACTGCGAGATTGGCGGCCGCATGTATAAGCTGATAACCATCGCGGTGGCTGCGATACCGGTCGTTCTCTTCCTGCGAGCCGTGTTCCCGGGTCAATCGAAGAAGCTGTCGCAGGCGGCGTCTGATTTCAGGAGACAGGTCGACTACCTGGTATGGGCGATGTTGATCTTGATCGGATGCGGCATTGTCTATTCGATCGTGAAGCTTGTCATGAACTGAAGGCCCGGACCGCCAACGGGGGCAACCGATGCGACTTCTGCGTAGAGCTTTTCTGCAGCTGGCCGCCGGCGCCGCGGTGCTCCCGGCGCTCGCGCGCTTCGCGCGGGCGCAGGCCTACCCGACGCGCGCCATAACGGCGATCGTTCCGTTCGCCCCGGGCGGCGGGACCGATGTCGTCACCCGCATCGTCGGCGAGCACATGTCGCGCACGCTCGGGCAGCAGCTTGTCGTGCAGAACATCGCCGGCGCCGGCGGAACCGTCGGCTCCGCGCGGGCCATGCGCGCCGATCCCGACGGCTACACCCTGGTGATGGGCCAGATGGGAACGCATGCCGCCGCGGTCGCGCTCTATCCGAACCTTCCCTACAAGCCTGATGTCGATTTCGAGCCGATCGGCATGGTGGCGGCGGGGCCGGTGGTGATCGTGGCCAGACGCGACTTTCCGCCGAATGACCTCAAGGAATTCGTCGCCTTCGTGAAGGCGAATTCCGCCAGGCTCAATGTCGCGCATGCCGGCGTCGGCTCGACGTTTTTCACCACCTGCCTGATGCTCGACTCGATCCTGGAGGTGAAGCCGACGCTGGTGCCCTTCAACGGCGGGGCTCCGGCCATGAACGCGCTGATGGCCGGCCAGGTCGATTACATGTGCGGCGACATTCTCACCTCCGCTCCGCAATTGCGCGCCGGCACCATCAAGGCCTATGCGATCGCCGGGGCCGCGCGCAATCCGGCGCTCGCGAACGTGCCGACGACCGCTGAAGCCGGGCTGCCGGAGTTCGAGGCGTCTACGTGGTTTGCCTGGTTCGCACCGAAGGCCACCCCGAAGCCGATCCTCGAAAGGCTCACGGCGGCGCTCGACGCGGCCCTTGACGACGAAGGCGTGCGCAAGCGCCTGTCCGAGCTCGGCAACGACATTCCCGACAAGGCGAGCCGCGGACCGCAGGCCCTGCGCACGCTGCTCAAGCGCGAGATCGCGCGCTGGGGCCCGATCATCGAGGCGGCCCACGTCAAGGCGGAATAGAAGTGATGGCCGATCATCAAGGCGGCGGGCATCAGGGCGGTGGATTGAGCCGCTCCTGGTCCCAGGATGTGAGGTGGACCATGACGAAACTTCCCCGCCGAACCTTCCTGCATCTGACTGCAGGCGTTGCCGCGCTTTCCGCCGCGTCTCGCATCGTTCGGGCGCAGACCTATCCGGCGCGTCCGGTGCGATTGGTCGTGGGCTTCGCTGCCGGCGGTGGAACCGACATCGCCGCACGCTTGACCGGCCAATGGCTGTCGGCGCGGCTCGGCCAGACCTTCATCGTCGAGAATCGGCCCGGCGCCGGCAGCAGCACGGCAGCCGAGGTGGTCGCCAACGCCTCTCCCGACGGTTACACCCTCCTCGTCGCCGGTCTGGCAAACGCCGTCAACGCGACGCTCTACACCAAGCTCACCTTCAGCTTCACCCGCGATTTTGTCCCGGTCGCCGGCATTCTGAGCGCGCCCAATCTGATGGTGGTCCATCCGTCATTTCCGGCCAAGACGGTGCCCGAGTTCATCGCTTACGCCAAGGCGAACCCGAGCAAGGTCAACATGGGCTCGGCGGGCGTGGGAAGCGGAACCCACATGAGCGGCGAGCTGTTCAAAATGATGACCGGGCTCGACCTGCCGCATGTGCCCTATCGCGGCAGCGCGCCCGCGACAGCCGATCTGCTTGCCGCACAGGTGGCGATGCTGTTCGCCGATTACTCGGCGATCGAGTTTGTCAGGGCCGGGAGCCTCCGCGCCCTGGCGGTGACCACCGCGACGCGCTCGCCAATCCTGCCGGACGTGCCGACAGTGGGTGAGTCCGTGCCGGGCTACGAGGCGAACGGCTGGTATGGTGTGGTCGCGCCCAGGAACACGCCGACCGGGATCGCCGACAAGCTCAACCGGGACATCAACGCGATTCTGGCCGACCCGAAGCTCAACGCGCGGTTCGCCGACCTCGGCGCGAGCGCGCTCGTCGCCTCGCCTGCCGAATTCGGCAAGCTCATGGTCGATGAAACCGAGAAATGGGCCAAGGTGGTCAAGTTCTCCGGCGCCAAGGCGGACTGATGCCGGCCCGCGTTGCGTAACGCCCGTTCCGCGAATCCTGAGATCCGCAACGCTGGCTGCGCCGGCCCGCGGCTACTTCTGCCCGTCCCACGCGCTGAGCGCGGCCGACGAGGTGGCGCCGCCGATCACGCAGGGCAGGCCGAACTCGATCTGCCCGGCGGCGGCCGCCGCGATGCAGCCGATCGCCAGCGCGCCCTCGCCGACCTTGCCCCACAGTGAAACCTCGCGCCGGTAGCCCGGGCCTTTGGTCTTGAGCTCCTCGATGGCGGCGAGCTCCTCTTTGCGGATGCGCGGGCCTTCCATGGTTTCGGCGGCTTCGATCACCTCATTGAGAATCGGGGCGACCGACTTGGGCTGGTGCTGGCTCGCGCGCTTGAGCATGGCGAGCAGGTCGCGGCTGCGCGTCGCATTGCTGACCAGCGTGTATTTGGCCATGCCGCCCACGGTGAGCTTCTCGACGCTGTCGGTTTCCTTGGACCACGGCAGCATGGCGATGATCCGCGCGACCGGCCGATAATTGCCGGTCGCGAAGTAGGTCCCCCACAGCGTATCGAGCAGCTCCGGGCTCGAATCGAATGTGAGCGCGCCGTGCTTGGGCGCACTGCCGCCGAAAAAGCCCTTTACCTTGTCCATGAGCGCCGGCTTCTCGGCCTCCAACGGCACCTGGTCGAGGGCGGCAAGCGTGCCGTCGAGATACTTGTCGATCATCACGCGGCGGCTCGGCATGCGGGGAGCGAACCTGGTCAACAGCGCCTTCCAATCGGGCAGGCCCGAATAGGCGATGGCCCGGACCAGGATCCATTGATCCTCCTCGACCAAAGCCGGCAGCACCTTGGCGACCATGGCGTCGGCCCCGGCCGGGTGCGAACCGATGACGCCGGCCATGAAGCCCACATAGACCCCGGCCGAATCCGCATCCTGCAGGACGCCGCGCCGGCTCAGCACCTTCATGGCGATGGGGACCGCGGCCGGATCAGGCCGCTTGCGGTAGCCGTCGATCCATTTGAGCACGTCCTCGCGCGCGGAAAGCTCAGTCAGCCGCCAGGCGGCGGCGGTGGCCGCCGTCGGCAGGATGAGAATGGCGAGAACCGCGAGGACGAGGCAAGGCAACACGCAACTCAAGGCACGACGCATGGTCCCTCCCGCGCACCCCCTGTGCGCATGCGCCTCCAGCCCGCTTGCCGGTTTGCCCGGTGGGTAGGACATTTTCGTGTTTCAGCGGTGGCCGCCGCGTGCAAAATTGAAGGTATTATGAACGTCCTCCTCATCGGTTCCGGCGGCCGCGAGCATGCGCTGGCCTGGAAGATCGCGGCGAGCCCGCTGGTCGGGCGGCTCGTGTGCGCGCCCGGCAATGCCGGCATTGCGCAGGAATGCGAATTGGCGGCGCTCGATCCCGCCGACCATGCGGCGGTGATCGCGTTCTGCCGGGCGCAGGCGATCGACTTCGTGGTGGTCGGTCCCGAAACGCCGCTCTGTGCCGGCATCGTGGACGATCTGGCGGCGGCCGGCATCAAGGCTTTCGGTCCGGGCAGGGCCGCCGCCCGGCTCGAAGGCTCGAAGAGCTTCACCAAGGATCTGTGCCGGGAGAACGGAATTCCGACCGCCGCCTACGCGCGCTTCACCGCCGCGGCGCCCGCCAAGGCCTATTTGCGCCAGCACGGCGTGCCGATCGTGGTGAAGGCCGACGGGCTGGCGGCCGGCAAGGGCGTGGTGGTCGCTGAAACCCTGGCGCAAGCCGAGGCCGCGGTCGATGCGATGCTGAGCGGCAGCCTCGGCGCGGCCGGCGCCGAGGTCATCATCGAGGAATTTCTCGCCGGCGAGGAAGCCTCGTTCTTTGCGCTCTGCGACGGCGAGCACGCGATCCCGCTTGCGTCCGCGCAGGACCACAAGCGCGCCTTCGACGGCGATCGCGGACCCAATACCGGCGGCATGGGAGCCTATTCGCCGGCGCCTGTCTTGACCCCCGAGCTGGCCCGCCGCGCCATGGATGAGATCGTGCTGCCGACCGTGCGCGCCATGCAGGCCCGCGGGACGCCGTTCAAGGGCGTGCTCTATGCCGGGCTGATGCTCACCGCGGACGGACCCAAGCTGATCGAATACAATGTGCGTTTCGGCGATCCGGAATGTCAGGTGCTCATGCTGCGCCTGATGTCGGACCTGCTGCCGGCTCTGCTCGCCTGCTGCGACGGGATGCTGAAGAATTTCGATCTGCGCTGGTATCCGGACGCCGCCTTGACGGTGGTCATGGCCGCCAAGGGCTATCCGGAACGTTATGCCAAAGGCTCGGTAATCGAGGGGCTCGAGGCCGCGGCCGCGGTCGAGGGCGTGCAGATTTTCCATGCCGGCACGCTGGCGGAGCGCGGCCGCATCCTCGCCAACGGGGGGCGCGTGCTCGACGTGTCCGCGCTCGGCAAGACGGTCGGCGAGGCGCAAAGGCGCGCCTATCAGGCCATCGACCGCATCCGCTGGCCCGACGGCTTCTGCCGCCGCGATATCGGCGACCGGGCGGTGGAGCGCGCGCCGGCGGAGCGCCCGTGAAGACCTTCGGGCTTGCGCTGGGCGGCGGTGGCGCCCGCGGGCTCGCGCATATCTCGGTGCTCGAGGCCATCGATGACCTGAACCTGCGGCCGGCCGCGATCGCCGGCACCTCGATCGGCGCCATGATCGGCGCCGCCTATGCGGCGGGCATGACCGGCAAGGCGATCCGCCGCCATGTGATCGCGCTCGCGCATGATCGCGCCGAGACGGTTCGCCGGCTGATCGCGGCGCGCGCCGGCAGCTTCGCCAATCTGTTCGCGGCCGGCTTCGGCAGCGCGACGCTGATCGATGCCGAGAAGTTCTGCAGCCAGTTCCTGCCCGGGGCGCTGCCGCAGGAGTTCGGCGACCTGCAAATCCCGCTGACCGTCATGGCGTCCGATCTCTACCGCCGCCGGCAAGTGGCCTTGTCGTCCGGCAGCTTGCGTCCGGCGCTTGCCGCCTCGATCGCGCTGCCCAGCCTGATGCGGCCGGTCGTCCTCGGCGACAAGGTCCTGGTCGACGGCGGCGCGACCAATCCGCTGCCTTTCGACCAGCTGCGCGGACAGGCCGATATCGTGGTGGCGGTGGATATTTCGGGCGAGCCGAACGAAGAGCGGCGCGATCTCCCGGGCCCGTGGGAATGTCTGCTGACCACGGTGCTGGTCATGGGCAATGCGATCACGACCGAGAAATTGAAGCACGGCGCGCCCGACCTCATGGTGCGGCCCAATGTCGGGATCTTCCGCACCCTCGACTTCTTCCAGGCGAGCGCCATCCTGCGCGCCGCCGAGCCCGCCAAGGCCGAGATCCGCGCTGCGCTGGAAGCCCTGATCGTGGAATGACCGACAGCGCTAGTGTTGTGACTCTAACGCTTGCTTCGAATGTATCCAGGGCGCACGGCGGTCTCCTTCTCCCCGCGTGCCATCAGGGCGTTTACGCCCGTCTTCGACGGGCTATGGAGAAGGTTGGGATGAGGGGGCCTCTCCGCGAGTCTGAGCTTGTGGAAGCGCCCCCTCACCGAGCCGAGATCTGGTTTTCCTCAGTGCCGCGTGGCCCTCTCCCCGCAAGCGGGGCGAGGGAAGCCTCACTGCTCGGCAATTGCAGCAAGCCTTAGAGTCGCGGCGCTAGCGGACGTCGCAGCGGCGCGCGTCCTCTAGCGTCGCGCTGTTCAGATTGATCCAATTCACGGCCGCGAAATAACAGACCGCGACCGACTTGTCCTTTTGCAGGGTCACCACGAAGGCGTCCCGATTGTCGGTGCTCTCGCCGTGCGCGAAGGTGGCGCTTTTGATCTCGAATCCTCTCCCGATCAAGGTCTTGAAGGACTGCTGCTCTTGCGCGCCGCAATCGGGAGCCCGCATCACGCAGACCAAACCGAGCGCGAAAGCCAGCGACCTGTTCATGGGACCTCCTTGGATTGCACGCAGCGGGTTGCCCGCCACGCCTTCTATCATGGAAACGCGCGTTTCATCGCCGCTCGCGAAAGAAGCCCTTGAGCAGGGCAGACGCCTGCGCCTCGCCGATCCCGGCATAGACCTCCGGCCGGTGATGACAGTTGGGCGATGCGAAAAACCGCACCCCGTTGTCGACGGCGCCGCCCTTGGGGTCGGGCGCCCCGTAGTAGAGTCGGCGGATGCGGGCAAACGAAATCGCGCCCGCGCACATCGCGCAAGGCTCGAGCGTGACATGCAGGTCGCAATCGCCGAGCCGATCGCAGCCGAGCGCCTGCGCGGCGGCCCGGATCGCGACCATCTCGCAATGCGCGGTCGGGTCGCGGTCAGCGAGCGTGCGATTGCCCGCCTGCGCGATCACCGCCCCGTTGCGCACGATGACGCAGCCGACCGGCACCTCGCCGGCCGCCGCGGCGGCGCGGGCCTGCACCAGCGCCGCATCCATGAACGAAGGCGATGACATTCACGACATCCAGTGTTCTGAGTCCGAAACTTGCTTCGCACATATCCCGGCGCACTGCGGTCTCCTTCTCCCCGCGCGCGGGGAGAAGGTCGGGATGAGGGGGCGCTTCCGCGAGTCTGAGCTTGTGGAAGCGCCCCCTCTCCAGGCCGAGATCGGGTTTTCCCTCGGTGCTTGCCGCCCTCTCCCCGCAAGCGGGGCGAGGGACGCCGGTTGGTCAGTCGTATCGCTCCGCAATCGTAGCAAGTGCCAGAGACGGCACGCGAGCCATCTTGTACCGGGCCTCCACATCTTTATACACCAGCAACACCGATGGATCGAAGAATGGCCGGCAAGAGCGGACAGCAGGCAGGAACCAAATCCGGCGAGCGCATCGCCAAGGTGATGGCGCGCGCCGGACTGTGCTCGCGCCGCGAGGCCGAGGCCTGGATCGCGGCCGGCCGCGTCGCGGTCAATGGCAAGGCCATCGCCTCGCCGGCGCTCGACGTCTTGCCGCACGACCGCATCGCCGTCGACGGACAGCCGCTGCCGCAACGCGAGCGCACACGGCTCTTTCTTTTTCACAAGCCGCGCGGGCTGTTGACCAGCCACGCGGATGCAAAAGGCCGCGCCACCATCTTCGCGGCGCTGCCGCGCGACCTGCCGCGCCTCATCAGCGTCGGCCGGCTCGACCTCAACACCGAGGGCCTGCTGCTGCTCACCAACGACGGCGGGCTTGCCCGCACCCTCGAATTGCCGGCGACCGGCTGGCTGCGCCGCTACCGGGTGCGCGCCCACGGCCGCGTGCGCCAGGACGAACTCGACCGTCTGCGCAACGGCATCACCATCGCGGGCATCCGCTACGGACCGATCGAGGCCGGGCTCGAGCGCGAGCAGGGCGCCAATCTGTGGCTCACCTTTGCGATGCGCGAGGGCAAGAACCGCGAGGTCAAGAACGTGCTCGGTCACCTCGGGCTCGCGGTCAACCGCCTGATCCGGGTGTCGTTCGGCCCGTTCCGGCTCGGCGATCTGCCGGAAGGCGCGGTCGAGGAGGTCAAGACCCGGATCTTGCGCGATCAATTGGGCGATCGCATTGCCGCGCTCGCGGGCGCCGATTTCTCCGCCCCGATCGTCAGCGCGTTGATACCTCCCCCCGAAAGGGGGAGGTCGACCCGCGAAGCGGGTCGGGTGGGGGTCACGCAACAAACTCCGAGTCCGCAGGAAGACGGGACCCCCACCCGGCGCCTTCGGCGCCACCCTCCCCCTTTCAGGGGGAGGGAATCAGCGCCGGCGCGGCCAACAACAAAATTCAAGCCCCGAAAACACAACAAGCGCCGCCGCGACGCCGAGCGGTTCGGCGAGCCGGAGCTGGCGCGGCGCGAAAAGCGCCGGCGCCCCGGCAAACCGCAGGACCGCTGATGCGCATCGTCGGCGGACGCTTGCGCGGCCGCGCCCTGGCGGCTCCGAAATCGTCTTCCATCCGGCCGACGGCCGATCGCCTGCGCGAGGCTCTGTTCAACATCCTGCAGCACGCCTACGGCGATCCGGTCGCCGACGCACGCGTGCTCGACCTGTTCGCCGGCACCGGCGCGCTCGGGCTCGAAGCGCTCTCGCGCGGCGCGCGTTTCGCGCTGCTGATCGATGACGCGGCGGAAGCGCGCGCCCTGATGCGCGACAATGTCACCGCGCTTGGGCTGGGTGGCGCAACGCGCATCTTCCGCCGCGACGCCACCGCGCTCGGCGACGTCCATCCGCTCGAGCCGTTCTCCCTCGCCTTTCTCGATCCGCCCTACCGCCAAGGCCTGGCCGAGCGCGCGCTCATCTCGGCGCAGGCCGGCCAATGGCTCCGGCCCGATGCGCTCATCGTGGTGGAGGAGGCCGCGGACGCCGGCTTCACGGCGCCCGCGGGCTTCGAGACGATGGAGCGCCGCCGCTATGACGATACGGAATTGATGTTCCTGAACTTGTCCCGGGCTTGACCCGGGACCGTACCAAACATTGGCGTTTGTTACGGCCTTGGATCCGCAGCGACCGTAGCCCGCATGGAGCGGCAGCGGAATGCGGGAGCGGCGTTCCCGGATTTCGCAAGCGCTCCATCCGGGCTACAACCTGTCCCGGCCTTGAGCCGGGACAGGTAAAGGCAGTGACACGTGCGGGCCGCACCGAGCTCCTACCGTATCAGTCCGCGCTGATGCCGGCCGCCAGGATCGGCTTGGCCCAGCGCTCGATCTCCTGCGGCAGGAACTTGGCCAGATATTCGGGCGTGCGCCGCTCCGGCGGCATGATCTCGAGTCCCAGCTCCTCCAGGCGCTTGCGCATGGCCGGGTCGTCGAGCGCGTCGCTCATCGCCTTGTTGAGCTTGCGCACGATCGCCTCGGGCGCGCCCTTGGGAAGAAAGAACGCATTCCAGACGCTCGACTCGACGCCCTTGAGGCCCTGTTCGCCGGAGGTCGGCACGTCGGGGATGATCGGCACGCGCTTTTCCGCCAGGATCGCGATCGGCTTGACGCTGCCCTGGTTGGCCTGGGCGGCGCCGCTTTGGATGGTCGCGCACATGTAATCGGTGCGGCCGCCGATCAGGTCCTGCATGGCCGGGCCTTCGCCCCGATAGGGAACGTGCGTCACCTCGACCCCGATCGCGAGGTTGAAGAGCACGCAGGGCAGGTGCGTGCCGGAGCCCACGCCGGCCGAGCCGAACTGCATCTTGCTCTGGTTGGCTTTGATGTAAGCGATCAGCTCTTGCAGATTGTTGACCGGCAGATCCTTGCGGGTGACCAGGATGCGCGGCGACTCGGTCGCGAGCCCGACCGGCGTGAAGTCGGTCACTGCATTGTAGAGCGGCTTCTTGTAGAGCGTCTGATTGTAGGCGTGGGTGCCCACATTGCCGATCTCGAACGTGTAGCCATCCGGCGCCGCCTTGGCGACGCGCGCGCCGCCCGCCATCCCGGCGGCGGCGCCGATGTTCTCGATGACGATGGTCTGGCC
Source organism: Xanthobacteraceae bacterium (assembly GCA_036502925.1). Taxonomy (GTDB): domain Bacteria; phylum Pseudomonadota; class Alphaproteobacteria; order Rhizobiales; family Xanthobacteraceae; genus VAZQ01. The sequence continues at coordinate 15,696 of DASXXS010000263.1, forward strand.
GAGCAATTCGCCCATGCGCTGGGCCTGGATGCGGGCCGTCACGTCGATGCCGCCGCCGGCGACGAACGGGACCACCAGCGTCAGCGGCCGGGTGGGAAAATTCTGCGCGCTGGCCGCGCCCGCAAGCGCCGACACGCTCATGAGCAACCCGACGCCTGCGGCCGCGACGTTCCTTCCAGCCATCCATCCCTCCTGCACTGCGCCGATCGAATCCGCCCGCTATTGGCGGCCGCAATCCCTATGCGCCAGGATCGCGGTTTGATCCATCCCGATACCCCCGGATACCCCCCTGACTCGATGCCGCGGCGTGCTATGATCGGTCAGCCCATCGAAACCAAGCTGCATCGATCCAAGATAGCCGACCCCGGATAACCAAACCAAGATAGATGGAGGAGGAAACATGTCGCTGACACGTGGAATGACATTTGCGTTCGGCTTCGCCGTGGTTGCGGCGCTGGTCATGTCGGGAGACCGCGGCTACGCGCAAGGCGCGTCCGATCCCAATGCCGCGCCCAATCCGTATCGGCTCGATGAGGGCTGGGCGAAGCTGCCGGCAGGCCGCCAATGGGGCGCCGTGTTCGGTACCTCGGTCGATCGCGACGGCAAGAGCATCTGGGCGTTCGACCGCTGCGAGACGGCGGATTTCTGCGCCGATTCCAACCTGGCGCCGATCTTCAGGTTCGACCCGGCCGGCAAGATGGTGGCGAACTTCGGGGCCGGCATGTTTGCGTCTCCGCACGGCCTCTACGTCGATCGCGACGGCAATGTGTGGGTGACCGATTTCCGCGCCAAGAACGGCAAGGGCCACCAGGTCACGAAATTCAGCCCGGACGGCAAGGTGCTGATGACGCTCGGCAAGGCCGGCGTTGCCGGCAACAGCCAGGATACGTTCAACGCGCCCTCCAACACCCTGGTCGCGCCGAACGGTGATATCCTCGTTGCCGACGGACACGGCGGCGACACCAATGCGCGGATCGTGAAGTTCACCAAGGACGGGAAGTTCATCAAGGCCTGGGGCAGCAAGGGCACGGCGCCGGGCCAGTTCCAGACGCCGCACATGCTGGCCATGGATTCCGCCGGCCGCCTCTTCGTTGCCGACCGCGAGAACAACCGCATCCAGATCTTCGACCAGGACGGGCAGTTCCTCGACGAGTGGAAGCAGTTCGGCCGGCCGAGCAGCGTCTACATCAACAAGAACGACACCATCTACGTGTCCGACTCGCAATCGACCGACAAGACCAATCCGGGCTTCGGGCAGGGCATCCGGATCGGAAACGTCAAGGACAAGAAGGTCACGGCTTACATTCCGGAAACAAAGGAGCTGGGTGCGCTCGAAGGCGTCGGCGCGGACGACGCCGGCAACGTCTATGCGGGCTACACCAACACGAAGAATTTCCGCAGGTTTGTGAAGAAGGAACCGGGTTTGTGAAGAGGTAGGATTTGCTCGCCCGGCCTGAACCCGGATCGAGCCCGAGATGGCGGCGGAGGCCTTGAGCCACCGCCGCTTTTTTGCGCCCTTTCGCGCGACCGCACGATCGGTATATGCTTGCGCTAAGTGGCTCCGGCTCGCGGCAGAAATGCGACCAGATCAAGAAAATCACATCGAGCCGTTAACTGCGTAACGTCGTCGAAAAGTCAACTGGGAGGATGATTACCATGACACGCATGCTTGTCGCTGCCCTGGCCCTGTCCGCCGCTTTTGCGGCGCCCGCGCTCGCAGCCGACCCGACCTACAAGGTCGTCGACCGGATCAAGCTGCCGGACGGCGGCTGGGACTATATCGTGTCCGATACCGAGCACGGCCGCATCATTCGCACCCGCACCGACGGGGCCGACCTGATCGACGTCAAGACCGGCAAGGTCACGACGCTCAAGAACAACGGCAACGGCCATATGATCGTGCCCGTGCCGGGCACAGCGCTCGGCGTGATTCCGCTGCGCATGCCGGAAAAGATGATCCGCATCATGGACACCATGGCGGACAAGATCGTGGCCGACGTGCCGGGCGGCGAGGCGCCGGACGGCGCCGTCTATGATCCGTTCTCCAAGCACGTCTTCGTTGCCAATCATAACGGCGGCACCGTGACCGAAGTCGATCCGGTGGGCGGCAAGAGCCTCGCGCAAATCGAGGTCGGCAAGGAGGGCAAGCTCGAATTTCCCGCCTCCGACGGCGCCGGGCGCATCTTTGTCAATATCGAGGAGCCGGGCATCCTCGGGGTGATCGACGTGAAGGCGCAAAAGCTGATCACGAAATGGAAGATGGCGGGCTGCGAGGATGCTTCCGGCTTGGCCTATACGGGCGACAAGACCAAGCTGCTCATCGCCTCCTGCGGCAATCAGGTCGCCAAGGTCGTGTCGGCGGTCGACGGCAAGGAAGTGGCCTCGATCCCGATCGGCAAGGGGCCCGACGCGGTGATCTATGACGCCCAGCGGCAGCTTGCGTTCATTCCGGTCGGCCGTGACGGCGTCCTGGAGGTCATCTCGGTTGCCGACCCGGCGAAAGTCGCGCTCGTGCAACATGTCCAGACCCAGACGCTGGCCCGCACCGGCGCGCTCGATCCGCAGTCCGGCCGCATCTATCTGATGACGGCGGTGATCGATACGGCCGCCGGCCCAGGCCCGGCCGGCCGGCCGGTTCCCAAGTCAGGCTCGTTCGAATTGCTGGTCGTCGGCCCGCAATAAGGTGGCGCCCCCGCGGGGAAGCCCGCATGCCGAGCGCGATCGGCGGCCTGATCCATCAGAGAGGATCAGCCGCCGCCAAGTTGCGCCGTTTCAGGCCGACGCAGAAGTGATGCCGGAGGGAAGGCAAGCTAATTCGACAAACCGAAAAAAGGAGATCGCCATGTCGCGAATACTGATCACAGTGCTCGCCATGTCCGCCGTGCTGGCGGCGCCGGCGCGCGCCGCGGATTACAAGATCGTCGACCGCTTCAAGATGCCGGACGGTGGCTGGGACTATGCCAGCTCCGACCCCGAGCACGGCCGCATCTACTGGTCGCGCAACGAAGGCTTCACCGACGTAATCGATATCAAGACCGGCAAGCTCTCCCAGCTCAAGAACACCGGTAATGCGCATCTGGCGGTGCCGGTCGCGGGCACGACGCTGGTCGTGCTGCCGCTACGCATGCCGGCCAAGACCATCCGCATCCTCGACACCGCGACCGACAAGATCGTGGCGGATGTGCCCGGCGGGGAGACGCCGGACGGCGCGACCTACGATCCGTTCTCCAAGCACGTCTTCGTCGCCGACCGTGATCCGAGCGAGGTGAGCGAGGTCGATGCGCAGGCCGGCAAGTCGACGACCTTTTCGGTCGGCGGCGGCAAGCTCGAATTTCCCGCGGCCGATGGCATGGGACATCTGTATGTCAATCGCTCGCAGGCGGGCGAAATCGCCGTCATCGATATCAAGAGCCAGAAGGTGACCGGCAGCTACAAGATGGCCGGATGCGAGGATCCCTCCGGGCTCGCCTATGCGGACAAGTCCAAGCTCCTGATCGCGTCCTGCGACGGCGTCGCCAAGGTGCTTGCGGCCGACAGCGGCAAGGAAGTCGCATCGATCAAGATCGGCAAGGGGCCGGATGCCGTGATCTATGATCCGGTGCGTCAGCTCGCCTTCATCCCGTGCGGAGTCGACGGCGTCCTGGAAATCATCTCGGTGGCGGACCCCGCGCATGTGGCGCTGGTACAGCACCTGCCGACGCATATATTGGCCCGCACCGGCGCCGTCGATCCGCAATCGGGGCGCGTTTATCTGATGGCGGCCGAGCCCGACCCGAGCAAGCCGCGCGGTGGCGGCGGCCGCCCGACTCCCAAGGACGGCTCGTTCGAAATGCTGGTCATCGGCCCGCAATAAAGCGCCGCCATCGAAAAACCCTCTCCCGTTCGCGGGAGAGGTCACCAACCCGGCCATGGGAGGACGGTCATGCTCTACCGAGGTTGCATCGCCCTGATCGCGCTGGCTGCCGCGCTGGTGACGACCATGAGCGGGGCGCTGGCGTTTGATGAGTCAAAATATCCGCAGTGGAAGGGCGAATGGCGTCGCGTGCCGGTCGCCGGGCTCAAGGGCCAGCCTTCATACGACCCGAACAAATCCGATGGGCTGGGACAAGAGGCGCCGCTGACGCCCGAATATCAGGCCGTTCTGGAAGCCAGTGTCGCCGACCAGGCGGCCGGCGGGCCGGGCAATGATCCGACCTATACGTGCCTCGCGCCCGGCATGCCGCGCGTCATGATCGTCTATGATCCGATGGAGATCATCATCACGCCGGGCACCACCCACATGTTGATGGGACATATCCACGATTCCCGGCGCATCTTTACCGACGGACGCGACTGGCCGGAGGAGCTGCAGGTGACCTTCGCGGGCACCTCGATCGGCAGATGGATCGATAGCAAGCTCGACGGCCACTACGACCAGCTCCTGGTCGAGACCCGCGGCTTCATGGGTCCGCGCGTCTTCGATTCCACCGGCCTGCCGCTGCACGAGGACAATCAGACCGTCATCAAGGAACGGATTTTCCAGGACCAGGCCGATGCGAACCTGCTGCATGATGAAATCACCACCATCGACCATGCGCTGACGCGGCCCTGGACGGTGACCAAGTCGTACCGCCGCATGCAGGTGGCGCGCCCGGCCTGGCGCGAGGTCATCTGCGCGGAGGGCAACCAGCACGTCAAGATCGGCCAGGAGGCCTACTTTCTCAGCGCCGACGGCTACCTGATGCCAACCAAGAAGGCGCAATCGCCCCCGGATTTGAAGTATTTCAAGCCGCCCCAAAAATAACCGTGCCGGCCACCGAGACAGTCGATGCGATCTTGCGGGGCCTCCCGGGCCCGGTGACGCTTTATCCGTCGCGCAGGAGGTTGATCCTAATCCTGTTCGGCTGCGCGGTGTTCGACGCCATCGGGATAAAGATGGTCGCGGACGGGGCGCCCTCGGGATGGCCCGGCCTGATCTTCTTCGGCTTGTGTACGATCAGCGCTGCCGGTGCGCTCTTGCCCGGCGCAGTTTCGCTAAAGGTCGACCAGGATGGCTTTCAGGAGACCAGACTTTTCCGGCCTCGCGGCTCGCGTTGGCAGGATGTGAGCGGATTCGGGTGGGGGGCGATCGGTGCCTCGAAATTTGTGGTCTATGATGACGTCAACCTGGCTGGCCGGGCATTCACCATGATCAAACTGATCGCCATGCTCAACATTGTGACCACGGGCAAAAATGCGGGCCTGGCAAACACCTATGGGCTTTCGGCCGCCGACCTCGCCCGCGTGATGACACAGTGGCGCGAACGCGCTCTGGCCTTGCTGCCGCGCGCCTGACGCGTCTTACAGCGCCACCGACGCGCAGAAGGCGTCGACCGCGGCCTTGCTGGTCATCAGCTCTCCGATCGCGGCCGCGCTGCCGCCGCCGCTGCAGGGCAACGCATGCAGCAGCTTGGGGTCGGCTTCCAGGAACGACTGGAAATCGACTTGATGATGTCTCCAGAACGCGGGCGGCAACAATTCCCAGAGCGCCCAATAGCCTGGCTTCCTTCCCCAGATCGGAAGCGCGCCCTCGGCGGCCAGCTGCCTGACATGCCGCGTGATGAGATCCTGCAGCACCGCGCGATCCGCGTTGTCCAGGTCCAGTTTTCCCCGCCGCAGGCGGATCTGCTCCCAGTGTCCGATGAAAATTCGGCAAATGGCGTCGTAGAGCCAGACGTCACGCTGGGCGCGAATTGGCGCAGCCTGCTTGCTTGATCCATCCGCCGTGCGGGCGGATTGCCGGGCGAATTCCCGCCGCAGGTAGAAGTAGAGCGCGGCGATGACGTAAAGGGATATCGCGCCGGCGACCGCGACCGCGGAAAACCGCTCGACCACCTGCGCCTCGGCGGCGCCGAGCCACGGCGCGAGCCGCCCCACGATCAGCGCGTCGACCAGCCTTTCGTAGCTGGCTTGGCCGAGGAACATGAGCACGAAGGCCGCCAGCGTCAGGACGATCGGAAACCTGTCGGACGATGTCCGCATGCCGCCTCGAGCGCTCCCTTATTCGGCAATAATGTCGTGGATCTCGAGCGGTTGGCTGCGGGCCGCGATCCATTCGGCCTGCGCGGCGGCCCGCTGCTGTCCGCGTTCATCGAGCGGAAGCTTGATCGTCTCCATCAGGGCGGTGACCTCCTGTCGCGCCGCCACATGCGACGCGCCCGGGCTGGTGCCGAGCGTCTTGTCGTCGAGATCGTCCAGGGCGGTGAGCCCGCGCGGAAAGAACTCGCGGTAGACCACGCGCTCGGCCAGCCCTTCGGCAACGCGAAAGCCGATGCGGGTCGCCATCTCGGAGAGACCCTTGCTGATCCGCTCCTTGTTTCCGGAATCGATCAACGAGAGGCGGTTGCGCATGACGATCCAGTCCATGCGGGCGCCGTCGACCAGCCGCCTTTGCAGGCGCGCCTCGCGCACCATCTGGGCGTAGTGGCTTTCGCCGGTGACAGTGAAGGTGGCGGGATCGACGCGGCCCAATACATCGAAGTCCACGTAGCTGTCGTTGATCGGCGTGACCAGTATGTCGGCCATCGAATGGGCCAGCCGGGTCAGATGATTGTCGGTTCCCGGCGTATCGATCACCAGGAAATCATAGGCGCGATCGATGCTCGCCAGCGCGTCGGCGAATCTGGTGAATTCGATCGCCTCGTTCTCATCAAGCTTGCGGGTCGATCCGGATGAGACGCAGAAATGCGTCGGCGCCTTGAGGCGACCGCTGCATCGCTTGGCCCAGTCGCGCCGGTTTTCCACATAGTGGGTGAAGGTCTTCTGTCGCGAATCAAGGTCGATGGTGGCGACTCGTTGCCCGAAATTCATCAAGGCGACGGTGAGATGCATCGCCAGGGTCGATTTTCCGGTACCGCCCTTTTCGTTGCCGATCACGATGACATGCGCGGAAACCGTTCGTCTCGCGCTCACCTGCACCAACATGCCATCTACTCGCTACCGACGCCCGCATTGAGACCAAGCAATTTGCGACGACGCTACGGAGATATGTTCGGTTACGTCATCGCAATCCCCATCGTCGCGTCAGGGTGTGGCAGTCGTGCGCGCGGAGCGTTGGCGGAGCGCGCGAATACGGTGAATGAGCTCGCCGCTCGATCCCGCGCCGGTGTCGACGGAAGCCGGCAGCGAGATCTCCCCGTTCTCGCCGGCGATGGAGGAATCGTCGGCCTGCGCCTGCGCGGCCTTGCCGGCAACCAGCGAATCGATCGGCGAATTCAGCCCCTCGAGCGCCACCGCAACGCGGACGACCTCCGAGGCGACGTCGTTGATGCGCTCGCGCAGGACCGCATTGGCCATGCGCTCCGTGGCCCAGGTCGTCTCGACCTGCTTCTTCATCGACTCGATGTAACCCTGCAGTTTTGCGCATTCCGCGCGCGCGGTAACGAGCTCGCCTTCGACCGACGCCTTGTCGGCCCTGAGGCTTTCGAGCTCAGCGGCGTGGCGGCTCTCGGCTTTGGCCAGCCGCGGATGGATGTCGGATTCAGCCAGGAGCTTCGCAAGCTCCGCCTTGCGGTCGGAAAGCTTCTGCGCGGTCTCTTCCAGGCTGCGGGTGTTGGCGGCGAGCTCGGCCTCGGTGGCGCGCAACTGGGCGGCGACCGTGCGCTCCTTGTCCTGCAGCGCGGCCAGAGCGGCATTTCGCTCCGTCAGCTCGGCCTTGAGCCGGCCGATCGTCTCGCTGGTCTTGCCGATCTCGGCGAGCTGATTTGTGGTCCTGGACTTCATCTGCTCGACGCAGATTTCGAGCCGCCGGGTCGCCACCGCGATCTGGGAATGGACCTGATCCATGTCCGCCTCGATGACCGTCATCACGGGCGGAGTGGACGGAAGCCGAAGGACCGCCGAACGGCCGGCGCGCATACGCAGGGCCGCCACGACGCCGAAGGCGAGCAAAACGGCGAAAAGAAACCCGATCCCGAGATCGATGATCGGCTCACTCATACCCGCCCCTACCCCCGGCCATTCCTGACCGGTCCCGCAAGACGGCTCGAACGACGATGCAAAAGACGAGCCGAGCGCCGATGCTCGCCATCGCCGGCAAGAACTCCCAACCACTATACACGTTTGCAAGCTAAAATGACATTTGTATGTTCAGTTGCGCAGAGATTTTATTTGACGAGAGCATTAACGCCGATCGCCGCGCCGACGCTGCCCCGGTCTGGCGCGCTCACGCGCCGCCGCGCGGAACGATTTGATTTTTTTCGTTGAGCTGAAACAGAATAGCGCTTGGCGATGCGCGCGGGCGGCTTCGCCGCGGCAACGCGACGCCCCGAGCCTCGGCCGGTTTGTGATTTTGCCCGCCAGCCGGCTGGGCCGGTCAGCCGCGCCTTCAGCGGCGCTTGATGAAGGTGCCGTCGCGCAATTCGGCGGCCGCCTGTTGCAGCTCTGCTTGCGTGTTCATCACGATCGGCCCGTACCAGGCCACCGGCTCCTCGATCGGCTTGCCGGAGACCAGCAGAAACCGCACGCCTTCGTCGCCGGCCTGCACCGTCACCTCGTCGCCGCTGTCGAACAGAACCAGCGAACGGTTGCCGGTCTGTTCGCGAATCCGGAGCTCGCGCTGGTCGACTTCCTTTTCGGTGAGGACGCCGAACGGATGCGAAGCGGCGCGGAACGTGCCCGATCCCTCGAACACATAGGCGAAGGCGTGGCAGTTGGTCTCCACCGGCAGCGACTTGCGCAGGCCTGCCGGCACCCACACGTCGAGATAGCGCGGATCCGCCGCGACGCCGTCGACCGGGCCGCGCTTGCCCCAGAAGTCGCCGCTGACCAGCCGCACGACGGTGCCGTCGTCATCGGTGATCACCGGCACCTCGGCGGCCGGGATGTCCTGGTAGCGCGGCGCCGTCATCTTGAGCGCGGCCGGCAGGTTGGCCCAGAGCTGGAAGCCGTGCATGCGGCCTTGGCGGTCGCCTTGCGGCATTTCCTGATGCAGAATCCCGCTGCCGGCCGTCATCCATTGCACGTCGCCGGCGCCCAGTTTTCCCCGGTTTCCCAGGCTGTCGCCATGCTCGACCGTTCCGGCCAGCACATAGGTGACGGTCTCGATGCCGCGGTGCGGGTGCCACGGGAAGCCGGCCTGGTAGTCCTCGGGGCGATCGTTGCGGAAATCATCGAACAGAAGGAACGGGTCGGTTTCGCCGGTGTCGCCGAAGCCGAAGGCGCGCCGCAGCTTCACGCCGGCGCCTTCAATGGCGGGCTTGGACTGAACGATGCGCTTCACCGGCCGGATGGACATGCAGCATAGATAGGTAGGGACGGCATTTTCGAAAGGCCGGCCGCGAGGGCAGGGCGCCCAGCCGCTCGCCGGCGCCGCAGCAGGCGGGAATTGCGGCCTCCGGGAAGCCGCGGCTCACTTGCGGCCGAACAGCCGCTCGATATCGGTGAGCTTGAGCTCCACATAGGTCGGCCGGCCGTGATTGCATTGGCCGGAATTGGGCGTCGCCTCCATGTCGCGCAGCAGGGCGTTCATTTCCTCCGGCTTGAGCCGGCGCCCGGCCCGCACCGACCCGTAGCAGGCCATGGTGGCGGCGACATGCATCAGGCTGCGCTCGAGCGGCAGCGTGGCGTCCCATTCCGCCATGTGCTCGGAAAGGTCGCGCACCAGCGCGCGGGCGTCGATCTCGCCCAGCAGCGCCGGGGTCTCGCGCACCGCGACCGCGCCCGGCCCGAACGGCTCGATGGCGAGCCCGTAGCGGGCGAGCTCCTGCGCGCGCGCCAGCATCCGTTCGACATCGGCCACGTCGAGCTCGACGATTTCCGGAATCAGGAGAATTTGCCGCGCCACGCCCTGGCGCTCGAGCGCGGCCTTGAGGCGCTCGTAGACGATGCGCTCATGGGCGGCGTGCTGGTCGACGATGACGAGGCCGCCGCGGGTCTGCGCCACGATATAGGTCTCATGCACCTGCGCGCGCGCGGCGCCGAGCGGGCGGTCGAGCAGGTCCGGCGCCGGATCGGAGATCTCGTGGCGCGCGTCGGCGGAGGGGCCGCCCACATCGAAAGCGGCCTGTGCCGCTTCCGCAAAGCCGCTGCGTGCCGCTGCCGGGAAGCCGCGGAGATCGGCCGGGCGGGCCGGCGAGCGCCGCCAGTCGAAGCTTCCGCCGCGCGGCGCCGCGCCCCGCCGAAAGGCCGCGATGGTGGCGCTGCCGCCGGTGGTGGCGGCGCGCTGTCCCGCCCGCCCGAGCGCCTCGCGCAGCGCGCCGATCAGCAGGCTGCGCACCAAGGCCGGATCGCGGAAACGCACCTCGGCCTTGGCCGGATGCACGTTGACGTCGACCTCGCGCGGATCGAGCGCGACGAACAGCGCCACCAGCGGATGGCGGTCGCGCGGCAGGTAGTCCGCGTAGGCGCCGCGCACCACGCCGATGAGAAGCTTGTCGCGCACCGGCCGGCCGTTGACGAAGAGATACTGGCCGAGCGCGTTGGCGCGCGACAGCGTCGGCAGCCCGGCAAAGCCCGCGATGGCGAAGCCGTCGCGCCCGCCATGCACCTCGACCGCGTTGGCGCGGAATTCGGCCCCGAGCACGTCGGCAAGCCGCGCCAGCCGGCCGGCGGGACCCGGCAGCGCCGCCGCCCAGGTCACGCTCGCGCGTTCCTCGCCGGCGAGCGTGAAGGCGACGTCGGGCCGGCTCATGGCGAGGCGGCGCGCCACCTCGCGGATGGCCTCGCCTTCGCTGCGGTCGCTCTTGAGGAACTTCAGCCGCGCCGGCGTGGCATAGAACAGATCGCGCACCTCGACCCGGGTTCCTTCGCCCAGCGCGGCCGGCTTGACCTCGCCCTTGCTGCCGCCATCGACCGCGATGGCCCAGGCGTGCGGCTCATCGGCGTGCCGCGTCGTGATGGTGAGGCGCGCCACCGCGCCGATCGAGGGCAGCGCCTCGCCGCGGAAGCCGAGCGTGCGAATGTCGAGCAGATCGTCGCCGGGAAGCTTCGAGGTTGCGTGCCGCTCGACCGCCAGCGCCAAGTCGCCTGCGTTCATGCCGGTGCCGTCATCGGTGACCCGGATCAGCCGCCGCCCACCCCCGTCGGTCACGATCTCGACGCGGCGCGCGCCGGCATCGAGCGCGTTCTCGATAAGCTCCTTGACCACGCTGGCCGGCCGCTCCACCACCTCGCCGGCGGCGATGCGGTTGACCATGCCTTCGGAGAGCTGGCGGACGGGCATGCGCGCCTCGCTGAGGGAAGCGAATTAGTGAGTAGTGAGTAGTGAATAGTGAATAGAAGGCAAGGAAGACCTATTCACCACTCACCACTCACCACTCACCACTCACCACTCACTTACTCACTACTCACTAACTCGCTGCCGCAGGCCCTTGATCGAGGAACGGTTCTTCTTCCCGGCCAGGCGCCGTTCGCGCGATCCGCGGGTCGGCTTGGTCGGCCGGCGCGGCGTCGGCGCCACGCTGGCGCGGGCGATCAGCTCGATGAGGCGGTCGAGCGCGTCCTGGCGGTTGCGCTCCTGGGTGCGATGACGCTGCGCCATGATGACCAGGACACCGTCGCGGGTGAGCCTGCGGCCCGCCAGCCGTTCGAGCCGCAGGCGCACGTCGGCGGCGAGCGACGGCGAGCGACGCACGTCGAAGCGCAGCTGCACCGCGCTCGAGAGCTTGTTGACGTTCTGCCCGCCGGGCCCGGAGGCGCGCACGAAGCGCTCCTCCAGCTCGCGTTCCTCGATGCTGATGCGGTCGGTAATCCGGATCATGATTGGGCGAATGGCGAATGGCCGATAGCGAATAGCGAATAGCGAATAGTGAGTAGCGAATAGTGAGTAGTGAGTAGCGAGTAGCGAGTAGTGAGTAGTGAGTAGGGAAGAGGAGCCGCTTGCTTTCGATTCGCCACTCGCTCTTCACTACTCACCACTCACCACTCACCACTCAGCACTCACCACTCACTATTCGATTCGCTACTCGGTCGAGGTGACTCCTTGCGGCTGGCCCACAACCGTTTCCAGCAGGCCGGCATCGAGCAAGCGCTTCGCCACCCGCTTGGTATCGGCCAGCGTCACGGCCTCGATCAGGCTGGCACGGCGGTCGATGTAGTCGATGCCAAGATTGTCGAGCTGCATCTGGACCAGTTGGTTGGCGACCTTGGCGGATGTGTCCAGCCCGAGCGTGTAGGAGCCCTCGAGATACGACTTCGCCTCGGCCAGCTCCTGCTCCATCGGGCCCGCGTCGGCAAGCCGGTGAATTTCCGACTCGATGATGCCGATCGCCTGGCCGGTCACCGCGGAGCGGGTGGCGGTGCCGCCGATCAATACGGCGGCGTGGTCGAACCAGGTGAGACTGTCGTAGACTCCGTAGGCGAGGCCGCGCTTCTCGCGCACCTCCCGATAGAGCCGCGAGGAGAACGCTCCGCCGCCGAGGATATGGTTGACGATATAGGCCGCCATGAAATCGGGATCGCCGCGCCCGATGCCGCGGGTTCCGAAGGTGACCACCGCCTGCGGCACGTCCATCGGGACGACGATGCGCCGGCCAAGCCCCTGCATGACCGTGTCGGGAACCTCCCTGAGCTCGGGCTGCGCCGGCAGCGCCCCGAAGGTGCGATCGAGCAGCGCGCCGACCTCCGCGGCGTCGATGTCGCCCACGATCGCCACCTTGAGCGTGGCGCGCGCCAGCACGTGGCGGGTGTAGGTTTTCAGATCGTCGATACCGATGCGGGCGATCGACTCGGGCGTGCCGGTCACCGGCCGCCCATAGGGATGGTCCGGAAAAGCGGTCTGCCACCAGGTGCGGCTGGCGATGTCGTTGGGGCTCGTGCTTTGGCGCTCGAGCCGCGAGACCAGCTGCGCGCGGGCGCGTTCCACCGCGTCGGTGTCGAAACGCGGCGCCGTCAAGGCCAGGCGCAGATCGTCGAAGGCTTCGGCGCGGTTGACCGTGAGCGTGCGCAGGCTGCCGCGCACGTGGTCGCGGCCGGCGCTGAAGCTCAAGCCGATCGACTTGTTCTCGAGCTTGCTATGGAACGCCTTGGAGTCGAAGTCGCCGGCGCCGTCGTCCCACACGCTGGCCGCCAGATAGGCGACGCCGGCCTTGTCGGGCGGGTCCTGCTCGGAACCGCCGGCGAACGCGAACTCGAGCGCGATGAGCGGCGAGGGCTCATGCACCACCCAGGCCTCGATCCCGCCCGGGCTGACCACCCGTTCGATCTGGGTCGCGTTGGCGCAAACGGCCGCGAGCGGCAGCAGCGCAGCGGCGAGAAACGCCGCTGCGGCAAGTCGTCCGGCCGGCGGCATGGCGGGCTTCATCACGTGCGTTTCCCCTCTGGCTGCCCGCTGTCCTTGATCAGGTAGCCGGTAACGGACGCCCGCTTGTCCAGGTAGCGGCGCGCCGCCGCCCGCACCGAATCGGCGGTGACCTCGCGCACGTGGTCGGGCCAGGCCTGCACCTGCTCGACCGTCAAGCCGGTCGCGAGCGCCGCCCCGAACCAGCGTGCCAGCGTGCTCTGATTGTCCTGCGCGTAGGCCGCGCCTGCGATCAGCTTGTTCTTGGCGCGGTCGAGCTCGTCCTCGGTCACCCCCTTGTCGATCACCTCGGCCAGGACCGCATCCATTGCCGCCTCGATCTGCGGCAGCGTCGTGCCGGGCTTCGGCGTCACGGCAACCTGGAACGGCGAATAGTCGAGCGCGCTGCCGTCATAGCCGGCCCCCACATTGAGCGCGATGTCCTTGTCGATCACCAGCGTCTGATAGAGCCGGCTGTTCGATCCGCTGCCCAGGATGGAGGCGAGCACATCGAGCGCTTCGCTTTCGCCGGCTGCGGCCGTGTGCGCGGATGGCGCCAGATAGACGCGCCGCAGGCTGGGCTGCGTCACCCGCGGATCGGCGAGCGTGACGGTCCGGGCGGCTTCCTGCACCGGCTCCTTGGGCCGGTCGCGCGGAGCGATCTCGACCACCGGTTGGACTTGGCCGTAGGTCGCCTCGGCCAGCGTCTTGACCTCGTCGGCGGTGACATCGCCGGCGACCACCAATATCGCGTTGTTGGGCGTGTAGAATCGCCGGTAGAACGCCAGCGCCCCCTCGCGATCGAGCTTTTCGATCTCGTGCCGCCAGCCGATGACCGGCCGGCCATAGGGATGGTTGAGGTAGAGCGCGGCTTCCATCTGCTCGCCGAGCCGCGCGCCCGGATTGTTGGCCACCCGCATGTTCTGCTCTTCGAGCACGACCTGCGGCTCGGGCTTCACCACCGCGTCGGTCAGCACCAGCCCGGTCATGCGATCGGACTCGAACTCCATCAGGGTCTTGAGGCGCTCGCGCGGGATGCGCTGATAGAAGGTGGTGTAGTCGTCGCTGGTGAACGCGTTCTCCTGGCCGCCCAGCGTCGCCACCGTTTGCGAGTAGCGGCCGAGCGGATTTTTCTTGGTCCCCTTGAACATCAGGTGCTCGAGGAAATGCGCGAGCCCGGACTTGCCGGCGGTCTCGTCGGCCGAGCCGACCTTGTACCACACCATATGGGTGACGACCGGCGTGCGATGGTCGGGAATGACGACGACTTCGAGGCCATTGCCGAGGGTGAAATGCGCTACGTCGAGCCCGGATGCGGCGCCGGGGCGCGCGCAGAGCGCTGCCGAAACGAGCGCCAAGGCAAGGACGAACGCGTGCTTGAGGCTAGGTTTTGCTTGCACAGGCATTCTGGGGTCTCTGTTCCGTACTTGTCCCGGCCATTAGCGCGTTTACGCGCGTCTTCGACGCGCTATGAGCCGGGGCCGTTCCAAACTCCGGCATGTGGAACGGTCCCGGATTCTGCGGAGCACCAAGAGCTTCGCGCCGCACCGCATCCGGGACACAAGTCTCAGAGACGGCATACTAGGCCAAACAGTCTAGGCCAAGCATCGCGGTCCGCGCCATATGCCAAATCCGCGCTTGCCAGCCTGGGCTTGGCCAAGCGTCAGCTGCGGCTGAAATCTCGGATCGTCACAAACCAGGTCCGCCCGGTTGGGGACCCGGCTGGGTCGTCTGCAAGGCACTCTCGGGCGTGGTCGACTTTGCGGGCGCAGCCGACGGAGTTGTTCCATAGGGCTGGGCGGGCGATGGACTCTCATAGTCGGGCGGCGGCTCGGTCAGGCTCTTGCGCATCGGCGCGCTGGCAGGGGCGGCCTGCCGGGTACCGCTGCCAAAGAGGTTGCTGAAAAAGCCTCCCGACGCCGCCGGCTGGCTCGGCGGGATGGCGCCGGTGGTGTCGGCGGACGGGTTCGGTGCGCCGGCTCCGGCGGCGCCGGGCTCGACCGGGCGCTGCGGCACCGGGAGCTTGTCGATGTTGCGGACCTGATCGCCCTTCTTGCGCGGGTCGGCCGCTTTGGGATCGACCGGCCAATTGGGGTCTTGTACCCCACGCGCGGTCTGCGGCGGCGGAAGATTGCGGTTCGGCGGCACCACCAAAGGCGGTCGCTCGCGGTATTCGATATTGTTCTCGCCCCCGATGCCGAGGCTCTTGAGCACGCTGCTGAAGATGGTGTTGTCGCCGCTCTCCTCGGCGCGCGCAGCTCCGGGCGCGATACCGGCCAACGCGAACAGCCCCAGCGCGCCCGCGACGGCGACCTGTCTGAACTGCTGTCTGCGGACCTGCTTTCTCCAGACCTGCCTGGACAGGGCCAGCGCGGCCCGATCGGAATTCGTCAGGCGGGATTCCATCATGACTAAGCCTATGATTATCCCTGTGATTTCCTTCGACGCGGCGCCCCTCAGACCCCCTGTCCGATTCCCTTGGCCGGCACCGCCATGCGAGGTGGAAACCGACTATGACCCGGATCGGGGCGCTTTTGCGGCGCTGTCCCGGAACAAAGACTCATACAAGAGTCCCGCCACGCCGGCAACAATGGCGGTGTCGGCGAAGTTGAAGACGTACCAGTTGAAGTGGATCGTTTGCGTGGTGATGTGAAACAGGACGAAGTCGGCGACCCCTTCGTGCACCAACGGGTCGATGCCATTGCCGACAGCACCGCCGGTGATCAGACCGAGCGCCACCGCGGTCAGCCGCGACCCGGTGCGCGCCAGCCAGACCCACAGGAGCACGACCGCGACCGCCTTGATGGCCAGCAGGACCCATTGGCCGATGGCGCCTTCCTGCTGGAACAGGCCATAGCTGATGCCCTTGTTCCAGACCAGGACGAGGTCGAGAAACGGGGTGATGCGCACCGGAATTCTGGCCCCGATATCGAACACGTAGATGAGCCAGAGCTTGGTGGCCTGATCGATCGCCGTGGTCGCGAGCGCCACCGCCAGGCCCAAACCGGTGAGACGTCCCCATAACATGCGCCGATCCATCCTTGCTGCTTGCCGAAAGCGTGCCGTCTACTCCTACTCCGCCGCCTTGCGCAGCGCGTCCCATTCGCGCAGCGCCTTCGCGTCGCGCGGCGAGACATCCGGATAGGCCGGATCGTCGCCGATCGTGGTCAGGATCTTCCAGGACCGCGCGCATTTGCGTCCCTGCGCAAGCCGCACCTCGACCGCCACGCCCGGCACCTCATCGAGGCGAAAGGCCGATGCCGGTCCCTCGCCCTGCACCAGCGTCGCCGCCGAGGTGATCGAGACCTCCGCCAGGTCGACATCGAGGAGGGCGGCAAACAGGTCCGCATCGGACACATAGACATAAGGATCCGCTTCGAGCGAGGAGCCGATGCGCTTGCCGGCGCGCTCGATCTCGATCGCACCGGTGACCACACGCCGCACCTGGCGCACCTTGCGCCACTTCTCGGCCAGGGCCTCGTCGCGCCAGGAGGCCGGAATGTCGGGAAAGCGCTCGAGATGCACCGAGCCGTCCTCCGATCCGGTGCGGGCGAGCCAGGCCTCCTCGGCGGTGAACGGCAGCATCGGGGCGAGCCAGGCCACGGTGGCGCCGAACAGCCGATCGAGCACGGTGAGGCAGGCCTTGCGGGTCGGCGAGGAGATCGGATCGCAGTAGAGCGTGTCCTTGCGGATGTCGAAATAGAATGCCGAGAGATCGACCGTCATGAACGCGCTGAGCGCGGCAAAGATGCGCTTGTAGTCGAATTCCGCGTAGGCGCGGCGCACCTGGCCGTCGATCTCGGCCAGCCGGTGCAGCATCAGCCGTTCGAGCTCGGGCATTTTCTCCGGCGCGACGCGGTCCTGCTCGTGGAAATGGGCCAGGCTTCCCAGCATCCAGCGGATGGTGTTGCGCAGCTTGCGATAGGTCTCGACCGTGGTCTTGAGGATCTCGGGGCCGATGCGCAGATCGTCCGCATAATCGGAGGCGCACACCCACATGCGCAGAATGTCGGCGCCGGACTGCCTGATCACGTCCTGCGGGGCCACCACGTTGCCGAGCGATTTCGACATTTTGCGCCCGTTCTCGTCGAGCACGAAACCGTGCGTGAGCACGACATCGAACGGCGCCACGCCGCGGGTCCCGCAGCTTTCGAGCAGCGAGGACTGGAACCAGCCGCGGTGCTGGTCGGAGCCTTCGAGATACATCACGGTATCGGGCCCGCCGTCCTTCCTGCGCTTGATGCCGGCGAGGGAGGGGAAATGCTCCGGGTCCTCGAGCACGAAGGCGTAGGTGCACCCTGAATCGAACCAGACGTCGAGGATGTCGTCGACTTTCTGCCAATCCTCGTTCGCAAGGCGGCCCAGGAAGCGCTCGCGCGCGCCGGCGGCGTACCAGGCGTCGGCGCCTTCGGCCTCGAACGCCTCGATGATGCGGTAGTTCACGTCCGGATCGTCGAGGATGTCAACCGCGCCGTCGCCCGTCTCGCGCGCGAACACCGTGATCGGCACCCCCCAGGCCCGCTGGCGCGACAGCACCCAGTCGGGCTTGCTGACGACCATGCCGGCGATGCGGTTCTCCCCTTGCGGCGGCACCCAGCGCGTCACCTTGATGGCGGCGAGCGCGCGCGCCCGCAGCGTGTCGCCGGGCTTCGCCGCCCCGTCCGCGCCGGCGATGTCCTTGTCCATCGCGATGAACCAATGCGGCGTGCTGCGGAAGATCACCGGCTTCTTCGAGCGCCACGAGTGCGGATATTGGTGCTTGAGCCGCCCACGCGCGATCAGCATGCCGGCATCGATCAGCGCCTTGATGACCGCTTCGTTGGCGTCGCCTTTATCGCCCTTGTCGGTCAGCACGCGCTTGCCGGTGAAGCCGGGCGCCTGCTCGGTGAAGCGGCCGTCGGCATCGACGGTATACGGAATGGTGGTGTTGATGCCGCGCGCCGCGAGCTCCGCT
The DNA here is from genome assembly GCA_036502925.1 of Xanthobacteraceae bacterium. Classification (GTDB taxonomy): domain Bacteria; phylum Pseudomonadota; class Alphaproteobacteria; order Rhizobiales; family Xanthobacteraceae; genus VAZQ01. The sequence goes on from DASXXS010000263.1 coordinate 33,884, forward strand.
GCATTTTCGGTCCAAACGTCGAAGTCCTCGCGGCCGTGGCCAGGCGCGGTATGCACGAAGCCGGTGCCGGTGTCGTCGGTGACGTGATCGCCGAGAAGCATTGGAACGAGAAACTCGTAACCCTTTCCTCTCAGGGGATGAAAGCAATGCAGGATTTGGCGTGGATCAATGCTTTGCTTGCGCACATATTCTTCTACCTTCGCCGCCTTCATCACCTCGGCAGCGAGCTTGTCCGCCAGGATCAGACGATCGCCTTTCTTCGCCCAGTTCTGATCGGGTGCTTTTGTCACTTCGTAGACACCGTAATTGATTTTGGACGAATAGCTGATCGCGCGATTGCCGGGGAGTGTCCAAGGCGTGGTCGTCCAGATGACCACCGAAGCGCCGAGCAGATTTTTTTGGTCGGAAGACGCAATGCCGGTGCTCGCGCCGACCGGAAACTTCACCCAGACCTGATCCGAGAGATAGTCTTCGTACTCGACCTCCGCCTCCGCCAGCGCCGTCTTCTCCACCACGCTCCACATCACCGGCTTGCTGCCGCGATAGAGCGTGCCGTTGCGGGCGAACTTCATCAGCTCGCGCGCGATCTGCGCCTCGGCAAAGTAGTCCATCGTGGTGTAGGGGTGCTCCCAGTCGCCCTCGACCCCGAGCCGCTTGAATTCGTCGCGCTGCACCTCGAGCCAATGCTGCGCATAGGCGCGGCACTCCTTGCGGAAAGCGATCATGGCGGCCGGGTCGGCGAGGTCGGGCTTGGCCTTGCCCTTGGCGCGGTAGTTCTCCTCCTCGACCTTCCATTCGATCGGCAGGCCGTGGCAATCCCAGCCCGGCACGTAGTTGGAATCGAAGCCCAGCATCTGCTGCGAGCGCGTGACCACATCCTTGAGGATCTTGTTGAGCGCGTGGCCGATATGGATGTTGCCGTTGGCGTAGGGCGGCCCGTCGTGCAGGATGAATTTCGGCCGTCCGCGCGCCGCCTCGCGCAGCCGCCGGTAGAGGTCGAGCCGCAGCCAGCGCGCCAGGATTTCCGGCTCCTTCTGCGGCAGCCCGGCGCGCATCGGGAAATCGGTCTTGGGCAGAAACAGAGTCTCGCTGTAATCGCGGGCGGCATCGGTCATGACGGGTCACCAAAGAGGAGGCCGAAGGGAAAAAGCGCTCGACAGTCCCGGTCCGCCGCCGACTTGATCGTCAGGCGGAGGCCGGGCCGCTAATGCGCCGAGCGGCCGACCCGGGCACCGAATTCGATAATATTTGCGCCACCATGGGGGCTTCCTACCAGATCGGCGCCCGGCCGGAAAGGCCCGCTTGCGCAGCACCGGCCGGACCGGCGGAGTCTGCCCCGCTGGCGTTTATCATCGGGCCGGCCTTCGGCCTGACCCGTCGGCGAGGGCGAGCTTTTTGCCCGAAAATGCTCTAAGGAACCTTTGCTCGCGCAGCCAGGTAGGGCGCAGGGTCTCGACTAACCGCCGAGAGGAGCACGCTGATGGCCAATTTATCGGATGCCGCCAAGGAAACCGTCCAGGACGTGCGGGACGCCATCAAGGAATCCGGTAAGGCCGCGGCGGCGGCGTCCGGAGATATTCAAGCCGATCTGCAGGCGCTGCGCGACGACGTGGCCCGCCTGGCTCAGCAGATCGCCGACATCTTTGCCGCCAAGGGCGGCAATGCCTGGCGCCACGCGCGCTCGGGCATGGACGAGGCGATCGCGGACGTGGAGGGGCGGGGACGCGACGCGATCGATGCGGTGCGCGAGGTCGGCGACAACCTGGCCGGGGCGATCGACGAATCGCTCAAGCAGCGGCCCTATACGACGCTCGCGCTTGCGCTCGGCATAGGATTCCTGTTCGGCGCGAGCTGGCGACGTTGATATTTGGCGCGATGTCCGGGCGGGGTTGATTTGGTCGAAACAATGAGCGACTGGCTCCGTCACATCGCGCTCCACGCCAAGGCCAGGACCGGCTTTGGTCCGCAGCTCGTCGTCTGGTCGCTGATCGCCGTCGTGTCGCTGGCGCTGGGGCTCGGCTTTCTGTGCATTGCCGCCTTCGTCTGGCTGGCACGCCGCACCGATGCGGTGACGGCCGGCCTGCTGTTGGCAGGCGCTTTTCTCATCATCGCGATCATCGCCGCGGTCGCGTGCTGGATCGCGCGGCGGCGCAATAGCGAGCGGGCCCGGCGCGAGCTCGCGGCGCGCAGCTATGCGAACTGGCTCGACCCCAAATTCCTGGCGGCCGGGGTCGAGATCGGCCGCACGCTCGGATGGCGCCGGATCGCGACGCTGGCGGCGGCCGCCATGCTCGCCGCCGGCCTCGGCAAGGAATGGTTCGGGTCGGCCGAGAAGAAGTCCGCAGACCGCGACACCGACGCCGAACCGTGACCTTGACGCTTGCTTCGCACCTATCCCGGGCGCAGTGCGGTCTCCTTCTCCCCGCGTGCGGGGAGAAGGTCGGGATGAGGGGGCGCTTCCGCGAGTCTGAGCGTGTGGAAGCGCCCCCTCACCCAGCCGAGACTTGGTTTTCCTCAGTGCCGTGTCGCCCTCTCCCCGCAATCCCCGGATCAAGTCCGGGGAGGGCGAGGGACGCCGCGCCGCGCGGCAATCGCAGCAAGTGTTCAATCGCAGCAAGTGTCAGAGACGGCACGCTAGCCCGGGAGCTTTCCGAGCGGCGGAAAGGCGTCCGGCATCCGCGCCAGGATGGCGCGGGCGCGCCGCGTGTCCTCGTCCATGCGGCGCACCAGCTCCTCGACATTGGCGAAGGCGAGCTCGTGCCTGATCCAGCCGATGAAAGCGACATCGATCGCGCGTCCGTAGAGATCGCCGGCAAAATCGAACAGGAAGGCTTCGAGCAGGACGCTCCCGACATCGAACATCGGCCGCCGCCCGAAGCTGGCGACGCCATCGTAACGGCGCTCGCCGACGCCGACCCGCACCGCGTAGATGCCGTGCCGCAAACCGCAGGCCGGATCGAGCCGCATATTGGCGGTCGGATAGCCGAGCTCGCGTCCGCGCTTGTCGCCGTGCACGACCTCGCCGCTGACGAACCAAGGATAGCCGAGCAGCTCGTTTGCCGCCTCGATGCGGCCGGCGGCGAGCGCCTCGCGAATGACGCCCGAGGAGATGCGCCGGCCATCGATCTCCACCGCCGGCACCACATCGACGGCAAAATTTCGCAGCCGGCCTTGCGCCGCGAGCAAATCCGGCGTGCCGGCCCGATCATGCCCGAAGCGGAAATCGAACCCGACCGCGGCGCCGGAGATTCCCAGCCGCTGCAGCAGGATGTCGTTGATGAAGCGCTCCGGCGCCGGCTCCGCCAGCGCGGCGTCGAACCGCAGCACGATGGCGCCGGAAAGGCCGGTGGCCGCGAACAGGCGCAGCTTGGCGGTCTCGTCCGTGAGCCGAAACAGCGGCTCCTGCGGCCGGAAGAAGCTGCGCGGATGCGGCTCGAAGGTGAGGGCAGCGGCGGGCCGGCCGAGCGTCCGGGCGCGGCCGCGTGCCGCCGCGATCACGGCGCGGTGGCCGCGATGCACGCCGTCGAAATTTCCGATGGCAATGACCGCGCCGGCGAGCGCCGGCGGGAGCGGCGCATTGCCATGAACGACGGCGAACGGTGGCGGCGGCTGCGGGATTTCGTTCATCGGGTGCGGTTCGGGCGGTCGCCGGCGTTGATAGCAGGTAAAATGGCGGACGTGGCGGAGATCAAGACCGCTCCGCCCCCGTTCGCGCAAGTGCTTCCCGATCCTGGCCCTTGGTGTCCTGGCCGTCGGCCACGCACATATCCCGGTCGCACGGCGATCTCCTTCTCCCCGCGTGCGGGGAGAAGGTCGGGATGAGGGGGCGTCTCCGCGAGTCTGAGCTTGTGGAAGCGCCCCCTCACCAGGCCGAGATCTGGTTTTCGCTCGGTACTTGCCGCCCTCTCCCCGCAAGCGGGGCGAGGGAAGCCTCACTGCTCGGCAATCGCAGCAAGTGTCAGAGACAACACACTAGAAGCTTCCTCGCAGCCACCCTTACCACACCAGGCGCTGCATGACGGCTTTGGGAGCGAGGCCCGCCGCCGCGAAGACCTCGCCGAGCGCGACCGCATCGGGGCGGTCACGGCCGCCGAGCTCCTCCGCATGGATGCCGCCGGTCACGAACAGGCAATCGATCCCGAAGGCCGCGGCGCCTTTCAGGTCGGTGCGAACCGAATCGCCGATCGCCAACAGGCGCGGTTGCTCCGCCGCGCGTCCGCGCAGCGAACGCGCGAGCGCCAGCGCCTGCTCGTAGATCGGGCGGTAGGGCTTGCCGGCATAGAGGACGTTGCCGCCCGCGGCGGCATAGAGATCGGCAATCGCGCCCGCGCAATAGACGAGCTTGTCGCCGCGCTCGACCACGATGTCCGGATTGGCGCACACCATGGCGAGGCCGCGCTCGCGCATGGCCGCGATCAGCCCGACATAGTCCTGCGGGGATTCGGTGGTGTCGTCGAACAGGCCGGAGCAGACCGCGTAGTCGGCGCTCGCGAGCGGCGCCAGCGGCGCGTCGAGGCCCTCGAACATCGGCACGTCGCGCGCCGGGCCCACGTGAAAGACGCTCTGGCCGGCGCGCGCCGCGATGATGGCGCGGGTGACGTCGCCGGAGCTGACGATCGCGTCATAGGCGGCGCGCGGAACGTGGAGCCCGTCCAGCAGGGCCATCACCACCTCGGCCGGCCGCGGGGCGTTGGTGATCAGGACGACGGTGCCGCCCTGCCGGCGAAACCGCGCGAGCGCGCCGCAGGCGTCGGCGAATGCCACCACGCCGTTGTGCACCACGCCCCAAACGTCGCACAGCACCACATCATAGGCCGGCGCCAGCGTCGCGAAATGGGCGGTGAACGGAGGCGAGGAAATGGACATCAGGTCGGGATCGTGAGTGTCGGTACCGGGCTCCTCGCGGTGCTTTGGTCGGCTGCGGCGGCGCGCTCGCGCGCAGCCGCGTCGTTGCGCTCGGCCGCGCCTTGCAGGGCCTCGCTGCGTAGCGGCCGCGGCGGCGAGAACAGGAATCCCTGGCCGAATTTCACGTCGTAATCGAGCAGATCGACCACCGTGCCTTCGCCTTCGATCTTCTCGGCAATGAGCTCGATGCCGAAGCGGGCGAGCAGATCCGGGAGGTCGCCCGGACGGATGTCGGCCGCGATGCCGCCGCGGTTGAGGATGAGGCTGGCCTTGAGCTTGACATAGCGAAACCCGCGGCTTGCCAGCTCGCCCGGTTCCAGGCGCGGGTCCGTCACATTGTCCAGGGAGAAGGGAAAGCCGCAGGCCCTGAGCGCCGCCAGGCTCTCGCTCCCGGTCGGGCCGGCGCCGCGCAGGCCGCGTTGCGTGAATTCGAGCACGAGCGAGGATGCGATCGCCCGGTTGGCGTCGAGGAATTCGAGCAGCTGCGGGAACACCACGGCATCGGTCAGCGTCGCCGCGGACAGATTGCAGAACACGCCGACATCGCGATTCTTGAGCAGCAGCCGGCGGAGAACCTGCACGCAACGGAACACGACCACATTGTCGATCTTCGGCATGAGGCCGCCAGCCTCGGCCTGCGGGATGAAGTCGGCGGCCGACACCAGCTCGCCGCCCTCGGTCCGCAACCGCGACATCGCCTCATAGAAGCGCACCTTGCGCCGGGGGAGCGTCACGATCGGCTGCAGGTAGAGGTCGATGCGATTGGCCGCGATGGCGCTGCGGATGGCCGCCAGCATCTCCCGGCCGGCGCTTGCGTCGGTCGCGGCGGGCGCGGATGCGACGGGAGCGGCCGTGACGGCGGCGGACTTGGCGCCTTCAGGTTTGGCGGCTTCAGGTCTGGCGGGTTCGGATTCGGCGCGCTCGGGCGCGGAGCCGCGAGGCTTGGACCGCGCGCTTTCGCTCAGCCGTGTCTCGTGGCTGGCGACCGTTTCAGCCAGTTGGTCGAGCAGCGCGCCAAGCTCGCCGATCTCGACCGCCAGCGGTTCGGTTGCCGCCTCACCCATGACGAGGCTTCGCTCCATCCGGGATTCGACCACCGCCAGCCGTCGCCCCAGCTCGGCGACCTGCCGCGCCAGATCCGCGCCGCCGCGGGACAGCTCGGTCAATTGCGGGCCGACCACGGATCGGACATTGATCCGGGTCGAGACCGCGTTGTAGAGCGCGAGCGCGCTGAGCACGGCGATCGCCACGACGCTCGCATCCGCCGCCGTGAAGCCGTAGGCGAAATAAGCCACCGCGCCGGCGGCGCCCGCGATCGCCATCATGCCGACCGCGACGAAGAGGGCACCGAGCCGCTTGGCACCGAGCCGCATGGATATACCCAGACACGAAACCGGATGTGATTCTCTCGCCGGCGTCCAATCTCCATGACCGGGCGCGGTCGCGCAAGCGGTTCCCCACCCGCACCTGTCCCGGCCTTGAGCCGGGACCGTTCCATACTCCATCCCCGCGAAGGAGCCTGTGAGGAAATTATCAATACGCCAAGCGTGCGCTTGCACCCATGTTGGCGATGGAGTCGTGGGCATGGCGTTTCACTCCCTCGCCCCGAAGGGGAGAGGGGGGGTGAGGGGGTTACGATGATTCCGTATCGCACCGCCGGAGCCCCCTCATCCCACCTTCTCCCCGCTGGGGAGAAGGAGTGCGAGGCCGTGCGTCCCTCAACGCAGCGCAAATTTCTTCACGCGCTCGAAGGCGGGGATCGTTTCAAACTCCGAGCTTGGAACGGTCCCGGGTCAAGCCCGGGACAAGTTGGCGGCAACGGTCACGCCACCGCCTCGATCACCCGCGCGATGCGCGCGAACAGGTCCGCGATCTCGCTTTCGCTCACGATCAGGGGCGGCGCCAGCGCGAGGGTGTCGCCGCTCACCCGGATGACCAGGTTCTCGTCGTGGAATGCCTTGACCATCGCGTCATAGCCGCGGGCGCCAGCGGCATCCGGGCGCGCCGCGAGGTCGATGCCGGCGGCGAGGCCGACGCTGCGGATGTCGAGCACATGCGGCAGCCCCTTGAGACCCATGGCGGCCTGCGCCCAGAGCGGCTCGCGCCTTCTGGCGCGGGCGAACAAATCCTCGTCGCGATAGAGGTCGAGCGCCGCCAGCGCCGCCGCGCAGGCGAGCGGGTGGGCCGAATAGGTATAGCCGTGGAACAGCTCGATGACATGCGCCGGCCCGCGCATGAAGGCGTCGTAGATGGGCGCCCGCGCGATCACGCCGCCCATCGGCACGCTGCCCGAGGTGATGCCCTTGGCGAAGGTGATCAGATCCGGGATGACGCCGTAGCGTTCGGCCGCAAACGCGGTGCCGAGCCGGCCGAAGCCGGTGATCACCTCGTCGAAGATGAGCAGCAGCCGGTGCTTGTCGCAGATCGCGCGCAGGCGCTGGAGATAGCCCTTAGGCGGCGGCAGCACGCCGGTCGAGCCCGCCATCGGCTCGACGATCACGGCCGCGATGGTGGAGGCGTCGTGCAGCGCCACGATGCGTTCGAGCTCGTCGGCGAGATGCGCGCCCCAGTCCGGCTCGCCGCTGCTGAAGGCCTGCTGGTCGCGGTTATAGGTCGCCGGCAGGTGGTCGACGCCGGCCAGGAGCGTGCCGAAGAGCTTGCGATTGTTGACGATGCCGCCGACCGAGATGCCGCCGAAGCCGACCCCGTGATAGCCGCGCTCGCGGCCGATCAGGCGCGTGCGGGCGCCTTCGCCCCGCACTTGATGATAGGCAAGCGCGATCTTGAGCGCGGTATCGACCGCCTCGGAGCCGGAATTGCAGAAGAACACGTGATCGAGATCGCCCGGCGCCAGCGCCGCGATGCGGCCGGCGAGCTCGAAGGCCTTGGGATGGGCGAACTGGAAGGCCGGCGCATAATCGAGCGCGGCCGCCTGCGCGGCGATCGCCTTGACGATCGGGTCGCGGTTGTGGCCCGCATTGGTGCACCACAGCCCGGCCGCGCCGTCGAGCACCGCGCGGCCCTCGGGCGTATAGTAGTGCATGTCCTTGGCGCGCGCGAGGAGCCGCGGCGCCGCCTTGAAGGCGCGGTTCGGCGTGAACGGCAGCCAATAGGCTTCGAGATCGTTGGGAACGACGCTTGCTCTTTCGGTTTGCGCCAGTGACATGATCACTCCCTTGCCGCTGCACAGAGCGGCTGCTACCAACCGGACCGTCGTCAATGTAGACCGATATGGCCGACAACCCCACCAAAACCGGCAAGACCAGCAAGCTCAAGGCCAGGCTGCCGCGCGGGCTCGCGGACCGCGGCCCCGCCGAGATCGCCGCCACGCGGCGCATGCTCGACACCATCCGCGGCGTCTACGAGCGCTACGGCTTCGAGCCGGTGGAGACCCCGGCGATCGAATATACCGATGCGCTCGGCAAGTTCCTGCCCGATCAGGACCGCCCGAACGAGGGCGTGTTCTCGTTCCAGGACGACGACGAGCAATGGCTGTCGCTGCGCTATGATCTCACCGCGCCGCTGGCGCGCTACGTGGCGGAGAATTTCCAGAATCTGCCGCTGCCGTATCGCTCCTATCGGCTCGGCTTCGTGTTCCGTAACGAGAAGCCGGGACCCGGCCGCTTCCGCCAGTTCATGCAGTTCGACGCCGACACGGTAGGCTCTCGCTCACCCGCCGCCGATGCTGAAATGTGCATGATGGCAGCCGACACGATGGAGGCGCTCGGCATTAAGCGTGGCGACTATGTGGTGAAGGTGAACAATCGCAAGGTGCTTGATGGAGTAATGGAGACGATCGGATTGAAGGGCGATGAAAGCGCCGGTCGTCGCCTAACCGTTCTTCGAGCAATTGACAAACTTGATCGACTTGGTGTGTCGGGAGTTCGTGATCTGCTCGGGCGCGGACGCAAGGACGAATCTGGAGATTTCACGAAGGGCGCGGATTTGGACGCTGCTTCGATTGAAACGATCGTAAGTGTCTTCGAGCCTGTGGCAGACATTGAGGATAAGTTGGCGCAAATCGACTTGCGATTGAAAAACAGCGCGATCGGACAACAAGGCCGCGAAGAGCTGGAGGAAATTGCAGCCCTTGTTGAAAAGGGCGGCTATGGATCAGATCGCATTCGCATCGAGCCTTCCGTTGTCCGCGGTCTCGAATACTACACCGGCCCTGTCTACGAGGTTGAGCTAACTTTCGAGTCCAAGGACGAGCACGGCCGCCCGGTGCGCTTCGGCTCGGTCGGCGGCGGCGGACGTTATGATGGCTTGGTGGCGCGCTTCCGCGGCGAGCCGGTGCCGGCGACCGGCTTCTCCATCGGGGTGTCGCGCTTGCTCGCCGCGCTCCAGCATCTCGGCAAGATCGAAGCCAAGCCCGAGCCCGGCCCGGTGGTGGTGACGGTGTTCGACCGCGATCGCATCGCCGACTACCAGCGCATGGCGCAGCGTCTGCGCGATGCCGGCATCCGGGCCGAGCTCTATCTCGGTTCGGGCAAGCTGGGGCCGCAGTTCAAATACGCCGACCGGCGCGGCGCGCCCTGCGTGATCATCCAGGGCGGCGACGAGAAGGCCAAGGGCGAGGTCCAGATCAAGGATCTCATTCTCGGCTCAGAAATCGCCGGGCTGAGCAAGGATCGCGACGATTATCTGCAGCAGCAGGCCGAGGCGCAATTCGCCGTCGCCGAGGACGCCCTCGTTGACGCCGTCCGCAAGCTGCTCGCCCGCCACGACATCAAGTGGGGCTGAGCGGACCTTCCACGACCCTACTTCGTCAGGATATTTTGCTGCGGCCCGATACAGGCGCTCCGCATCGCCACCGCGGGGTGCGCATCGCGGTCCACATAGGGCGACCAAAGGCAGTTGAACGAAATGTAATCGCCATATTGCCGGTTCACCCCGGTGATGCGGGAATATTTGTTGAAGCGGGCGCAATAGCCGGCCGCCGCGCGCGGCGCCCACGCCTCGTTCTCGCACGACCACGGGATGATCCCGCCGGTATCGTTGCCGTGCCAGACCAGCGCCGTCGGGTCGAAATGCCAGAACTGCGCCTGCGCGCCGGCGAGCGGCAGCAGCATGGCCATGCCGATCGCGCCCCAGAATGCGGCGCCCAGAAATGCCGTGGCTCTCATCGCGCTACCCCCCTTCCGTCGAAAGTCCCAAACGAGCCTAGAGCATCGGCGACGCGGAGCGCAATCCGTTCGCGCGGTTGCGCGGCGTTGCGCGGCGTTGCGTGGCGCCGCGGCCACAGTCGGGCCTGTTCGTGCCGGGGCGAACCCGCAACCCCTTGACCCGGTCGGGTCGTCACGGCAACGTCGCGAATCCTCGCATCCGCCAAAGGTGCACGACTCGTCGAATTTGGGGGGTTGGGATCATGTCCAGTCGGGCTCTGTTCCTGGGTTCCGCGCTCGCCGCGCTGGCGGCCGTGTTGCCGGCCGGCTCGGCGCTTGCCGCCAACTGGGTCGAGCAGAATTTTTATCTGCCGGGGCCGCGTTATGACGGGGTGCTGCCGCCCTGCGACGCGCAGGCGGCCCTGGGCAAGATCGCGTCCCGGTTTGCCGACAAGGAGCACGATTTCTGGAATTCATCGCTCAGGATCGCGGGCTTCGATCAGGTCCGCGAGGTCGCGTTCCGGCCCTGGGCGGGCAACACCATCCCGCGGCGGTTCTGCAGCGCCGTCGTCCGTATTTCCGACGGCAGCAACCGTCCGCTGCATTACTCGATCGGCGAGGATACCGGCATGATCGGAGCCACCTGGGGGGTCGAATGGTGCGTGGTCGGGCTCGACCGCAATTGGGCCTACAACCCGGCCTGCAAGATGGCGGAGCCTTGAGCTGCCTCCGCGGCCCCCGTCGATGATCTCTTTATGTTCTTTTTTGTTCTTGTAATGTTCTAGTGCCTATGGTACGGTCCCCGTCGTACGGTCAGTCACAGGGGGATTTCATGTCCAGCCTCATGTATCGCGCTCCCGCGCGCAGCTTCGCCGATCGCGTCTTCACAAACCGCATGGTGCTCGCATTTCTTGCCGTGTTGCTCATGGCCGGCTCGGCGACCGCCCAGGATCGGCGCCAGAATCAGCCTGGCAAATTCGACTTCTACGTGCTCTCGCTCTCCTGGGCCCCATCCTTTTGCGATGCGGCCTTCGAGCGGGCGCCGGATCAAGCGCCGCCGGCGGAATGCCGGCCGCGCGCCGTTCCGTTCGTGGTTCACGGCCTGTGGCCGCAATACGAAACCGGGTTTCCGGAATTCTGCCAGCAGCCGGCGCCGCGTCTCGATCGCAACGTCGTCGCCTCGATGCTCGATCTCATGCCGGCACCGCGGCTCATCTTCAACGAATGGGACAAGCACGGCACCTGTTCGGGCCTGAGCCCGCATGCCTATTTCGAGACCGTGCGCAAGGCGCGCGCGCTGGTGAAGATTCCGGGCGACTATGTCGAGCCGTCGCGCGAGATCACGGTCGCGCCCGCCGAGGTCGGGGACGCCTTCGTGCAGGCCAATCCCGGCCTGACGCGCGCCAGCATCGCGGTGAGTTGTGACAGCAAACGGCTGACCGAGGTGCGAATCTGCGTCGGCAAGGACCTTCAGTTCCACGATTGCGCGGAGGTCGGGCAGCACAGCTGCCGGCGCGACCAGATCGTGATGCCGCCCTTGCGCGCCGAAAGGAAGGCCGCCGCGGCGGAGCACTAAAGCATCATCGACCGGCTCGGCGGCGGCGATAGGCGGCGGCGCGGGGAACGCGCCGTTGCCGTTTGGGCGAGCCGTGGCAATTAACGGACTTACCTCCGCACAAGGATTTTGACTCTTTCAGCCCTCAGGGTGAGGAGCGCGGGCAACGCCCGCGCGTCTCGAACCATGGCCGCGCATGCCGCACCGCCCGGGCCGCATCCTTCGAGACGGCCGGCGAGAGCCGGCCTCCTCAGGATGAGGAAGGCAGGGCTCGACAAGTCAAACCCCTGTGTCCGGTTGCTAGAGCGGTTTGTGTGTTCCCATCGATGTGAAACCGCTCTAGTGATCGGCATGAATTACCGTCATGCCTTTCACGCTGGAAATTTTGCCGACGTCGTCAAGCATGCGGTGCTGACCCGCCTCCTGGTCCATCTGCGCGGCAAGCCGGCGCCCTATCGGGCGCTCGATACCCATGCCGGAGCGGGTCTCTATGATCTGGCCGGTCCCGAAGCCGCTCGCAGCGGCGAATGGCGCAATGGCATCGCGCGGCTCATCGACCGATTCCACGGCGCCGGCCCGGACGGACCTTTGCGCCCGCTGCTTGCTCCCTACCTGGACGCGGTCGCGGCGTTAAATCCGCCGGGCCGGCTCACCGTCTATCCGGGCTCGCCGGCGCTGGTGCGCGCCTTCCTGCGCGCGCCGGATCGCCTGGTCGCCTGCGAGCTCGAGCCGAACGCCGCCGCTGCGCTGCGGCGCAACTTCGCCAAGGACCGGCGCATCAAGGTGATCGGCATCGATGGCTGGACGGCGCTCAATGCCTATGTGCCGCCCAAGGAACGCCGCGGCCTGGTGCTCATTGATCCGCCCTTCGAGGACAGCGGCGACTTTGCGCGCCTCGCGCACGGCCTTGCGGCCGCCCACCGCAAATGGGCGAGCGGAACCTACCTGCTGTGGTACCCGATCAAGGCGCGGGCCGAGCCCGACGCGCTGGCGCGCGTCCTGCGCCGCTCCGGCGTCGGCAAGATCATGCGCGCCGAGATCAGCATCGCTCCCGCCGGCGACCCATTGCGCCTCTCCGGCTGCGGCTTGATCGTGGTCAACCCGCCCTGGACGCTGGAGCCGGAGCTGCAAATCATGCTGCCCGGGCTGGTCCCGATCCTGGCGGGTGCCGACCGCGGCGGCTTCCGCATCGACCGCCTCAGCGGCGAACCTTAGCCCGCCACTTTTCCACATTTCCGAATTGGTCTAATTCTTGTGAAGGCGGCTTCGACGTTCCGCCTCCTGCCGGGGCCGGCGGAGTGACGGCGGCCGGAGCGGGCCAATGCCATCCCGGATGGCGAATGTCCGGCCGCGCCGTGGGGCCCGGCGGCGGGGCAACGACGGGGAGAGGAGTTTCCCGATGGCCATGACCGGCACGGTCAAATTCTTCAATGCCGAGCGCGGCTACGGCTTCATCAAGCCGGACGACGGCGGGCGCGACGTGTTCGTGCATATCACCGCCGTCGAGCAGGCCGGGCTCAAATCGCTCAACGAGGGACAGCGCATCTCGTTTGACGTCGAGCCCGACAAGAAGGGCAAGGGGCCGAAAGCCGTCGATCTCGTCATCACCGGATGACCCCGGCGCCGGACGATCCCCCGCATGATCTGCGGACGAGGGCGGCGCGCGCATCGCAACCCGGCCGGCGCCGCGCCGCTTGAAAAAAGTCCGACCGCCGCTCGAAACATGCGACACTGCAACTTCCACAACGCGATTTCCGCTTCCGGCGAAGCGCGTCGCTGCTCACGCGGGGCTGTTCCATGGTGACCGTACGCACAGGAAATAGATCACCCTTCGGCCGCAAGATCAGGATTGCGGTGAACGTGCTCGGATTGGAGCGCGACGTCGCCGTCGAGGAGGCTTCCACGGTCGATCCGGCGGATCCCATTCGCCAGCAGAATCCGCTGGGAAAAGTGCCGGTTCTCATCCTCGATGACGGCGCCGCGCTTTACGATTCACCGGTCATTCTCGAATATCTCGACTATCGTGCGGGCGGCGGCCGCATCGTTCCCAAGGACCCGCCGGCGCGTTTCGCGGCGCTGCGGCTGCAGGCGCTCGGCGACGGCATCATGGATGCTTCGGTCCTCATCAATTACGAGGCCCGCTTCCGGCCGGCCCAGAACCAGGAACCGAAATGGCTCGATCTGCAGGCCGGCAAGGTCGCGCGCGCGCTAGGTGTGCTCGAGGCAGCGCCGCCCGCCATCGGTACGCCCCCCGATGTCGGCCAGATCACGCTCGCCTGCGCGCTCGGCTATCGTGACTTTCGCTTCCCCGGAAGCTGGCGGGGCGATCATCCGCGGCTGGCCGCCTGGCTGGGCGAGTTCGCGGCGCGCGTGCCGGCCTTCGCCGCCACCGCGCCCCCGCCCTGAAGCGGCGCCAAACTAGAAGTGATAATTCACGCCCATGCGGAACAGGCTGGCCGAGAGACCGTTGCTGGTGCCGGTCAGGGTAAAGGTGCTGCTGGCGAGATCGACGAACAGATACTCGACCTTCGCCGACCAGTTGGCCGCGAAGCCGGCCTCGAGCCCGACGCCCGCGGTCCAGCCGACATTGGTATGGTTCTCCGACAAGAGGCCGATGGTCTGGCCCTGCAACTCGCCAAAGGCGACGCCCCCGGTGCCGTAGATCAGGAAGTTGCTGATCGCGTAGCCGGCCCGGGCCCGCAAGGTGCCGAACCACGGATTGGAGAACTTCCACGGCGCGAAAGTGTCGGTGGCGCCGGATAGCTGGATGTCCCCCTCGCCCCCGAGCACGAGCTGACCGGTTTGCCAGTTGTAGCCGGCTTCGACCCCGCCCGCGAAGCCGCGCGGGCGGGTCGGATTGTTGCTGGTGGTGCCCCATTCGTAGCCGAGATTGCCGCCCAGATAGGGGCCGGTCCAGCTGTAGCCGCTGAGCGGAGCCGTGGCGGTGTAATAGGACGGACGCGGCAGATCAGCCGCTGCCGCAGCGCCAGCCGCGACCGTCAGCAGGAGCGCTGCCGCGCGTGCAATCCGTTTCATGCCGACCTCCACCCCGCTGCGGCTCGAGAACACGGGCGAAAGCAGAAGCCGCGCGCTGGATTGGTAAAATGAGGATTATCGTGAGGCCGACTATGTCGAATCCGAAGTTAAGTCTTCCTGAATTCTTAAGCAGCTTCGCCGCCGCATGGCTAAGAAAGCGTATAACCGCGTCGGCCGAAGGAAATCTGCTTCATCAGGATCCGCCGGCGGCCGGCCGGTCGCCGTCCGCAAGATGGCCGCGGAGCTTGAAGCGGCCGCGCTGCCGCGGCGGCTGGCCGCTCGGCTCCCGAGACCTTACGTTGCGGCCATGAACGGCACGAAGAAAGACATCGATCCCGCAACCGATCTGGCCGAGGAGGACGAGGAGCAAAATCTCCCCGACCTCGAGCCTGCAGCCGAGCTCGACCTCACGGCCGGCGCCGGTCTGCTGGCGGCCGGGCGGGCGGCGGTCGCCCGCTATGCCAGGCTCGCCCCCAGCTCGCCGGGCGTCTACCGCATGACGGATGCCCGCGGCGAGGTCCTCTATGTCGGCAAGGCGAAGAACATCAAGAAGCGCATCCTCGCCTATACCAGGCCGACCGCTTACGACACCCGCATCGAACGCATGATCGCCGCCACCGCGGCGCTCGAGTTCGTGTCGACCGCGACCGAGACCGAGGCGCTCCTGCTCGAAGCCAACCTGATCAAGCGGCTGCGGCCGCGCTTCAATGTGTTGCTGCGCGACGACAAGTCGTTTCCCTATATTCTGATCACCGGCGATCATTGGGCGCCGCAAATCTTCAAGCACCGCGGGGCGCACAGCCGTCCCGGACATTATTACGGCCCGTTCGCGTCGGTCGGGGCGGTCAACCGCACCATCACGGCGCTGCAGCGCGCCTTCCTGCTGCGTTCCTGTTCCGACGGCTTCTTCGAGAGCCGCACCCGGCCGTGTCTCTTGTATCAGATCAAGCGCTGCTCGGGACCGTGCACCGGCGAGATCGACTACGCCGAATATGCCGAGCTGGTGCGCGAAGCCAATGCCTTCCTGTCGGGACGCAGCCGCACCGTGAAGGAGGAGCTCGCCCGCGAGATGGAGAAGGCGTCGAGCGCGCTGGACTTCGAGCGCGCCGCCATCTATCGCGACCGCCTGGCCGCGCTGTCGGCGGTGCAGGCCCATCAGGGCATCAACCCGCGCAACGTCGAGGAGGCCGACGTCTTCGCGGTCCATCAGGAGGGCGGCTTCAGCTGCGTCGAGGTCTTCTTCTTTCGGACCGGCCAGAACTGGGGCAACCGGGCCTACTTCCCGCGGGCGGATCGTTCGGTCGGTCCGGGCGAGGTGCTCAGCGCCTTCCTGGGCCAGTTCTATGACGACAAACCGTGCCCGCGGCTCATCGTGGTGTCGCACGAGTTCGAGGAACGGCAGCTTCTGGCGGAGGCGCTCGCGGTCAAGAGCGGCCACAAGGTCGAGGTCCTGCTGCCCCACCGCGGCGAGAAGAAGGACCTGGTCAACCACGCGCTCGCCAACGCGCGCGAGGCCCTCGGCCGCAAGCTCGCCGACACCTCCTCGCAGCGCAAGCTCCTGACCGCGCTGGCCGAATGCTTCGGCCTGCGGGGCGCGCCGCGGCGCATCGAGGTCTACGACAACAGCCATATCCAGGGCGCCAATGCGGTGGGCGCCATGATCGTGGCCGGCGCGGACGGTTTCCGCAAAAACCAGTATAGGAAATTCAACATGCGGGCCGCTGATCTCGCCCCCGGCGACGATTACGCCATGATGCGCGAGACCCTGGGACGCCGCTTCAAGCGGCTGATCGCCGAGACGCCGCGGCCTGCAGCGCAGCTCGATCGCCAAGGCGCGGACGATGGCGAACGCGATTTGGCCGCGGCTGCCGATGCTGCGATCGCCGACGAGGAACGGGCGAAGGAGGCAACGGCAGCGCCCGATGACGACGGCGAGGCGGATTCGCCCTGGCCCGATCTGGTGCTGATCGACGGTGGCCGCGGCCAGCTCGCCGCCGCCCAGGAGACGCTCGCCGGCTTGGGCCTCGCCGACATGCCGCTCGTCGCCATCGCCAAGGGACCGGAGCGGGACGCCGGCCGCGAAACATTCTTTGTGCCCGGCCGCGCGCCGTTCAAGCTCAAGCCGCGCGACCCGGTGCTCTATTTTGTCGAGCGGTTGCGCGACGAGGCGCATCGCTTCGCCGTCGGCTCGCACCGCATCCGGCGGCGGCGCGATATCCGCGAAGCCGGATTGCAGGAAATTCCCGGCATCGGTCCAAACCGCAAGCGCGCGCTGCTTCAGCATTTCGGGACCCTGAAGGCGATCGAGCGGGCCTCGCCCGCCGATCTCGCCAAGGTCGCCGGCGTCAGCGCCGAGATTGCGCGCAAGATCTACGATTTCTTCCACCCGCCCGCCGGCTGAGCCGCTATCAACCGGAATCTGTCGTAGTTTGCCGGCAGCTGCGCCGTCATCGCGTGGGTGCCATGCGCGTTTCGAATGCCCGGTGGCGACCCTATATGCATGCTGACTGAAGTTTATGCCTTTGCGCACAATGCGCGCGCCCGGAACCGGACCGGCGCGAGGAAGCATGTGGACGAACGCGAGGCATTTCTTTTGACCTTGGGGCCGGAAGGGTATTGTTGCGGATCATGGATGCCTCGAAACCGTTGCGCGCGCACTCGCTGGCGGTGCCGAACCTGCTGACCTATGGCCGGATCGCCGCGGTGCCGGCGGTCGTCGGCTGCATGTATTGGCAGCTGTTGCATGGCGGCGACGCGCTGCGCTGGGTGGCGCTGGCGATCTTCATCGCGGCCGGGGTGACCGACGTCCTCGACGGCTACTTTGCCCGCATGTGGGATCAGCAGTCGAGCTTCGGGCGCATGCTCGATCCGATCGCCGACAAGCTCCTGGTGGCGTCCTGCCTGCTCATGCTGGCGGCCGACGGCACCATCAGCGGCCTGTCGCTGTGGGCGTCGATCGTGATCTTGTGCCGCGAGATTCTGGTCTCGGGCCTGCGCGAATATCTGGCCGAATTGCGCGTCAGCGTCCCGGTGACGCGGCTTGCCAAATGGAAGACGACGCTGCAGCTCGTCGCCATCGGTTTTCTGCTGGCGGGCGATGCCGGCGACGCGATCGTGCCGGTGGTCACGCCGATCGGCCTGTCGCTGCTCTGGCTGTCGGCGCTGCTGACGCTTTATACCGGCTGGGACTATTTCCGCGCCGGGGTGAGGCATCTGATCGCGGACTGAGGCTGCCGGCGCCCGGAGCATATTCCGATGGGATCGACGCAGCGCCGTAGGGTGGGCAGAGGCGGCCGCCGGACTTCGATTGACGCACCACGCTGGGTCCGCCGTGCCCACGCGGAGCAGCTCAATCTGCCGAGAGACTTCGCGTGGGCACGGCGCCAAGAGCGCCTTTGCCCACCCTACGGGCTGAGACCGCCGGCCCGGATGCGGTCCGGGGAATTGTGGAACCGGCGGCGCCGGGGCGGCGTTTTTCGGGGTTCACCATTTCCGGTTCACCAGCGCGCACAACGCTGAAAGATGCGGTAGACTTCAAGCCAAAGGATCCTGTCGCGTGAGCGTGAAGCTTCTGTATTTTGCCTGGGTGCGCGAGCGCATCGGCAAGCCGGCCGAAGACGTCGAGCCGCCGTCCGGCATCGCGACCGTCGCGGATCTGATCGGCTGGCTCACCAGGCGCGGCGACGAATATGCCCACGCCTTCGAGAACCCCAAGGTGATACGCGCCGCCATCGACCGGACCCATGTCAAAGCCGATGCCGCGATTGCCGGCGCGCGCGAGATTGCGTTCTTTCCGCCGATGACCGGCGGCTGAGCTTGGCGCCGGTTTCCGCCGACGACCAGGCGCAGGTGGAGTTGCAATTGGAGCTGCAAATGGCTTCCGCCACCATCCGGCTGCAACGCGAGCCGTTCGATGCCGCCGCCGAGGCGGCCGCGCTTCGGCGCGGGCGCACCGACATCGGCGCCATCGTGACGTTCACCGGCATCTGCCGCGGCGAGGAGAACGGCGCGCCGATCGCCGCGCTGACGCTCGAGCACTATCCCGCCATGGCGGAGGCCGAAATTGCCCGGCAGGTCGCGGCCGCCCAGGCGCGCTGGTCGTTGCTCGGCCTCTCGGTCATTCACCGCTTCGGCCGCATCGAGCCCGGCGCCGAGATCGTGCTGGTAGTCACGGCTTCCTCACATCGCCACGACGCCTTCGCGGCGGCGGAATTCCTGATGGACTATCTCAAGACCCGGGCGCCATTCTGGAAGCAGGTCGAGCACGC
>DASXXS010000264.1:0-6953 GCA_036502925.1 Xanthobacteraceae bacterium
TGGCCCTTCTCAGACCTCCGACGACGTCCGCTGTTCGGTAGCGATTGGGGGCAAAGCGGACTTTGCGACCGGACTTAGCGAGCCGGATTATTTAGGAGTACACGCCCTGGATCCCAATTGGTAGGATGGCGCCGGCGAACCCATCGGTGGCGTTCGATGGATTTCGCAAGAGCTCTACCATCCTACGGCCGTCTCGGGTTCCTCATCCCAACAAATTCATCTTGAAATTCGCCCGGCGCAGCACGCCGTCACGGGCTTCCTGCGCCAGGCGCACTACCCGCGCCGCATCGATGCCCACCAGGTTGCCGCGCCACTTTCTCACCTTGCCGGCGATGAACACCGCCTCGACATTGCTCGGGTTCATGAGGTTGACCACGACGCCGGGCGCGTTGTTGAGCGGCCAGACATTGAGGCGGTCGGCGCGCAGCATGACGATGTCGGCTTCCTTGCCGGGCGTCAGGGTGCCGACCTTGCGGTCGATGAGCGCGCAGCGGGCGCCCTCGATGGTGGCGAACTCCAGCACCTCCCGGCAGGTCAGCAGCCGCGGCGGGTTCAGCTCGCCATTGCGGGTGCGTTGCAGGACCATGAGGCGCTGCAGCGTGAAGGTCGAGCGCATGATGGTGAAGGGGTCCTGCGCCATCGTCACGTCGACATCGGAGCTGAGACTGGGGCGGATGCCGTTGTCGAGGGCGTCCTGGATCGCCGGCAGCCCATGGCCCATCGCCATCTCGATCGGCGGGGCGAGCGAGACGTGGCCGCCGCTGTCGCGAATCAGCCGCCAGGCGATGCCGCTCATATGGTTGCAGTGGATGTATTCGTCGCCGGGCCGCAACAAGCCCATGCGACCGAGCTCCACCAGGGTTCGCTCGGTGCCGCCGTTGACGCCATGGGAGACGGCCGGGACGCCGGCCTCGCGGGCGACCGCGAAAATCTTGGCGTCCAGCGTTCCGCCGAGCGCCAGGGTCAGCAGCTGGTTGCTCGAGCTGAAGCTGGTCTGCTGCAGCCGGGCGATGTCCTGCGGGTATCGGGTGCCCGGCCCCGCCCCGCGCGAATAGGCGTAGACCGCCCGCAGGCCGGATTCCTGGAGCGCGCGGATGCCGGCGTCGCTGTGCTCGGGCGTGTGCGAGACCTGCGAGGTGTCGACCGCCGCGGTGGTGCCGGCGTCGATCATGCCGAGCGCCGTCACCAGCACGCCGGCATAGACGTCGCTCGGCCGATAGGCCGCGGTCAAAGTATTGCTGACGTCGCGATTGTAGTCGGGATTGAGCAGGCCGTTGGTGAGGATGCTGCGCAGGATGCCTTGATAGAAATGGTGGTGACTGTCGATAAAGCCGGGCAGCACGATCCGGTTCGCGGCATCCACCACCGCCGTGTCCTCGGACACCGCGATGTCGGGCCGGACCTCGCGGATCCTGCCGTCCTCGATCAGGACATCGGCCTCGGCGAAATCGCCCACCTGCCGGTCGAGCGTCAATACCACGCCGCCCCTGAGCAGGACGCGGCGCCGCCCCTGGACGCGCGCAAGCTCGGCATCGGTATCCGTTGCGGCGGGCTGGGCGAGAGCCCGTTCGGACAGAACCGCGGCGCCACCGGCGGCGAGCCCAGCACTCGACTGCAGGAAACCGCGCCGCGACGTTGTGTTGGTCTGGTCGGACATCTGGGCCTTCCTCCGCGTTCATGCACCGCCCCTACTCCGGAATGAGCGCAACAACAATCCGGCTGGCGCGCGGGGGGGGGCGGCGGCGCGAACCCATAGCTCGGCGGTCAATCGTTGCCGCGCGACTTCAGCATTTCCTTCATGAGAGCCTGGACCTTCTGCCGCTCCGCGACGGCCGCCTCCCAGCCGTGCATATCGAAATACGCGGCCCCCGCTTGCGGGATGATCTCTGCCGGCAAGAAGGAGAGCGCGTCGATATCGTTGCGCGTCGGCGCCGCGCCGCGCGCGCGTGCATAAATCTCCAGCCCCTCCTTCGACGCCATCCAGTTGGCGAACAGCCGGGCGGCGTTCGGATGCGGGGCGCGGTCGAACAGCGCCATTTGCCCGACGCCGGCCGAGAGCGTGCCCGGCATATCGGAGAGCCTGTACACCGCCTCGACCGGCAGTCCCTCATGGCGCAGCCGTTCCACCTGATCTTCCTCGGCGTCGAGCGAAACCGGATAGGAGCCGCGCAGCAGCCAGTCGGTGAGCTGGCGCCGGTCGCGCGCAATGACCGGCTTCTGATCGACATAGAGCCGCTTCAGATAGTCCTCGCCGAACTGCAGATAGAATCGAGTCGCGTGCCCGACGCCGTTGCCGCCGACGGTGGGATCATGGGCCGAAATCCTGCCTTTCCATCGCGGATCGAGCAGGTCGCGTGCGGCGCCGAGCTCGCCGGGCTTTACGTGGCGCGTATTGATGTAGAAGGCGGGATCGACGGTATTGAACAGGCGCAGGACGTAGCGTTCCTCAGGATCGGTGAACCACAGCTTGCCGCGCGTCCATTTGGCGGGGTCGAGCGCGTCGGGCAGGATGAGCGCCGGCTTGAGCGGCGCCAGCATCTTCTCGGGGTAATACACCCCGGCCAAGGTGTCGCTGCCGGCGAAGACCACGTCCACGGTATAGCGGCCGGCGGCCCGCTCGACGCGCAGCCGCGCGGCGGTCTCGCTGTTGCGGCTGCCGAGATAATCCACCGTCAGCCCGAAACGCGCCTTGAACGCGGCCGACAGCTCCTGCCGCACCTGCGAATCGGGCGGCCCCACGAGAACGATCTTGCCTTCGCCCCTGGCCGCCGCGAACAGAAGGTCCCATTGGTTTTCCCGTTCCTGGGCCTGCGCCGATGCAAAGCAGGCGCAACAAAGAAAAGCCGACGCCAGCAATCTTGCCATGTCGTCCACCCGCCGCAGAACATCGGCGTTGTTGCATCGGATGCGATGTTACGAATCTTATGCCATCCCTACAATATCCCGCCGTCCCGCTCCCGAGGCGATGGGGCTGACGACGATCGACCTTCAAGGTTGGCCTCGCCGGCCTGGTGACTTTGTACTAGGCTTGCACCGCAGTGGTGCCCCGGCATTGATTATGCGACCACCGTCCAGGCCTGAAAGGATCAATCCAATGGCGAAGAAGCAATCGGAAAACAGCGTCTACCGGATTGTCGATGTCGTCGGCGTCAGCGACAAGTCATGGGAGGACGCCGGTCGACGTGCGGTGGAAACGGCCGCCGGTTCACTGCGTGATCTGCGGGTGGCCGAGGTCACCAAGATGGACATGAAGCTGGAGGACGGAAAGGTCGTGGCATTCCGCACCCGGGTCGCGCTCTCGTTCAAGTACGAGGCTTGATCGGCTGGCGCCGTTTTCGGCCTGCGCTGCTGCTCCAGCTCCGATCGCCGTCAGTGCTGGCGCAGGAAGGCGAGAAGGGCCTGGTTGAAGACATCCGGCTGCTCCCAGGCCACCGAGTGCCCGGCTTCTGGGATCAGGAGCCAATCATAGGTCTTCAGATGCTTGGCCCACAGCCGGATGGCGGCTGAGGGCGTCGTCAGATCGACGCCGCCGGCGATCACCAGGATGGGCGTCGTGATCGATGCGATCTTCGCGTCGGTGTTGGGGGTCCGCAGCGGCGGGACGACCGCACCCGCCTGCATGGCGTGCGCCTCGATCTCCTTCCAGCGCGCCACGCCCTCGGGGTTCATGCCGCGATAGGACGGGCTCATTTCCCGCACCTCCGGCGGCAGCTGGCTGAAGCCGGGGATCGCGGCGCGCTTGCGGAACGTGTCCGCCTCCTCGTCGCCCACCAATCCCAGTCCGCTTGCCGCCACGACCAGGCTTTTCAGGCGCCCGGGCCGCCAGGCCGCGTAATCGAGCGCGACATAGCCTCCGCCCGCGACGCCGACCAGATGAAACCTGTCGAGCTTGAGATGGTCGGCGAGAGCGTCAAGATCCTCGGCGACACTGATCGGTTTCATTCCCGCGTGGACCGCGCTCTTGCCCCAACCGGGCCGGTCGAACGCGATGACGCGGTAGCCGGCCTGCAGCAGGGCCGGAGCCTGTTTCTGCCAATTCTCCGACGTCCCGGTATTGGCGTGCAGCAGGATGACCGGCTCGCCGGTTCCGCCACTGTCCGTCACCCAGAGCTTTACGTTCGGCAGGTCGACAAAAGCACCCGTGGTCTCGTCCGCTCGCGCACCTGATGCGGCCGCAAATTCCAGCGCAGCAAACAGCGCAAAGAGAGTTGCGACCGCATTCAGGCACCGGCGGCGGCTGCAAGCCGCGCGCACGTCGACGATCTCGAGCATATGATCCTCCCACACCAGGCCGCGGTTCTCTCTTCACGGCCGGCTATTGTCTCATGTCGGCCAAGGCCTCGCTACGCTGCCACAGCAACGAGGCCGATCGGTCGTCCTGTGCCGGCGGCGCGGGCGCGGTCGGGCGGCACTTGTAGAAGTATTGTCCGCTCGTCTGCGCCACTTCCGGCGCGGACGCGAGATAAACGATCGTTTTCGCTCCCTCGGCGGGCGATATCGCGAAAGTCTTAGCCAGCCAAACGAGAGGCGAGAGCAAGCCACCGCTCTGGTCGCCAAAGCGCGTGGCGACGAAACCGGGATGCAGGCAATTCGCCGTCACGCCGGTGCCCTGCAGACGGCGCGCGAGCTCGCGCGTGAACAGGATGTTGCACAGCTTCGACCGACCATAGGCTTTCAGGCCGCGGTAGCTCCTGGCTGATTGAAGATCGTCGAAATCCAAGGTCGCGCCCTCATGCGCGTTCGAAGCCGTGTTGATGATGCGCGCGGACCCGGCGGCGGAGAGCCGCCCGCGCAATCCCTCCGTCACCACGAAATACGCCATGTGATTGAGGGCGAATGTGTATTCAAGGCCGTCCTCCGTCAGGCGGCGCGCAGAGAACAGAGCGCCTGCGTTGTTGATCAGGACATCGATGGGCGGCTCTTGATCGGCGATTTGGGCCGCCACCCGCTTCATCTCCGCCAAGCGGGCGAGATCGGCCACATACATGCGATGGCCCGCGTCGGGAGCGCGCTCGCGAAGCCGTGCGAGAGTCGCTTCCCCGCGCGTCGGGTCGCGTGCGATGAGGACGATGCGGGCGCCCATCCTGGCGAGCGTTTCCGCCGCCACCTCGCCGATTCCCGACGTTGCGCCCGTAATGACGACAATCTTGCCCTTCATGGTGCCCTCGGCCGCGTGGAATGAGTTTGCCACGATTACCTGACCTTGACGTATTTCCTCAAGTTATGGGCGGCGACATCGGCCGCGTAGATGTTGCCCATGTCGTCGGCCGCAATGCCCGATGCCGATGTTCCGACATCCGTCGTATCCAGGTCGGCGGGGTCGGGAATGAAGGCCTTGAGCGCGCCGTCCACGGCGCTCCCGATGACGATGCCCCTGATCTCGCCGCGCTTGGCCGTCGCATCCTTGAACGAGGCCCCCACGTAGATGGTGTCGTCCTTGCCGACGAACACGGAGCTTGGAGTTCCGAATTGTTTCCAGGCCGCCAGGAAGTTGCCGTCCTGGTCGAAGACCTGGATGCGGTTGTTGCGGCGATCGGCGACGTAGAGGCGGTTTTGCGAACCGCCGAGGAAGATGTCGTGGGGCTCGTCGAAATCGCCGGGCGCCGGACCCTTTTGTCCCCAGGCCTTGATGAACCGGCCGTCCTTGGCAAACTTCATGACGCGGGCATTTTCGTGCTTGTTGGGGTAGTGGCCGTCCGACACGAAGATGTCGCCGTTGGGCGCTACCGCGATGCCGGTCGGCCGGTCGAAGGTATCCGGACCGTTCCCGGACACGCCTTCCTTGCCGAGCATCATCAGCACCTTGCCGGTCGGACCGAGCTTGATGACCTCCTGGCCCTTGATCACACCCTCCGCGGTCTTGGCCGAGAGACCAAGTATCATCGCCTCGTCATTGACGTCGCTGGTCCACAGGTTTCCCTCCCGGTCGACGGTGAAGCCGTGCGGATACGCGAACAGGCCGGTGCCGGAGCTGGTCAGCAGCCGACCGGCGGGGTCGAATTCCAGGATCGGCGGATTGGACTCGCCGCGGCCGACGCAGGTGGCATGACCCGGAGGCACGGTGTTGAAGCAGCGATGAAAGACCCAGATGTTGCCGTCGCCGTGAACATGCACGCGGATGACCTCGCCCCAACGGCCGCCATTCATGCTCAAGGGAAGCGTCGGCCAGCCCTCCACGAGGCGATACGGATTGGGGAGCTGGCTCGGCTTGAAGCTTTGCGCTTGCTGGGCTTGTGCGGCCAAGCCCAGCATGGCCGCGACGGCGGCACCGGCCGCCAGCATCAATCCGGTTCGACCTGAGCGCGACATCGTCATCCTCCCTGCTGTTGCGGCTCTGACGCTTGTTTCACACCTGTCCCTCGCAGCATTCGCCGTCGCTTGGATGACCATGCCGGCGTCGCGCCGCCGAGCCGTACCATGAACCGCGGCGACTCACTCGATCACCTCCGCGGCGTTGGCGAGCAGATCGGGCGGCACTGTCAGGCCGAGCGCTTTGGCGGTCGTGAGATTGATGACCAGCGCAAACTTCGTCGGACGCTGGACCGGGAGTTCGCTCGCCTGCGCGCCGCGCAGGATGCGGTCGACGTAGCCTGCTGCCTGCCGGAACTGACCCGGCCGGTCGATGCCGTAGGAAACCAGCCCGCCGGCAGCAGCGATTTTCCGCGCTCCGTAGATCGCGGGCAGGCGGTAGCGCAGAGCCATCTCCAAAATCAGCTGCCGATGAAGGTCCGTGGAGCTGTCGATGGGAAAAATAAGTCCGCCCCCCGGTTCGCCGGCCACCATCGCCATCACGGCTTCGATTTCCGTCGGCTCTTGTACCGGGGCTCTGATCACCTCAGCGGCGAGCTTTGGCGCGGCGGCCTCCGCCGAACGCGAGAACAGCACGGCACCGGGAGCCGTCCGCGAGTTGAAGATGACCGCGACGCGCCTGACCTGCGGGGCAATCGCGTTCA
>DASXXS010000265.1:0-3217 GCA_036502925.1 Xanthobacteraceae bacterium
GCCGGTTTACGCCGCCCTCGTCGCGCCCGCGTTTCTCTCCAGGCCCGTCACACAGCACTCATCAGGCGGCACTCATCAGGCGGCACTTTTGGGCGCGAAGCTCGGATGGATCACGCCGCCGTCGCGGGTCAGCGCGGTGGCCTTGACGATCTCGTCGTCCCACTTCACCGCCAGGACCTTGGACGGCTTGTCCACCAGGATTTCCAGGAATGCATAGAGATTCTTGGCGTACAGGCTCGAGGCCGAGGCCGCGATGCGGCCCGCCACGTTGAGATGGCCGACGATCTTGACGCCGTTGCTCTCGATCACCTCGCCGGGCCTGGCCAGCTCGCAATTGCCGCCGCGCTCGACCGCGAGATCGACGATCACGGAACCCGGCCGCATCGACCAGACCATCTCCTTGGAGATGAGCCGCGGCGCCGGCCGGCCGGGGATCAGCGCGGTCGTGATCACGATATCCTGCTTCTTGACGTGCTCGGCGACCAGCGCGGCCTGCTTGGCTTGATACTCCTTGGACATTTCCTTGGCATAGCCGGCCTTGGTCTCGGCCTGCTTGAATTCATCGTCCTCGACCGCGATGAACTTGGCGCCCAGGCTCTCGACCTGCTCCTTGGCGGCCGGCCGCACATCGGTCGCGGTGACGACGGCGCCGAGCCGGCGCGCGGTCGCGACCGCCTGCAGGCCGGCGACCCCCGCCCCCAAGACGAAGACCTTGGCGGCCGGAATGGTGCCAGCTGCCGTCATCATCATCGGCAGGGCGCGCCCATATTCGGCGGCGGCATCGATCACGGCGCGGTAGCCGGCGAGATTGGCCTGGCTCGAGAGCACATCCATCACCTGCGCCCGCGTGATCCGCGGCATCAGCTCCATGGCGAAGGCGGTCACGCCGGCATCCGCCATGGCCTTGAGGGCGGCCTCGTTGCCGTAGGGGTCCATGATGGCGATGACCAGCGCGCCTTTCTTATAGGCGGCGAGCTCGGAAGCGGACGGCCGGCGCACGCGGAGCACCACATCGGCGCCGCGGACGGCATCCGCGGACACGGTCGCGCCGGCGGCGGCGAAGTCCGCATCCAGGATGCCGGATTTGATCCCCGCGCCCGGTTCGACCGTGACGTCGGCGCCGAGCGCCTTCATCTTCTTGACCGTCTCCGGGGTTGCGGCGACGCGGTCTTCGCCGGGGTCGGCTTCACGCGCTACCGCAATGCGCATTCGCCCCTCTCCTCATGGATGGTCATGGATGGGAACCCGTTGCCGATTCTTGCGAAGGGCCGTACTTCCGCGTCAGGCCGTGACGGCGAGCGCCAGCAGGGAAAACACGGTCATTATCGCGAGGGGAGCCTTGGCGCCGCTCATCAGGCCGCGCAGCGCGATCCCGGTCGCCAGCACGAAAACGCAGGCCGCAACGCCCCAATGACCCGCCACCGCCCCGATCGCAAGCCCGATCAGGATGTTGGCGACATGAAGGGTGCCGATAAAGGCCATGTGCACAAAACCCTCATAGGTCCCCTCGTGCGCGGCAAGATCGTTGCCTGTTGCCGTCGCGTATTCGACCGTGCCGTGATCGGCCATGCCATCCTCCAGCTCAAGCTTGTGCGGTTTCCGAGCGCGCGGGACTTACCGCAATTGTCCCGCGAGGGCAACGGCGGCGGCACCGCATCGGTTCGCCGCCACTGCGCCGGGCCGGCGGCAAATCAATCGCGCGGTCGCACGTCCTATGAACCGGCGCTCTGGTCGAGCCCGGCCGTCTTGAGCGCCGCGTTCTGGCGCTCGGTGACGCGCGCGATCGAAAAATCCTCGATCGCCTCATTGAACAGCCGGTGGAAATTGAGCTCGGCGCCCAGGTGAAGGAAGACGCCGCCGAGACCGATCGCGGCGCGGTCCATGAAGACGAATTCGCGCGGCACCCGCACCGGTCCTTTTTCCTTGAGCGCCCGGTGCACCTGGAAGGCTTGGCGGCGGCCGTAGTCGGACGGTTTCACCCCATCCGCGAGCGTGCGGACCCGATCTTCCAGCAACGGGCCGTAGATGAAGCGGGCCCAGATGTTGAGGCCGTCGATCAACTCCCGCGTCAGCCGGCGAAACCCCCAGGTCTCGTAGGCATGCACCACGAGCGCATCGTCGCCGCGCAGCAGGCCGTTGTAGAGATCGACCACGCCGCCGACGAATTTCGGCGGGAAGATGCGGATGCAGCCGTAGTCCAGGAGATTGATTCCGCCCGGCTCGGATCGGTCCGCTGCGCCCTCCTGGAAGACCGTATAGTTGCCGAGATGCGGATCCCCGTGGATCACGCCGTAGCGGCTGAACGGAAACCACCAGGCGGTGAACATGGCGGTGGCGAGCCGGTTGCGCGACGCAAGCGCGTCGTTTCTGTGCTCGAGCAGGCGCTTGCCTTCGAGCCAGTCGAGCGTGAGCAATCTGCCGGTCGAGAGCTCGGGCCACGGCCGCGGCACCCGGATGAGCTCGATGCCGCCGAGCATCGCGCGGTAGAGCATGGCGTGCTTGAGCTCGCGCCGGTAATCGAGCTCCTCGCGGATGCGGGCGCCGATCTCCTTGGCGATCTCGGTGGTGTCGATCGCCGGGTCCATGCGCCGGTGAATGGCGAAAATCCATTGCAGCTGCTGCAGGTCGGCTTCGACCGCGGACTGCATGTCGGGATATTGCAGCTTGCAGGCAAGCTCCTCGCCCGCATGGGCGCGGGCGCGATGCACCTGGCCGAGCGAAGCTGCCGCCGCCGGATGATGCTCGAAGCTTGCGAACTGGCGCTGCCAGTCGGGGCCGAGCTCCGCCATCATGCGCCGCTTGACGAAGCCCCAGCCCATGGGCGGCGCCTGGCTCTGCAGCTTGGCGAGCTCGGCGGCGTATTCGGGCGGCAGCGCATCCGGGATGGTGGAGATGAGCTGGGCCACTTTCATGATCGGGCCCTTGAGCCCGCCGAGCGCGGCGGCGAGCTCGATGGCGCTCTTGCCGCGATCGAGATCCATGCCGAGGAAGCGGGCGCCGGCAAAGCGCGCCGCCACGCCGCTCATATTGGCGCCGACCCGCGCATAACGTGCGGCCCGGGCGGAAAAACGATTGGCTTCGCGATCGGTCATCGGCAACCTTGTGCG
The DNA here is from genome assembly GCA_036502925.1 of Xanthobacteraceae bacterium. GTDB lineage: Bacteria > Pseudomonadota > Alphaproteobacteria > Rhizobiales > Xanthobacteraceae > VAZQ01. The sequence goes on from DASXXS010000265.1 coordinate 3,108, forward strand.
CCCGCAAGCAAGCCGGGCACCGAATGAGACTTATGACTTCGCCAAGGGGGCGGAAAGATGGACCGCGGCCTTCACGGCTTCGGCCAGTTGTCGCGCAGCCAGCGCGCGAG
>DASXXS010000266.1:0-9251 GCA_036502925.1 Xanthobacteraceae bacterium
TTGGAAAAGCCCATCGCGATGCAGCTGTGGGAGGCCGACGAGCTGATCGCGCTGGCGCGGCGCGGCGGCTTGAAATTCACCATCGGTTATTCGCAACGCTTCAATACCAAGTTCGCCTTCGCCAGGAAGAAGATCGCCGACGGCACCATCGGCAAGCCGGTCTCGGTGCTGGTGAGCCGCCATCTGTCGCGCAATCTCGGCAAGAAGATCGCCGGCCGCGTGAAGCTCTCGCCGGCCGCGATGGAGTCGACCCACGACCTCGATTTCGTCTTCTGGCTGCTGGCGCCGGCCAAACCGGTGCGCGTCTATTCGCAGGGCGCCTACGGCTACATGCAGGCGCTCAACGGCTCCTATGATTGCATGTGGACCACCGTCACCATGGATACCGGCCTCATCGTGGTGGTGGGCGGCGGCTGGAACCTGCCGCCGAGCTATCCCAACTATTGCGCCACCTGGGTCGAGATCACCGGCACCGACGGCGCCCTGGTGCTGGACGACACCCACCGCGACGTCTGGCTCAACACGGTCGCGGAGGGGACGCGCTTCCCGCTCTCGACCATGCCGGGCGAGCAGGTCGACCATGTCTTCGCCGGCCAGATGGGGCCGGAGACCATCCACTTTCTCGAGGCCTGTCTCTTGGACCGTCCCGTCATGGTGACGCCGGAAAGCGCCCGCATGGTCATGGAAACCTACACGGCCGCCGATCTGTCGGCCGAGCGCAACGAACCGGTCGATCTTCCGCTTTCCAACGAGGCGCTGGCCGCGATCGCCGACACGACGGGAGGCAAGCCATGACAGGCAAAGCAGTGACGCGTCGAACAGTGACCGGCCGAAGATTGGCAGGCCGAATGCGCCAGGTCGCGCTGGCTGTGGCGGCGCTGCTGGCCGCCGCCGCGCCGGCCGCCGCGCAGCAGAGCGTCGCCGAGTTCTACAAGGGCAAGACGCTGCGCATCATCGTCGGGGTCGGGGTCGGTTCGGGCTACGATCTCAACGCGCGCGTGCTCGCCCGCACCCTGCCGGCGCATATTCCGGGCAATCCGACCGTGATCGTGCAGAACCAGCCCGGCGCCGGCAGCCTGGCCATGACCAATGCGCTCTACAACAACGGACCGTTCGACGGCACCGTGATCGGGGCTTCGTTCAACGGCATGCCGACCACGCCGCTGCTCGAGCCGGCCGGCGCGCGCTTTGATCCCAACAAGCTCAACTGGCTCGGCAGCACCAACCGGGAGACGCAGATCACTTATGTCTGGCACACCGCGCCGGTGCAGAAGCTCGCCGACCTCTACGCCACCGAGCTGATCGTCGGCGCGCAGGCGCCCGGCTCGACCCAATATGATTTTCCGATCCTGCTCAATCATCTGTTCGGGACCAGGTTCAAGATCGTCACCGGCTACGAGAGCACGCCGAAGATTCACCTGGCGATGGAAAGCGGCGAGGTGCAAGGCAACGGCGCCACCAACTGGTCGACCGTCAAGGCGCTCAATTCGAATTGGCTGGCCGAGAAGAAAATCCGGATCATCGTGCAATGGGGATTGAAGAAGAACCCCGAGCTTGCCGATGTCCCGCTGGTCCTCGACCTCGCCAAGTCGCCCTCCGACCGCCAGGCGCTCGAGCTCGCGCTGGCGCGGCTCGAGTTCGGCCGGCCGTTCTTCCTGCCCCCGAACGTGCCGCCGGAGCGGATCGAGGCGCTGCGCCGCGCCTTCGACGCCACCATGAAGGACCCGGCGTTCCTGGCCGATGCCGACAAGTCCAAGATCGAGGTCGATCCGCTCACCGGCGAGCAGGTCGCCGCCCTGATCGAGCAGGTCTCCCACACGCCCGCCGACACCGTCGCGCGCGTGCGCGCCGCGATGGAGAACCGATAACAAGCAGCCACAGTCCTTCAACGCAAGCCGAAGGCGGCTGGAGCGCACATGAGACGGCGAGAGTTCATCCTGGGGCTCGCAAGCGCGGCGGCGTGGCCGCTATCGGTACGCGCGCAGTCCGCTTCCAGGCGCTACCGTATCGGCGCGCTGGACACCAGCGCGCGGCCGCTCAACGCCAATTTCAGGACGTTCCAGGAGGCTCTGCGCGAGCGCGGCTATGTCGAGGGCCAGAACCTGAGCTTCGAATATCGTTCGGCCGATGGCCGCAACGAAAGCTTTCCTGCGCTGGCCGCGGAATTGGTGCGGCTCGATGTCGATCTGATCGTCACGCGCGGGACGCCGGCGGCGCTCGCCGCCAAGGCCGCGACCGCAACCCTACCGGTGGTCATGGCGGCGGTCGGCGATCCGCTCACGATTGTCCGTGGTGCCGACAACTTGACCGGGTTCGGCGCCAGCCTGCAAGGCGCGGAACGAAAGCGCGTCGAAATTCTCAACGAGATGCTGCCGCAAGTCGCGCGCATCGCGGCGCTCATGAACTTGTCCAACCCGTCGCGTCAAGCGGAATGGAGCGAGATCGCGGCCGCGGCGCGTTCGCTGGGGATCGAGAGCCAAGTCCTGGATACGCGCACGGCCGCGGACATCGAACGGTCGTTTGCTGCCGCGTCGCGCCAGCATGCCGATGCGCTGGTGGTCGGCAGCGACACGGTCATGCAAACCAATCAAAGGCATGTGGTCGAGCTCGCGGCGGCGCATCGGCTGCCGGCCATGTACACGTTCAGGGACTTCGTCGACACGGGCGGCCTGGTGTCCTACGGGGTGAGCCTGCCGGATCTATACCGGCGCGCCGCCGCCTCCGCCGACAAGATCCTGCAAGGCGCGCGCCCGCTCGACTTGCCGGTCGAGCCGGCGACCGGCTCCGAGCTGGTCGTCAATATCAGGGCCGCAAAGGCGCTCGGCCTCGGCATCCCTGAAACATTCCTCTCCCGTGCCGACGCCGTGATCGAGTAGCGCGGGCGGATTTCCATACGGCGTTATGTCGGGCGATGCCGAAGGCCGCGAGCCGGAATCCATGGAATCGGTCCGCGACCGCGGAGCCCGAGCCGGCTGTTGGCCGGCATTGCCTTCTATGGCTCTGGTTTGGCCGACGGCTGAACGGATCGAGGACGGCGACCCCGGTGGGCTCGAAATCCGATACGCTGCCGTTCGAACCACGCCACGACCACCGGATCGCGCTGCCGCCTACGCAGTTCGGATAGCCGCCAGACCGGCTCGATAGCCGATCTCTACAGGAATTACGCAAAAATCGGCAACTTTCCGCAACGACGCGAAAGCGCGAGGAGGATCAGGTCTGTATGTACGCCCGGACTGCCGCATAAGTCGAAGGGAAGGGAAGCTGCGAGCCATGAATAACATCGTTCTAGTGCACGGTGCCTTTGTGGACGGCTCTGGCTGGGAGGGTGTCTATAAAGATCCCTAGCTGCTGCCCTTTTTGCAAGGCTGCGGTATGACCGGCTTCCGCCCCGCGGCGTGGCCCCGACATCGAGGAAGGGGGTCGTCAATGTTGTATTATTTCCATCGACTACTCAGGCAGACCGGGCGTTTGAGCCGGCGCGCACAAATCGTCCGGCGGCGTCCGTTGGCAATATTGGCGGTAACTTTTAGCGCGGTGCTGGTCGCAACGATCGGCTACGCCGTGTCGGCTCGACGGCCAACCACACCGCAACCTGGACAAGCTGGAGGCCCACCATACTACGACCCGTATCCGCCTGGCATTCTTCCGCCCGATTTGGACGCGGAGGTCGCACGGGTTCGGGCCGAAATGCGAACAATCTTCGGTCGTTATCTCGCGCAGGCGCAGGCACTGCCACCTCTGACTCTCAGTAATACCCAGGGCTTAGGGAACCCTCCCACCATTCAGGGTTCCGGGTATGAGGCGGTACGGATTCTCGGTGGGCTGCTGAACTATGACGAGAACATGTCCCCCTTGAGAAATGTGGCCTGCGCTTCCTGCCACATGCCGTACGCGGGCTTTAGCGGGCCGATCCCGTCCGTCAATCTCACGATGGTCGCTTATCCCGGAACATTCCACTTTCGGGCCGGCAAGCGGACTGCGCAGCGATACACGTATGCACCGCAATTCCCCTTATTGCACTTCAACGAAACGCTCCAGGCGTTCCTCGGCGGCGAGTTCTGGGATGCGCGCGCGACGGGGTACAAGCTACAGAGTCCGGACGCCGAACAGGCACAGCATCCGCCGGTCGACACTCAGGAAATGGGCTTCGCCGATACGGCGTGCATCGCGCGGCGGATATCCCAAGCGCAGTACAAATCACTCTTCGAGCAGGTCTGGGGCTCGGCCTTCGACATCAATTGGCCGGGCGATACCGAGCAAACCTGCTCCACTCCGGGAGGGAATTTCCCGACCGCCACGCCAATCGCGCTCAGTCCGAACGATCGCACCAAAGCAAATGATATTTATGATCACTGGGCGCAGTCGATCTCCGCCCTCGAACACTCAGACGACATCAGCCCCTTCTCATCGAAATTCGATGCGTTCCTGGCGGACAAAGCGACCCTGACATCGGACGAGATGGCCGGTTATAAGCTGTTCGACGGCAAGGCCGCCTGCAACACATGCCACCTCGACGGAAGAGGGAGCACTCAGACGGCCGGGACCGGAGCGGATTCAAAGCCCTCTACGACGACGGGGATCGATACCAGCGCGGCCGCGAGCCAAGCGCCGCTCTTCACCTGCTTCGGCTATGCCAATGAGGGCCTGCCCTTGAACCCCAGATTGGCTCTCTTCTATCAGAACAAGCCGGATGCGCTCGGCTTCACCCCCAATCCCTTGGGTTTCGGCTACAGAGATCTGGGATTGGGCACTTTCCTTAGAAGCGGCCCCGGCTCCGCCCCCAACCCGAACGCGAAATGGATATCGCTCGCACCGATGTCCGACGGCCAGATGCAGACGTCGACGGCGCGCAATGTGGCGATGACGCCCAAACAATGTCCCACGACCGAGGCACCCGGACCCTATTTCCAGAAGGAGTTCTTTCACAACGGCTATATCAAGAGCCTGAAGCAGCTCGTCCATTTCTACAACACGCGCGACGTCTATGCGTACAAGGTCACATCAGGGCACTGCCCGCCGGGAACGACGGAGAAAGTGGACTGCTGGCCAATGCCCGAAGTCCCCAACAATATCGACATGACGACTGGCAATCTTGGTTTGACGGATCAGGAGGAGAACCAGATTGTGGCGTTCTTGCAGACGCTGACGGACGGTTTCACCACACCTTATCCCAACAGCGACACCTATACGGGCGTGTGCAAGACGGGCGGCTCGGCATCGACCCAAGGCAACGAGCTCCTCATACCGACACCGGATCCGCTTCCACCCTGCGCTTCGGCGATCTGCAGTGTCGCGCCGCTGCCGTCACCGAATAAAATTCCATAGCGGAAAATGTGTAGGGCCGGTTGGTTTGTAAGCACAGCAGTTGGAGGTCGAACCTATGGATAAACTGCTGCTCCAACTGGCGATCGCCACAACGCTTGGCGGTCTCCTCTTGCCGGATCCGACCATCGCCCAGAACTACACTCCATACCAGCCCGGTCGCATCCTCCCTCCTGCAAGGCGAGCCGGGCACGTTGAGATCGTCCAAGGGCCGGCGCTCGAATTCGCGCGCGACGACCTCGCCATTATCCGATGGACCACCAACAACCCCGGAGGGTCGGATGATCATTTCGCCGTCATTCATTACGGCACTGACCCAACGAAGCTGAGCCAGACCGCAAAATCTCACATCCGGCTCAACCGGGACCATCCGCAGACGATATTCCGCGTACGCGTGGACGGCCTGAAGCCGCAGGCGACCTATTACTACACGGTGACTTCGATGGGGAGCGACGGCGTCAGCGACGGCGAGGAAAGCCCTGTCAAACAGTTCACCACACCAGGTCCCGGCGAACGGACGTAGTTGTCGGAAGGGCGTCGGCAACCCGAGATGGTTGTCGGAGGTGGGGCGCTTCTGACGGGCGATGGCGGGTTTTGGAGTGCCCAGTTTTTGTCCCGAAGTGGCGCGCCCCGAGATTCGAACTTCAGGCCCCCGTGCACTTCATCGCTCCCGCACCGGCGTGAGCCCGAGCTCCGCTGCGAGCCGATCGAGCTGCACGATCAATTCGCCCAGCACCGGCACCCCGTTCGCCAGCCGGTCGGCGCGGCGGCGCCCGCGCTCCTCGCCAGGCAGCCGGACGGCGTCGAAGCCGGGCAGCGTGCGCGATGCGCGCAAGTCGCGCAAATGCCGGTCGACCTCGGCGGTGAAGCTCGCCAGCGGCGTGAAGCGCGCGATGTCGAGCGCGATGATGAAGTGGCCAGTATCGCCGGGGCTCTTCTCATCGGCGTTGAAATCCACCACGTCGCGGCCGAACGAGGCCCCGTTGAGCGTGCCGGCCAGCAGGCCGAGGACCAGCGCAAGCCCGCTGCCCTTGTAGCCGCCGATCGGCAGCAGCAGCCCCTCGGCGCTGCGTTCGGGATCGGTGATCGGTGCGCCATCGCGGCTGCTTATCATCCAGCCTTTGGGCATTTGCTTGCCCTGCAGCCGATAATTCTTCACTGTCCCGTAGGACGCGACCGTGGTGGCGATATCGAGCACGACCGGCGCCTCCGCGCCGGCCGGAATCGCGATGGCGAGCGGATTGGTGCCGATGAGCGTCTCGGCGCCGCCCCATATGGCCATGTGATTGGCGCTGGCGACCACTGAATAGATGCCGATCATGCCGTGGGGCAGCATCATGGCGGCATAGACCCCGGCGGCGCCCGCATGGTTGGAGCGTCGCGCCCCCACCCAGCCGACCCCGCTCGCGCGGGCAAGCTCGACCGCGGTCGCGGCCGCCTGCGCCATGACCAGATGTCCCATGCCGTTGTCGCCGTCCACCAAGGCGGTCGCCGGCGCGGTCTTGCTCACCTTGATGTCGGGCCGCGGATTGACTCCGCCGGCGCGCAGCCGCCGCACATATTGCGGCAGCCGGAACACCCCGTGGGCGTCGGCGCCGGTCACATCCGCCTCGGTCATCAGCTCCGCGACCTTGGCGGCGTCGGGAGCCCGCAATCCCATCTTGGCCAGCGTATCGCGGATGAAGCCGGCGATAGCGGAAGCCGGCACTCGGGTCGGCGTCGAGATTTGATCCATTGCGATCCGGCCCTGCTTACGGAGTTTCCGATCCCAGTGCAGCACGCCGGCCGCCAAGGCAAGTGCCAATCCGGCGCGCCGCAGAAACAAGCTCCTGCCACTTGATTTGGTCGCATTTTCTGCGGCAAACCGGTGTCCAGCCTGCCAGGCTTCTGCCGAAGAGTGCTTTGGCCTTTGCTTGGGCGATAAACCTCGGCCGCACGCCCGGCCTCGTTCGGAAGGCCGCCATGAATTCAAGCCCTGCCGCAAGCCGCGCGCGTCATCCGCGTGTCGAGGACGACGCGCTGGTGCGCGGCGCCGGCCGTTTCATCGCCGACCGCCCTGAGCCGAACCAGGCGCTGGGCTGGTTCGTGCGTTCCCCGCATGCTTTTGCCCGCATCGGCGCGCTCGACGTGGAGCGGGCGCGGCGCGCGGGAGGCGTGCTCGCCGTGCTGACCGCGGCCGACATGGCGGCGGCCGGCGTCGGCAATGTCGGGCGCCATCCGCCACTTGCCGGCCGCGGCGGCAAGCCGCTCGTCATCCCGCACCGGCCGGCGCTCGCCCGCGAGCGGGTGATGCATGTGGGCGAGCCTGTCGTCATGGTCGTCGCCGAGACCCTGTCGGCCGCGCAGGACGCGGCCGAGTTGGTCGAAGTAAGCTACGAGGAGCTGCAGCCGGTCACCGATCTGCTCAGCGCTGCGCGCGCCGGCGCCCCGCAATTGTGGCCGGAGGCGCCCGACAACCTGGCGGTGGATTGGCCCGGGCTCGCCGGCGATCCCGACGCCAATGCCCGCGCGGTCGACCGCATCTTCGCATCGGCCACCCATGTGGCGCGGGTCAAGGTCGCCAACCAGCGCTTGATCGTCGCCACCATGGAGCCGCGCGGTGCCACCGCCAGCTATGACGCGGCCGCCGACCTCACCACGCTGCGCACCTGCTCGCAGAGCGCCGGCTCGCTGCGCGACAACATTCTCAGCATCATGAATTGGCCGAAGGCGCGCCTGCGGGTCATCACCGAGGACGTGGGCGGGGCGTTCGGCCTCAAGACCGGCGCCTATCCGGAATATCTCGCCACCATGGTGGCGGCCCGCGTGACCGGCCGACCGGTGCATTGGATGTCGAGCCGTTCCGAGGCGTTTCTCAGCGACAACCAGGGCCGCGACACCTTCACCGAGGCGGAGCTCGCGCTCGATGCCAAGGGACGCTTCCTGGCGCTGCGCATCCGCCATCTCGCCAATATGGGGGCCTATATCGGCTCGGTCGGCGCCAACATCCAGACGCAGAATTTCACCCGCTGCTTCCCCGGCATGTACGACATCAAGCACATGGACGTGAGCGTGCGCTGCGTCTTCACCAACACGGCGCCGACCTCGCCCTACCGCGGGGCCGGGCGCCCGGAAGCGAACTATGCGCTCGAGCGCGTGGTCGAGGAGGCGGCGCGCATGACCGGCATCGATCCGGTCAAGCTGCGCCGGCGAAATTTCATCCGGCCCGCGGCGATGCCCTACCGCACCGCGATCGGCACCAGCTACGACAGCGGCGAATTCGAAGCGGTGCTCGACAAGGCGCTGGCGCTCGCCGATTTGGACGGCTTCAAGCGGCGCCGGCGCGAAGCGGGCAGGCGCGGCAGGTATCGCGGGCTCGGCGTTTCCTGCATGCTCGAGCATGCCGGCGGCGTCCCGCTCGAAGGCGCCGCGATTGAATTTGCCGCCGATCAGGCCGGGGGCCGCACCATGATTCTGGACCTCAACGTGCAGTCGACCGGCCAGGGACATGCTTCGGTTTTTCCGCGGCTGGCAGCCGAGAGATTGGGCATCGCGGCCGACAAGATCCGCCACCGGCAGGGCGACTCGGCGCTCGAAATCCCGGGCTTCGCCTCGGTCGCGTCGCGCTCGGCGATGACGGCCGGCAGCGCCGTCCTCGCGACGCTCGACGCCATGCTGGCAAAGGGAAAGGCCATCGCGGCGACAGTGCTGGAGGCCGCCGAGGGCGACATCGCCTACCAGGCGGGGGAGTTCGCCGTGGTGGGCACCGACCGGCGCATTTCGCTGTTCGATCTCGCGGCGCGCGCCGCCGAGATGAAGGCGCGCGGCGAAATTCCCGAGAGCCTCGACACCAGGGCCAAATCCGAAACCCCCATGACCTATCCCAACGGCTGCCATATCGCGGAGGTCGAAATCGATCCGGAGACCGGCCAGGTCACGGTCGTCTCCTA
>DASXXS010000267.1:0-2505 GCA_036502925.1 Xanthobacteraceae bacterium
GGCGAGATCGAACAGCGGCTGGGTATCCGCCCCCGGCATCTCGCGCTCGAAAAAGCTGTCGATCTCTTGCTGATCGGTCATCCAATAGCGCGGGAAGAAGGTCGTCAGCGCGAGCTCGGGGAAGACGACAAAGCGGGCACCCGCCGCATGCGCCTCGCGCATCATCACCATCAGCCGCTTGACGACAGCGCTGCGCGTATCGGCCAGATGTATCGGACCGAGCTGGGCGACTGCCGCCTTCAATTTACGGGACACGATGCTTCTCCTTCATCCGACAACTCACTTCAGGCCTTTCCGTCACCCACCGCGAAAGCGGGGGTCCCGAGACCCAAGGGCACGTACCTGCGGGCCTGGACGCCCGCCTGCGCGGGGGTGACGAAATGGGGTGAGTTCGTTCACCGCATCACACCAGCGCGGCACCGGTTTCGGCGGCAAAGGCGAGCTCGGGAGCCGGCATGCCCAGAGGCCGTGCCGCCTCGGACAGCGCACAGGACAGGAAAGCGCCGCTGCCGCGCGCGGCGATGAGCTTGCCGTCCTCGACGACGACCCGGCCGCGGCTCAAAACCGTTACCGGCCAGCCGCGCAACCGGCGGCCCTCATAGGGGGTGTAGCCGACATTGTCGTGCAATATCCCGGCCGTGATGGTGGTTTCGCGCTCCGGGTCCCAGATCGCGAGATCGGCGTCGCTGCCGACTGCGATCGTGCCCTTCTTCGGATAGAGCCCATAAAGCTTTGCATGATTGGTCGCGGTGAGCGCGACAAAGGCGTTGAGATCGAGCCGCCCCTGCCCCACCCCTTCGGAAAACAACAGGGGCAGCCTGAGCTCGATCCCGGGCACGCCGTTGGCGATCTCTTTGAACGTCGTCTTATCTCCTTGTGGGAGCTTGCCCGAAGCATCAAAGCGGTACGGCGCGTGGTCGGAAGAGAACACCTGGAAAGTTCCGTTACGCAGCCCGGTCCACACCGCCTCCTGCGCCGCGCGGTCGCGCGGCGGCGGGCTGCAGCAGAATTTGGCGCCCTCGACCCCCGGCTTGGCGATGTCGTCGGCGGTCAAGAAAAGATATTGCGGGCAGGTCTCGCCATAGATTTTGAGGCCCTTCGTCTGGGCAGTGCGAATGACCTCGATCGCCTCGGCCGCCGACACGTGGACGAGCAGGATCGGCACATCGAGCAGCTGCGATAGCGCCACGGCGCGGTTCGTTGCCTCGCCCTCGGCAAGCCGCGCATGACTGACCGCGTGGTAGCGCGGCGCCGCCAGGCCACGATCCAGCAGCCGGCTGGTCAGCCATTTGATCATGTCGTAGTTCTCGGCATGGACCATGACCAGCGCCCCCTCGCGGCGCGCGACCGCCAGAATATCGAGCATCTGCCCGTCGTCGAGCTGCAGCAGATCATAGGTCATGTAGACCTTGAACGAGGTGTAGCCGTCACGGATCAATGCCGGCAATTCCTGGCCCACGACCTGCTCCGAGGGGTCGGAGATGATCAGATGGAAGGCGTAGTCGATCACTGCCTTCGGGCCGGCGGCAACATGGTATTCCTCGACGACCTGGCGCAGCGACTGGCCGCGGTGCTGGGCGGCAAAGGGGATCACAGTGGTCGTGCCGCCAAATGCCGCCGCAACCGTGGCGCTGTAGAAATCATCGGCGCAGACCACCCCGGCCGACGAGCGCTGCTCGATATGGCAATGGCTGTCGACGCCGCCTGGCAGCACCAATCGGCCGCTCGCATCGATCTCCCTTATCCCGGAGCCGAGGTTCTTGCCGAGGGTCGCGACGACGCCGTCCTTGATGCCGACGTCGCAGGAAACGGTATCGGCCGCAGTCGCCACGGTGCCGTTGCGGATCACCAGATCATAGTCGCTCATGCCCATCCCTCCATGTCGGTCTACAACGCCTCTTCTATCCGCGACCGGTCAAGCGCTACTGTGATGCCCAGAGAGCAGCGCGCGAAAGGGATCGCCATGACCGCACCATCATCGCATCGGCCGACCATTGCCGTGACTCAGCACGCCATCTCGGCGGGTCATTATCTCGCAGCAACCGCAGGCTTTGACATTTTGCAGGCCGGCGGCAACGCGATCGATGCGGGTTGCGCCGCCGGGATCGCGCTCGGTGTGCTGCAAAGCGATCTCGTCGATGTCGCCGGCGTCGCACCAATCATGATCTATCTGGCCGACAAGCAGGAGGTGGTGACGATCGCCGGCCTCGGCAGCTGGCCAAAGGCGCTCGATCCAGAGCTATTCCTGCGCGAACACGGCGGCAAGATCCCAAAGGGTGTGCTGCGGACGGTGGTGCCTGCGGCTCCCGACGCCTGGATCACGGCGCTGAGGCGCTATGGCACGATGAGTTTTGGTGAGGTCGCGGCAGCGGCCATCCGCTTGGCGCGCGACGGCTTTCCGATGTATCCGCTGATGGCCGCGAGCCTCAAGAGGCACGAGGCGGATCACCGCGCCTGGCCCTCGACCGCCGCGATCTTTCTGCCGAACGGCCGCTCGCCCGAGAC
>DASXXS010000268.1:0-4330 GCA_036502925.1 Xanthobacteraceae bacterium
ATGGTTCGGCCTTGCCGGCGGGCGGCGGGGCGAGGTCCTTGCGGGCCTGCGAGTAGAAGGAGGCGTTCTGCTCGCCGCGCAGCGCCTCGCGGGTGAATGCGATGAGGTGGTAGCCGATGAAGGCGATGCCGAAGGCCGCATCGAACCGTCCGCGCTTGAGGGCATGGCGGGCGGCGCGCAGGAACGGCCGCCGGTAGTCCGACAGGATCACCAGATAGAGGATAATGCGGAACGCCATTACCGCCGCGCCGCTCAGGTTCCACCAGGTGAGCATGCCGCGCGCCGACGCCGGCTTGCGGTTCACATAGGTCCGGTCGACCTGATGCCAGAACCGGTCGAACAGCCGCTCCGGATCGTTGGCATAGGCGATCGAGCGCCGCCACATCGCCACCACCTCGTCGTAGGGCCGCAGGAAGCGCACATTGCTCTCCCGCGTCTGGCCCTCGACCAGGCGCCCGTCGCGTTCGAGCCGGTCCCACAGCGGCGTCTTCGGCAGCGCCTGCAGCAGATTGATGGTCAGGATCGGGATCTTCGACAGGTCGATGAAATCCTTGAGCCGGCCCTCGGTATCGTCGGAATCGGTGTCGAGCCCCAGGATGATGCCGGAGGTGACCTCCAGCCCGTAATCGTTGAGCGTCTTGATCGAGTCGAGCATCGGCAGCGAGACGTTCTGCTCCTTGCGCATGGCCTTGAGCGCATCGGCCTCCGGCGTCTCGATGCCGACGAACAGGCCTACGAACTGCGCCTCGCGCATCAGCCTGAGCACCTCGGTCTGCTTGGCGATGTTGAGCGTCGCCTCGCAGGAGAACTGCATCGGATAGCCGTTGTCCTTCTGCCACTGCAGCAGGTGCGGCAGCATCTCGCGCGTCGCCTTCTTGTTGCCGATGAAATTGTCGTCGACGAAATACGCCGTGGCCGGGCAGCCCGGCTGGCGCCGCATGGCATCGAGCTCGGCGATGATCTGCTGCGGCGTCTTGAGGCGCGGCTGGCGGCCGTAGAGCCCTGGTATGTCGCAGAACTCGCAGCGGTACGGGCAGCCGCTGGAGAACTGCAGCGTGCACATCAGGTAGCTTTTCAGCGGGATCAGGTCATAGGCCGGAATCGGGAAGTCGGCGAGCGGCAGCCGCTCTTCGGTCTTGAAGCGGATTTGCTCGGCCGGCGGCGCGATGCTCGCATCGAGCCGCGCGATCAGCGCCTCGGTGCCGTCGCCGATCTCGCCGACATGCAGATAATCGATCTCCGGATACATTTCGGGCGAGGCGGAGGCCGAAGGGCCGCCCAGCACCGTGACCTTGCCAGCCGCCTTGGCGCGGGCGTGGATGTCGTGCACCTGCGGGGCCTGGATATGCATGCCGCTGATCATCACCACGTCGGCCCAGGCGAGCTCGGCTGTGCTCGCGCGGGTGATATTCTCGTCGATGAAGCGGACTTGCCAGGACACCGGCATATAGGCGGCGATCAGCAGCAGCCCCTGCGGCGGCATGAAGGCGCGCACGCCGCGCATCAGCCGATAGGCATGGTTGAACGTCCCGAAGGACGGGCTGTAGCGCGGGAAGACGCACAAGACGCGACGATTGTTGCGCACCGCCACCGACGAACGCACGGCACCCCCTCGCAATCTCTGCTACCCGCGCGCATGGTCGCCTCGCCCGGCCCGTAACGCAAGAGGCTTGTGGATTTTGCGCAGGCCAACAATGTCAGCCGCACAACATTGCGACCTTGCACGAAGGGCCTCTTGCCACCTCGCCCGCGCTCTTGGCAACGCAGGTAAAGTCAGGGACGCAGGGCCTCTCACTCCCTCGCCCTCCCCGGACTTGATCCGGGGATTGCGGGGAGAGGGTGGGGTAAGGGGCCTCTCCGCGAGTCTGAGCCCCCCGAAACGCCCCCTCACCCGGCCGAGATCGGGTTTTCCTCCGTGCCGTGTGGCCCTCTCCCCGCAAGCGGGGCGAGGGAAGCCGTGCGTCCGCCGCCATCTACCGCCTCTTATTACATTCCATCTTCACTCCCGGTTTACATTGCGTCTTCACATGCGGTGGTTATATACGGGGCGTGCAGCGGGCCCCTGGGGGCCCGCGCTGAGTTTTTACGCCTGTTTTCAGCTAACTCTTCGCAACGCCTGGGTTCGACGCCTGACCATGAAGCTTCGCAACATCGCCATCATCGCGCATGTCGACCACGGCAAGACCACGCTGGTGGACCGGCTGCTGCAGCAGTCGGGCGCCTTCCGGGACAACCAGCGGGTGGCCGAGCGGGCCATGGATTCCAACGATCTCGAGCGCGAGCGCGGCATCACCATCCTGTCCAAGGTGACCTCGCTGCCCTGGCACGACACCCGCATCAATATCGTGGACACGCCCGGGCATGCCGATTTCGGCGGCGAGGTCGAGCGCATCCTCAACATGGTGGACGGCGCCATCGTGCTGGTGGATGCGGCCGAAGGCCCGCTGCCGCAGACCAAGTTCGTGGTCTCCAAGGCGCTGAAGGTCGGGTTGCGCCCCATCGTGGCCATCAACAAAGTAGACCGCTCCGACGCGCGGCCCTCGCAGGTCGCCAACGAGGTGTTCGACCTGTTCGCGGCGCTTGACGCCAGCGAAGAGCAGCTCGATTTCCCGGTCCTCTACGGCTCCGCCAAGGAAGGCTGGATGGCGCCGACGCCCGAGGGCCCGAAGGTCTCCATGGCGCCGCTGTTCGAGCTGGTCATCCGCCACGTGAAAGCCCCCGCCGTCGAGGCCGGTCCGCTGCGGCTCCTGTGCACCATCCTGGAAGCCAATCCGTATCTCGGCCGCATCGTCACCGGCCGCATCACCTCGGGCTCCATCAAGCCCAACCAGAGCGTCAAGGTGCTCGATCGCGACGGCAAGCTGATCGAGGAAGGTCGCGTCACCAAGGTGCTGGCGTTCCGCGGGCTCGAGCGGCAGCCGGTCGAGGAGGCGGTCGCAGGCGATATCGTCGCGGTCGCCGGCCTGCCGGAGGCGACCGTCTCGCACACCATCTGCGATCCCGAGGTGACCAATCCCCTGCCCGCCCAGCCGATGGATCCGCCCACCCTTGCCATGACCTTCCGGGTCAACGATTCCCCGCTCGCCGGCACCGAAGGCAGCAAGGTCACCGGCCGCATGATCCGCGACCGGTTGTTCCGCGAGGCCGAGGGCAACGTGGCGCTCAAGGTCACCGAATCCACCGACAAGGACGCGGTCGAGGTGGCGGGCCGCGGCGAGCTGCAGCTCGGCATCTTGATCGAGACCATGCGGCGCGAGGGCTTCGAGCTCGCGGTGTCGCGCCCCAAGGTGCTGTTCCGGCGCGATCCGCAGACCGGCGATCTCCTGGAGCCGATCGAGGAGGTGGTGATCGACGTAGACGAGGGCTTCTCCGGTATCGTGGTGCAGAAGCTCGCCGAGCGCAAAGCCGAGATGGTCGAGATGCGGCCCTCGGGCGGCGGCCGCGTGCGGCTGGTGTTCCATGCCCCGACCCGCGGGCTCATCGGCTACCACGGCGAGCTGATGACCGACAGCCGCGGCACCGCGGTGCTCAACCGCCTGTTTCACGCTTATTCGCCCCACAAGGGCGAGCTGCTCGGCCGCCGCAACGGCGTGCTGATCGCGACCGACATCGGCGAGGCCGTGGCCTATGCGCTGTGGAACCTGGAGGACCGCGGTCCGATGATGATCGAACCCGGCTGGAAGGTCTATCGCGGCATGATCGTGGGCGAGCACACCCGCGGCAGCGATCTCGAGGTCAACGTGCTCAAGGGCAAGAAGCTCACCAACATCCGCACCCATTCCAAGGACGAGGCCGTCCGCCTCACCCCGCCGATCCGCATGACGCTGGAGAAAGCGATGGCCTATATCGAGGAGGACGAGCTGGTCGAGGTGACCCCCAAATCGATCCGCCTGCGCAAGAAGCTCCTCGACCCCAACGAACGCAAGCGAGAAGTGCGCCGCGCTGAGGCGCAAAGCGCATAGCGCGCACTGCAGCTTCCCTCGCCCCGCGCCAGTTGTCGCGGGACCGCCGCGCACCGCAGCTTCCCTCGCCCCGCGTGCGGGGAGAGGGCCCCACGGCAAGAACGACAACCAGAGCTCGGCCCGGTAGGGGGCGCTTCCACAGGCTCAGACTCGCGGAACCGCCCCCTCATCCCACCTTCTCCCCGCACGGCGGGGAGAAGGAGTGAAACGCCCTGCGTCCCTGATCGAAACTGGCTGCAAGTTTGTTGCGGGAGCGCCGCGCGCCGCAGCTTCCCTCGCCCCGCGTGCGGGGAGAGGGCCACGCGGCAAGAAAGAAAACCCGAGCTCGGCCTGGTGAGGGGGCGCTTCCGCAAGCTCAGACTCGCGGA
>DASXXS010000269.1:0-2377 GCA_036502925.1 Xanthobacteraceae bacterium
CCCCTCCACCCAACCCGCGGCGGCCACAATCCCAGACCGATCGATGCCCACTACGCTGCCCTACAGCTTGCCATGCACGGCGTCTTCCACGAGCTCGGGATCGCCGCTTGAGCATCGACAAACTTTTTGTCGGGCTTCGCCATGAAGCGCCTAACGGTAAGCGTCGCGTCCGCCCCACCTTGCGAGCGGCAACAGCGGTGTGATGATGGGGCCTTCCAGATGGGAGGCCCTCAATGGCTGGTTTGCACAGTAATCATACAACGGAGCGTGACACCTTCCGACGGGTGGAGGTGATCACGGGAGTAGCGCGGCGTCGGCGCTGGCCGAGGTCGGAGAAGGCGCGGATCGTGGCCGAGAGCTATGCGCCGGGTGCGAGTGCGACAGCGGTGGCGGTTCGCCACGGGCTGCACCGCAATCAGATCTTCGCCTGGCGACGTCAGCTGCGCAACCGAGCGGCGCTGATCGGTCACGCGGTGTCGGCGTTTGTCCCGGTCAGGCTGACCTCGCCGACCGAGTCTGGGGCGGCAATCGGCGGCGCGAACGGCCGGATCGAGGTGATCGCAGGCGAGATCACGATCCGCCTGGGCACTGGGTTTGACGCCGCCGATCTGCGGCGGGTGCTGCAGATCGTGCGAGAGCTGGCATGATCGCGGTTCCGGCCGGGGTGCGCATCGTGGTGGCGAGCCGGCCGGTCGATTTCCGCAACGGGTTGGACGGCTTGGCGGGGATGGTGCAGCAGGCACTGCGCGAGAACCCGTTCGCCGGCGATCTCTTCGTGTTTCGGGCCAAACGGGCGGATCGGGTCAAGATCCTGGCGTGGGACGGGACGGGTCTGTGCCTGTTGCACAAGCGCCTGGAGAAGGGCCGGTTTGTCTGGCCGCCAGTACAGGACGGAGCGATTCGCTTGAGTGCGGCGCAACTGGGGCTGTTGCTGGAGGGACTGGACTGGTCGCGGGTGCGGCCAAAGCCAGTAATTGCGCCGTTATTGGCCGGTTGATGGGACAGTTCTGCGTCTGCCGATGACAGCAAGTATAATTGGCGCATGCTTTTCGACGCCGCCGAGCCCCGGCAAAATCCGGTCCAGCTCGAGGCTCGGCTGGCTGCCGCGATGTCGATGCTGGAAGTGCAGAACAGCGCCGTCGAGCGGTTGCGCGCGGAGCGCGATACGTTCCGGACGGAGCGCGACACGGCCAATGCCGAGGTCGAGAAGCTGCAGCTGATCATCAAGCAGCTGGTGCGCAGCCGCTTCGGGGCGCATTCGGAGCAGCTCGATCCGGATCAGCTGCAGCTCGGGCTGGAAGAGGTCGAACAGTCGCTCGGCGCCACTCAGACAGGCGTCGACAGTGAGCCGCCAACCGCCAACAAGGCGACTGCCGAGCGCAAGCCACCGCAGCGCAACCGCGGTGCCCTGCCGCCACATCTGCCGCGGATCGAGATCCTCATCGATGTCGAAGACAAACGCTGCCCGTGCTGCGGCGGGGCGATGCATGTGATCGGCGAGGACATCTCGGAGATGCTCGACGTCGTCCCCGCTCTGTACCGCGTCAGGGTGATCCGCCGTCCGCGTTACGGGTGCCGCGGTTGTGAGGGCGCAGTGGTGCAGGCGCCCGCGCCGGAGCGGCCGCTGACCGGCGGCATGGCGAGCGAGGCGCTGCTCGCCCAGGTTCTGGTGGCCAAGTACAGCGATCATCTGCCGCTCTACCGTCAGGCGCAGATCTTTGCGCGCCACGGCATCGATCTCGACCGCTCGACCCTGGCAAACTGGGTCGGGCGCGCCTGCTGGTGGCTGCGCCCGCTGGCCGAGCTGCTCCTTAGCACAATCCTGTCGTCGCCCAAGATCTTTGCCGACGACACGCCGGTGCCGGTGCTCGATCCCGGGCGCGGCCGCACCAAGACCGGGCGGCTGTGGTCCTATGCCCGAGACGACCGGCCGTGGCAGGGGCCGCTGCCGCCGGCGGTCGCTTATGTCTACAGCGAGAACCGCCAGGGCGTGCATCCGCGGAGCCACCTCGCGAGTTTCACTGGGGTGCTGCAGGTCGACGGCTATACGGGTTTCAATGCCCTGGGCGGGGAGCGCTCGGCGGGCGCAGTCGAGTTCGCCTTTTGCTGGGCCCATGTCCGGCGCAAGTTTTTCGACTTCCACCATGCCACCGACTCGCCAATCGCCGCCGAGGCGCTGCGGCGCATCGCCGAACTTTACCGGATCGAAGCGCGCATCCGCGGGCTACTGCCCGATGCGCGCGCTCGCATCCGCCAGGCCGAGACCCGACCGCTGGTCGACGCGATGAAGATCTGGCTCGAAGGTGAGCTCGGCCGTATCTCGGCCAAATCCGCGCTCGCCGAGGCGATCCGTTATGCGCTGCGTCACTGGAAGGGG
>DASXXS010000270.1:0-31166 GCA_036502925.1 Xanthobacteraceae bacterium
GCATCGGTGAGCCGGCTGTCGGTCACCACCATGTCGAGGATGGGCTGCGCCTCCCCGGCGACGGCGTCCCAGACGCCGATCGCCTGGAACAACCGCTGGGCCGCCGCCACGATGGCGGAGGCGCGCGGGTCGCTCGGCACCCGCTCGAGCGCCGGGTCGGCGACCGTGACCGAGAAGCTTCCGCCCAGCCCTTGTCGCAGCGCCACCGCGAGCGCCAGTCCGGCGACCCCGGCCCCGCCGATAAGGACGTCGATCCGACCGTCAATCCCGTGGTCCTGCGCCTGGTCCAACGCCAAATCCATCTCCCGATTCGCATGGTGCGGACCACGCTCGTCCCGGCCTTGAGCCGCCACCACATCATAGCAGTCTCGCCGGCTTGACTTCGAGGCCGGCGCGCGCGTCACTGGCCGGCCCCGAACTGCGCGGCTTCAACTGCGCCATCCCAGAAGGAAGCCGATGTCCTCCGCGGTTCAAGACCTCCTGGCCGTCCTCGATCTCGAGCCGCTCGAAGTCAATCTGTTTCGCGGGCGTTCGCCCCAGGACGTGTGGCAGCGGGTGTTCGGCGGCCAAGTGGTGGGGCAGGCCCTGGTGGCGGCCTGCCGCACGGTCGATGTGGCGTCGCGCCCGCCGCATTCGCTGCACGCCTATTTTCTGCTGCCGGGCGATCCCAAGGTGCCGATCATCTATGAGGTGGACCGCATCCGCGACGGCAAGAGCTTCGCCACCCGGCGGGTCATCGCCATCCAGCACGGACAGGCGATCTTCTCCATGGCGGTGTCGTTCCATGGCGACGAGCCGGGCTTGAGCCATCAGGCCAAGATGCCGGACGTGCCGAAGCCGGACGAGCTGCCGAGCGAAAGCGAGATCAGGAAGCGCATAATGCCGCTGATGCCGGAGCCGGTACGGCGCTATTACGAGCGGCCGCGGCCGATTGAGCTGCGCGTGGTCGAGTTCGACCGCTATCTCGGCAAGCCCATCGAAAATGGCCGCTTCCATGTCTGGATCCGCGCCACCGGGCCGCTGCCCGACGAGCCCGCGATCCATCGATGCGTGCTCGCCTATGCGTCCGACATGACGCTGCTCGATGCGGCCCTCATCCCGCACGGGCGCAGCGTGTTCGACAAGACCATCATGGCGGCCAGCCTCGATCACGCGCTCTGGTTCCACCGGCCATGCCGCGCCGACGAATGGCTCCTGTACGCCCAGGACAGCCCCAACCTGGCCGGGGGGCGCGGATTTTCCCGCGGCCTCATCTTTGCCGGCGACGGAACGCTGGTGGCCTCGGTGGCACAGGAGGGTCTGCTGCGGGAGCGCCGCGCCGACGCCTGATGCCGACGCTCAAGACCGTTGCTTCCGCGCCATTGCTCCGCCAATCTGCGGCCGGGATTGAAATGTCGGGCGCCAACGTGAACACAGCATCGCAACGCCATCGCAGCCTTTGCTTCGCAGCAATCGCCTTGAGTGTCATGGCGTGGCTCGCGCCGGCGCCGGGGGCCGCGCAGGCGCCCGCCCTTTGCGGGACGGGAGCGCCCGACGGCTGGATCGCGGCCTGCGGCACCATCATCGATAATGCGCGCGAAAGCATCCAGAACCGGGTGCGGGCGCTGAAGTTTCGCGGCCTCGCGCACTACCGCGGCGGCGACATCGAGCGCGCCGCCGCCGATTTCACCGCCGCCACCACGCTCGCGCCCGACGACCCGGAGGGTTGGATCGATCTCGGCATGATGCGCCAGACCCGCGGCGATTTCGACGGCGCCATCGCCGATTACGACAAGGCGGTCGCGCTCGATCCCGCCTCCTGGGTGGCGCATGTCAATCGCGGCAATGCGCTGCGCTTGAAGACCGATCCGGCCGCCGCCATCGCCGAATACAATATCGCGCTCGGCCTCAAGCCGGATCTGAATTCCGCACTGCGCGGGCGCGGGATGGCGCGCCAGATGCAAGGCGACCTCGCCGGCGCCATCGCGGACGCGACCTCAGCCTTGCAGCTCGAGCCGCGCGACGCCGAGGCGCTCATCGATCGCGGCAACGCGTTTCGCCGTCTCGGCAATGCCGACAAGGCGCTCGCCGATTACGAGGCGGCGACCACGGCCGCGCCCGACCACGCGGGCGCCTGGCTCGACCACGGCGCGCTCCTGATGCAGCAGGGCAGCATCGATGCCGCCATCGCGAGCTTCGACAAGACCATCGCGCTCAATCCGAGAAGCGTCGAGGGCTACAACAATCGCGGCACGGCGGAGAGCCAGAACGGCGATTTCGCGCGCGCGGCGACGGATCTGGACACGGCCGTGAGGCTCGGCCCCGGTTACGAAGGCGCCTACGGCAATCGCGGCTTCGTGCGCCTGGCGCTCGGCGACTTCGCGGGCGCGGCCGCCGATTTCGACGCGCTCGCAAGCCGTGAGCCCGGCGATCCCTATCGGGTGCTCTGGCGGCATTTGGCGCACATGCGGGCCGGCATGGCGGACGACGGCTTTGCGCGCGAGGCCGCGGCCTTGGGGACGGGCCCATGGCCCGGCCCGCTGCTGGGCCTCTTTGCCGGATCGCTCGATCGCGAAAAGATCATGGCCATGGCGGCGGAGGTCGAGCCCGCGCAGCGGGCCGAACGGCGCTGCGAGATCGTGTTTTATGTCGGCGAATACGCGCTCACCAAAGACGACCGCGCCGCGGCGGCTCCGCTCCTGCGCGAGGCCGCGGCATCCTGCCCGGTCGGGTTCCTCGAACGCGTGGGCGCCATGGGCGAGTTGAAGCGCCTGCAACCCTGACCGATTCATTGTTCCGGCAACCCGCGGCACAGCCGGTGACAAGGCCGCAAGCGGCTGCGCGCCTTTTTTGGCGCGCCCGCGGCTGGCACCGCCGATTGTTGGGGGGATTGCGCGCAGGGGGGGATCGCGCCTAGGCTATCGCCATGATTGCCGGCCCTTTCTCCCAACCGGCAAGCAAACACGGCCGATGGTTGAACTCAGCGACGCACGATTTAGCAGCCTCACGACTCTACAGCCCCGCAACTCGGTGGACGATCCATGAAGCTGGTCACTGCCATCATCAAACCATTCAAGCTCGATGAAGTGCGCGACGCGCTCGCCGGCATCGGGGCGCAAGGCATGACGGTGACCGAGGTCAAAGGCTTCGGACGTCAGAAGGGGCACACCGAAATCTACCGCGGCGCCGAATATGTGGTGAACATGTTGCCCAAGATCCGGATCGACATCGCGGTCGACTCCGATCAGGCCGCCCGGGTGATCTCCACCATCGTCAGCGCGGCCAAGACCGGCCAGATCGGCGACGGCAAGATTTTCGTCAGCCCGATCGAGCACGCGCTGCGCATCCGCACCGGCGAGACCGACCGGGACGCGATCTAACTCGGGCATTGGAGTGGGACCTGCGCCCATTCGAGAGACCCCGGCTCGCGCCGGGGCCGCTGGCTTCTGGGATGCGACAGCTTCGGAAAAACAGGCTTCTGGGGCCTGCTGCGGGCGATGGTTAAACGGGTCTTAACCTCGGCGCACCTATGGTATCGATACGATCGTGCGGCGGATGTGCGCGCCGCTGGAGCATGATCCCAAAAAGCCTGCCACCGCGAAAGCGGGGGTGGACACCGGTTTTCGGAAAAGATCATGCGCCCCGCTCCAAACCGATGTTCATGACCGCCGCCGAACGCGAGCCGCCTCCTGCGCCAGCCCGGGCCGCCAACAGCCGCTCGCCCTTCGTGCGGCTGCGCGAGCTCCTGGGCGACACGCAGCCCGGCAAGCCGGCGATCAGCCTGGCGGTGGGCGAGCCGCAGCACCCGGTACCTGTTTTCGTGGGGCCGGTGCTGGCCGCCCATATCGACGAGTTCGGCCGCTATCCGATGAACAAAGGCATCGAGCCATTCTGCCGCGCCGCTGCCGATTGGCTCGGCCGCCGATTCGCGTTGCCGCAGGCATTGGACCCCGACACCGAGGTCCTGGTGCTCAATGGGACCCGCGAAGGGCTGTTCCTGGCCGCCATCGCGGCCCGCAACTGGGTCAGCGGCCGAGTCGGCCGCCCCGCCATTCTCATGCCCAATCCGTTCTATGCGGCCTACGCGGCCGGCGCGGTGGCGGCCGATTGCGAGCCGGTCTACCTGCCGGCCACGGCCGCGACCGGATTTCTGCCCGATCTCGATGCGCTGCCGGAGAGCCTGCTCGCCCGCACGGTCGCGTTCTATATCGCGTCCCCGGCCAATCCCCAGGGGGCGGTGGCGTCAAAAGACTATCTGGGCCGCCTCGCCGGGCTCGCCCGGCGCTTCGGCTTCCTGGTCTTTTCCGACGAGTGCTATTCCGAAATCTATTCGCAGCACGCGCCGGCCGGGATGCTCGAAACGGCGGGCCCCGGCTTTGCCAATGTGATCGTGTTCCAGTCCCTCTCCAAGCGCTCGAACCTGCCCGGCCTGCGCGTCGGTTTCGCAGCCGGCGACCGGAAATTCCTCGCCCGCTTTCTCGATCTGCGCAATGTCGCGGCCCCGCAGGTCCCGGTTCCGGCCCAGCGGGTGGCCATCGCGGCCTATGCGGACGAGGCGCACGTAGAGGCCAACCGGCAGCTCTACCGGCAGAAATTCGATCTGGCGGATCAGATCGTCGGCAACCGCTACGGCTATCGGCGCCCCGCCGGCGGCTTCTTTCTCTGGCTCGACGTGTCGGCGCAGGGTGGCGACGAGGCCGCCGCGCTGCGGCTGTGGCGGGACGCCGGCCTGCGGGTCGTTCCGGGCCGCTATCTGGCTCAGCCGCAAGCCGACGGCAGCAATCCGGGCGAAGGCTTCATTCGGGTCGCCATGGTGCATGACCATGACACCACCGCCGAGGCTTTGCATCGCCTGGTCGCGGCGCTGGGTTGAAGGCAGGGGCCATGCCGGCAATCAACCAAAGCTTCGACAGCCTCTCCTTCCTGTCTGACGGCCTGCGCGACATGGTGCACCGCCGCCTGCGCGAGATGCTCGGTATCGTCCTGGTCGTGGCCGCGATCCTGCTGGCGGCCGCGCTCGCCAGCTGGTCGGTGCAGGATCCGAGCTTGAGCCACGCCACCGTCAATCCGGTGCGCAATCTGCTCGGCCTGCCGGGTGCCATCATGGCCGATCTCATGATGCAGCTCTTGGGCCTGGGCGCGCTTGCGCTGGTGCTGCCGATCGCGGCCTGGGGCTGGCGCCTCGCCAGCCATCGGGCGCTCCGCCGCGAATGGCTGCGGGCCGCGGTCTGGATCATCGGCGTGCTGCTGGCCTCCAGCTTTGCGTCCTGCCTGCCGCCCAGCCATGCCTGGCCGTTGCCGGCCGGCCTCGGCGGGGTCGTCGGTGACGGCTTGCTGCGCGGCGCCTTGCGGCTTGCGCACGGATACCTGCCCGGATGGGACCGCAGCTTGGTGGCGTCGGTTGCGGGCGGCGGTGCGTTTCTGGCGCTGGCGCTCGCCTGCGGATTCGGCTGGCATGAGCGGTCCGAGCCCGACGCCGAGGCGGACGACGACACTCGTGAGCGCGGCGAACGCGCGGAGCCACGCGCTTCGATCTCGCTCGGCTGGATCGTGCATGGCCTGCTCAGCCTCAAGTGGCGGATCACGCGCTGGCTGGTGCTGCGGCGGTCCGGCTATGTGGCGACGCGGCGGAACGCGCCGCAGGGCCGGGTCGAGCCGCGCATGCAGGAGGTCAGCCGCGTCCCGCTGGCGCCCGATATCGAGGACGATGAGGCCGAGGAGGAAGAAGACGAGCCGGCGGCTGCGCCGCGCAAGCCGCGGGCCGCGCCGCGGGCGCGGCGATCGAGCGGCGGCTATACGCCGCCTTCGCTCACTCTCCTGACCGCGCCCAGGGCGAACGACCGCAGCACCATGAGCGCCGAAGCCATCGAGGCCAATGCGACTGCGCTCGAAAGCGTGCTCGGCGATTTCGGCGTGCGCGGCGAGATCATCAACGCGCGGCCGGGGCCGGTGGTCACGCTCTACGAGCTCGAGCCGGCGCCAGGCATCAAATCGTCGCGCGTGATCGGGCTGGCCGACGATATCGCGCGCTCGATGAGCGCGCTGTCCGCGCGCGTCGCCGTGGTGGCAGGCCGCAACGCCATCGGCATCGAGCTGCCCAATCCGACGCGCGAGAAGGTCTATCTGCGCGAGCTTCTGGCCAGCGACAATTACCAGGATTCAAGCGCCAAGCTGCCGCTCTGTCTCGGCAAGACCATCGGCGGCGAGGAGGTCATCGTCGATCTCTCCCGCATGCCGCATCTCCTGATCGCCGGCACCACCGGCTCCGGCAAATCGGTCGCCATCAACACGATGATTCTCAGCCTGCTGTACCGGCTGCCCCCCGAGCAGTGCCGGCTCATCATGGTCGATCCGAAAATGCTGGAGCTGTCGGTCTATGACGGCATTCCACATCTGCTTACCCCGGTGGTGACCGATCCGAAGAAGGCGGTGGTGGCGCTCAAATGGGCGGTGCGCGAGATGGAGGAGCGCTACCGCAAGATGTCGAAGCTCGGAGTGCGCAACATCGACGGCTACAATGCCCGCGTGACGGATGCCGGCAGCAAAGGCGAAAGTCTCACCCGCACCGTCCATACGGGTTACGACAAGGAAACCGGCGAGGCGATCTACGAGGAAGAGCAGCTCGAGCTCGAGACGCTGCCGCAGATCGTGGTGATCGTGGACGAGATGGCCGACCTGATGATGGTCGCCGGCAAGGATATCGAAGGGGCGGTGCAGCGGCTCGCCCAGATGGCGCGCGCGGCCGGGCTGCATGTGATCCTGGCCACGCAACGGCCGTCGGTCGATGTCATTACCGGGACCATCAAGGCGAATTTCCCGACCCGCATCTCATTCCAGGTCACCTCCAAGATCGACAGCCGCACGATTCTCGGCGAGCAGGGTGCCGAGCAGCTCTTGGGACAGGGCGACATGCTCTACATGGCGGGCGGCGGCCGCATCAGCCGCGTCCACGGCCCGTTCGTCTCCGACGAGGAGGTCGAGAAGATCGTCCGCCACCTCAAGACGCAGGGCACCCCGCAATACCTCGAAGCGGTCACCGCCGGCGGCGACGAGGACGACGAGGACGGCGCGGTGTTCGACGCGACCGGAATGGGCGCTCCCGACGCGACCGATCTCTATCAGCAGGCGGTGCAGATCGTGCTGCGCGATCGCAAGGCCTCGACCAGCTACATTCAGCGGCGCCTGCAGATCGGCTACAACCGGGCAGCCTCGATCATGGAGCGGATGGAGCAGGAGGGCGTGGTCGGGCAGCCCAACCACGCCGGCAAGCGCGAAATCCTGATGGGCGGCGAGGCCGAGTAGCGGTATAAGAATCAATCAGCTCGATCGACTGGAATTCGGCGGACGAAAGCCGTTATATGGCCATATGCGCCGGTTAGCGGACCAGCCGGGCGGGGGGACACCGCAAAGCGGAACCGAAGGCGGAGAACGACATGGCGGCTATGCGCCAGGCGGCATGGATTGCGGTCTTGGTGTCCGGGTGGCTCGCCGGCGCCGCGGTCGTGGCCGCGCAAACCATTCCGTTGCCGACGCCGGCGCCGGCCCCCAAGGACAGATCGGCGCCCGCGCCCTCTTCCACCCAATCCGCCGCGCCGGCGCCGTCCGCGGGACCGAGCATTTCGACCTTCCTGGACTCGCTCAACGCGCTCAATCCCTTCAGCGGAAAGTCCAACCGTCCGGCCACCGATCCGTCGACTTTCGATGCCAAGCAGCGCGCCCTCGTCAACCGGGTGAGCGCCTATCTGACCAGCGTGCAAGTGCTGACCGGCAATTTCGTGCAGATCGGTCCCGATGGCCGGCGCACCACCGGTCATCTGTTCATTCAGAAGCCCGGCAAGGTGCGCTTCGAATACGACCCGCCGAGCCCGATCGACATCATCGCCGACGGGACGCAGGTGGTGGTGCGCGACCGCCAGCTGGCGACCCAGGATCTCTATCCGCTGTCGCAGACGCCGCTGCGCTTCCTGCTCGCCGACCGCATCGACCTCCTGCAGGACACCAACGTGGTCGGGGTCACGGCCGATGACACCTTCGTCAGCGTCCTCATCGAGGAGAAACAGGCGTTCGTCGGCACCAATCGCCTGCTGATGATGTTCGATTCCAAGGACTTCAAGCTCAAGCAATGGACCGTTACCGACGTCCAGGGCTTCGACACCACGATCGCGGTCTCCAATCTCGACACCTCGAAGCGGCCGGACCCCAATCTGTTCCGGTTCGACTATACGCATTACGTGCAGTAGGAAATCTTGCGTCTCACCGTCGCCACATGGAACATCAATTCGGTGCGCCTGCGCATCGATCTGGTGGCCAAGTTCATCAAGGCGGTGCGCCCGGACGTCCTCTGCCTGCAGGAAACCAAGTGCCCGGACGACAAGTTTCCGCTCAAGCGCTTCAAGCGGCTCGGCTACGAGAACGTCGCCCTTAACGGACAGAAGGGCTATCACGGCGTCGCAGTGCTCTCGCGCCTGCCCTTCGATTCCTTCCAGGCGCAGGACTATTGCGGCAAGACCGATTGCCGTCACATGTCGGCCGTGCTGGGCGAGCGGGCGGGACTGCGCGACCCCGTCACCCTGCACAATTTCTACGTCCCGGCCGGCGGCGATATTCCGGACCCGGCGGTCAATCCGAAATTCGCGCACAAGCTCGCCTTCCTCGAGGAGATGCGCGCGCGGCCGAGCTTGCGGCCGGGGACGCGCGAGCGCGCGATCCTGGTCGGCGACCTCAATGTGGCGCCGCTCGAGCACGATGTCTGGAGCCACAAGCAAATGTCGCGCGTCGTCTCGCATACTCCGGTCGAGTGCGCGAAGCTGATCTCGGCGCAGCAAAGCGGCGGATGGGTCGATGCCATGCGCATGCGCGTGCCCGAGCCGGCCAAGCTCTACACCTGGTGGAGCTACCGCTCGTCCGATTGGGAGAGCGCGGACAAAGGCCGCCGGCTCGATCACATCTGGGTGGCGCCGACACTCGCCGACCGGGTCGCCGACCTGCAGGTCCGCAAGGGCCTGCGCGGCGGCTTGCGCCCCTCCGACCACGTGCCGGTGACCGCCACCCTCGAGCTGTAGCGATCAAGCGGGGCACGCCCGCGCATGCGCCCGATAGCGGCGTCCGGCGACGACTGGGCCAACCGTATTCTCAACGGGGGTAACCCCGGGCACCCGGGTGAAACATGCCGCAGCGCGTAAATTTGCCTCACCTGCTTCATAAATTTAATGTTAAGAAAGTCTTTCGCGCTCCCCGTCCGTCGGATATTCTGCGTCCGTCGGTAAAAAGAGAAAATCTCTTCGGGGGGCACCGGGGAGGTGGGAAATGCGCATTGGCGCGGCTCGGATTGCGGCCATCATAATCGCAATGGCGGTTTCACCCGCCTCGGCAACAAAGCGGATCGCGGACGATCCGGGCGGCCAGCTCGGACCTTATCTTCAAAAGCTCGACGCCCTGCGCAGCTCGGGCGAGCGGGTCAGGATCGACGGGCGCTGTCTGTCGGCCTGCACGATGGTGCTCGGCGCCATCCCGCGCGATCACATCTGCGTCACGCCCCGGGCGCAGTTCGGGTTCCACGCCGCCTGGCGCCCCGAGGCCGGACACCAGGTGACCAGCCCCGAGGGAACCGAGCTTCTGATGAGCAACTATCCGCAGCAGGTCCGCGAGTGGATCGCACGGCGCGGCGGCTTGTCGCCTCACATGATGTATCTCGCCGGCCGCGAGCTGGCATCCATGTACCCGACCTGCCCTTAAAGCATTTTCAGGAAGAGTGGTTTCTCTATCCGGTCTGTGTGAAACCGCTCTGGCGCACGGCGTGGCGAATGCGGGCCATCCTTGCGGGTTGAGAATTATTCGACGTGATCGACGAGACGATCGATTGTCCATGGGATGAAATGGCAAGGCAGACTCTTATCTGCGTAGCGGCTGTTAAGCTCCACCACGTCGCCAATTCTCACCGCCATGTTTTCCGGGATCGCAGCCCTCGTAGGGCGATTACCGCCTTCCGGGTATCGCTCGACTGTCGCGCGCTTGAGGGAGAGATAAGCCGGACTGATCTTTGCCCCCAATCGGGCTTCGACCCTTCGCGTTATGGCCAACGCTTCCTCGCCCGACACGAAGCCTGTCACCCGCCCTGTCACGTGTTGCGGCTCCTCGGCAATATGCAAGCCGCAGCCTTGTTGCACAGGTTCGGATTGCGCTGGTGTATCGGGCGCACTCAAGGCGGATCGAGCCGTCTCCGGTCGCGCGGCAACTGGTGCGGCCGGTGTATTCTGCGCGCGCGTCGGCCCCTGAGCGGCCGGCGGCGACAGCGCCCTCAGTGTTCCGGCGTCCAGATAGGGAATCGGCTTCTTCGGTAACGCCACAGCTACGGCATTGCGCGCTGCTTCATCGCAGCTCCTTCGCAACTTCGCGTACGCCGCCGAAAATCCATGCATGTTCAGCGTCGCGCCGGCGGCCGGCTCGGACAGTCCGATCGTTGCGGTGTCGCCGAGCGCATCGAACGTGCTTGCCGGCACCGAGGTCGAACGCGCATCGAGTTCCCGTGACGGGATTTGGTACGGCAGATCAAACCGATGCCCGTTCACGCTGAGGAAGCGCGCCCAGGCGCTCAAGGTGTCGGAGTCGTCATGCGGCCGCGCCAGCGCCAGACGGATGGCTTGCCCCACGCCGCAGTCCAGGCTCACGAAACCGTCAAGATACCGGACCGGGTCGCTTTCGGTGCGCGCGAAAAATCTCTTGCTCATTGCAGGCGCGGGCTTGTCGACGAACTGCCACCCGGTTTCGCCGAACTCTCTCCGATCGATTCCAAAGCGCACGAGTTCCTCCCGCTCGAGGAACCTCTTCGACTCAAACGGAACGGCGGCGGCCGCCCTGAACAGGGCCTCGTCGATTCCCATCTCGCGCAGATATTCGTGAATGCGCGCATGGGCGAGTCTCTTTGCCTCGCCGAGAAGGGCGCCGCGCGGCTGCGTCTTGGCCGGATCAAATCCGACGTCGTGAATACCAAGCTTCACCCACGGCGGGATACGGCGGACGGCGCCCCCCGCGACAGCATAGACACATGCCGAATTGCACATCGCGACGGCCGGGTCGAATTCCGCGTCGAGCTCCTGTCCGGAGCGTTTCTGCGCCTCGCATGATTGTTCAAGCGGCTTGTCCCGATCGCAGCCGAGTGGGATCGTGTGCGCAACGCTGACCTCAAACTTTTGCTCGCGGATCAGCCGGCCGAGCTCGATCGAGCCGACGATCGAGCCTCCCGGCGAGTGGAAATAGATCGGCGGCCGCCGGCGCCCCAGTTTGGTCAGCAGCCGGCGCAGGCGCTGAGCGGTGCCGGGGTCGATTTTTCCCTCCGCCGCGATCCATTCATTGCAGCCGGGTCCACACGCATCCGCTTCGCCCCGGGCTAGAAAAAATTCGAGCGGCGCCATCGCCGCCACGTTGGCTCCGGCCGGCGCCGCCTTGGCGGGATCCGACGTCGCTCCGGCCGCGACCACCGCCTCGCCCGCGAGGGCGGAGGCAAGCACAGCAAGCATGATCGCAAGCGGACGAGGAGTCGGCATGGCATCGTCGTGTCGTGGCAAAGCGGAGCCAGCAATACCACAACCGCGGAGCGATCGCGACTAGCTGGGATCGCGACCGTCCAGGATGCCGCGCACGGCGTAGATATCGGCCGCGGATTGATTGCTTCGCGTCGCCAGGATATCGCGCAGCTTCTCCGCCGCGCTCGGATACCCGTCCAGCATCTTGAGGAAAAGGCCGCGCGGGATGCGCAGCACGGTGGAAGGCTCGCGCGCCGTCGCGGTCGCCGGACGCGTGGTCTCGGTGAGCAAGGCGATCTCGCCGATGAGCGCGCCGCGTCCCACCACCAGCGGCTCGGTTTCCTCCGCATGGCCGGTTGAGAGGCTGAAGGAGCCCTCCTGGATAACATAGCCCGCATCGGCGTCGTCGCCCGCCGCGAACAGCACCTCGCCGTCATGCACGTAGCGGCTTTCGGCGCCGATCGCCAGGATGCGCAACGCGTCGCGTCCCAACTGGCCGAGCGTTGGCACGCGTTCAAAAAATGCGATGTCGTCCTCGATGGTCATGGACGGACGAATTCACGGCACCAGTTTGTAGCCGCCGGCCTCGGTAACCAGAATTGCCGGGCTGGCGGCGTCCCGTTCGACTTTTTGCCGCAGCCGGTAGATGTGCGTCTCGAGCGTATGCGTGGTGACACCGGAATTGTAGCCCCACACTTCCTGCAGCAGCATCTCGCGCGATACCGGCCGCTGGCCGGCGCGATAGAGATAGCGCAGGATCGCGGTCTCCTTTTCGGTGAGGCGAACCTTGTTGCCCTTGGAGTTGAGCAGCAGCTTGGAGCTCGGCCGGAACGTATAGGGGCCGATATTGAACACCGCGTCCTCGCTGGCCTCGTGCTGGCGCAGCTGCGCGCGAATCCGCGCCAGCAGCACGGCGAAGCGGAACGGCTTGGCCACATAATCGTAGGCGCCGGATTCGAGGCCCAGGATGGTGTCCGAGTCGGTATCGTGACCGGTCAGCATGATGATCGGCGCCTTGAAGCCGTTCTTGCGCAGAATACGGACCGCCTCGCGGCCGTCGACATCGGGGAGCCCGACATCCATGATGACGAGATCGATCTGTCCGGCCTTGGCGCACTGCACGCCTTTGGCGCCGGTTTCGACCGCGATCGATTCGAATTCCTCGTGCAGCGCCAGCTGCTCGACCAATGCGTCGCGCAGCTCCGCCTCGTCATCCACGATCAGAATCTTGCGGGTATTCGACATCAATTCGGGCCTGGAGCATTCATCTTCAGGCGAAGTAGAACATTCGGGGCCAAAAGAGCAAGCAGGACTTGGTCATTAGATGAATCGCCTCTCGATCCGGACACGCACTGTAAGCCGATGCGGCAATTGATCTTTTCTCTGATTCGCGTGCGCCCGGGGACGTCTGGTGCAAGCCGCGGCGTGTTGTTGGCCGGCCGGCACGCGATCCCGGTGGCGCTCGGACGGTCGGGCGTCGCGGCCGGCAAGCGCGAGGGCGACGGCGCCACGCCGCGCGGACGGTTTCGCCTGATCCGCCTGTGGTGGCGGGCCGATCGGGCGCCGCGGCCCCACACCCTGCTGCCGGTGCGCCGCATCGATCCGGCGCTCGCCTGGTGTGAAAATCGCGCCGACCGCCGCTACAACCGTCCGTTCCGACGCTCGGCCAATGAACCAGGCGACCGCCTCTGGCGCCATGATCGGCTTTACGACCTGGTGATCGAGCTCTCGCACAACACGCGCCCGCGCGTCGCGGGTCGCGGCAGCGCCGTGTTCGTGCATGTGGCACGCCCCGACCGCTCCGCCACGGCCGGCTGCGTGGCGCTCGATGCCAGGGATTTGCGGCGGCTGCTCGGCCGGCTTGGGCCGCGGACACAGATCGAGATTGGGTGACGGCTGCCCCTCCCCATTGTCATGGCCGGACTTTGTTACGGCCATCTCGATGAGGGTCGCGCAGTGCTCGCCTTATCGAGATCGCCGGGACACAAGGGCGTTTACGCCGGTCTTCGCGGGCTATGCCCGGCGAGGACACCGTGCGGAGGGCTACCGCCCCCTCTCCCCGAAAATCGCCGTGCCGACCCGCACATGGGTCGCCCCGAACGTGATCGCCAAGGCGAAATCGGCGCTCATTCCCATGGAGAGGAGGCGGAGGCCGTTGCGGTGCGCGATCTTGGTGGTGAGCGCGAAATGGGGTGCCGGCGGCTCGCCCAGGGGCGGCAGGCACATCAGCCCGGCGATCGGCAGCCTGTAGGATTCCCTGCAGCGCCGCAGAAAATCGTCGGCGTCCTGCGGCAGGACGCCCGATTTCTGCGGCTCGCCGCCGGTATTGATCTCGGCGAACAGGAGCGGGGCGCGGCCCTGCTTGGCAATCTCCCGGGCCAGCGCCTCGCACAGCGACGGCCTATCGACCGAATGAATGGCATCGAACAGCGCCACCGCCTCCTTGGCCTTGTTGGATTGCAACGGCCCGACCAGATGCAGCTCGCTGGTTGGAAACCTCGCACGCAAGGCCGGCCACTTCGCCATCGCCTCCTGCACCCGGTTCTCGCCGAAGACGCGCTGACCCGCCGCCAGCACCGGCGCGATCGCCTCCGCGCCGAAGGTCTTCGATACCGCCACCAGCGTCACCTCGGCCGGATCGCGCCGCGCTTTGGCGCAGGCCTGGCCGATGTCCTCGAGCACGGCCTTGAGCCGGGACGGCGCGTCCGTCCCATTGCGTGCCTGATCTTGCCTGCGATTCATTGCCGTCGTCATTGCACCACCGCGGATTCTTCCCAAATAGCACGGCGACCGGCGCCAGGTCGCCCGGGCGTTGACCAGTCCGCGCCTTTCGTGGCCTAACTCCGGCCCACGTTCCCGCAGCCGGATCGAGCTACGATGACCACCGAGCGCTACAACGCCCGCGACACAGAAGCCCGTTGGCAGAAAATCTGGGAAGACCAGAACGTCTTTGCCACCCGCAACGACGATCCGCGCCCGAAATACTACGTGCTCGAAATGTTTCCCTATCCGTCCGGGAAGCTGCACGTGGGTCACGTGCGCAACTACACGATCGGCGACGTGGTGGCGCGCCACAAGCGCGCCATGGGCTTCAACGTGCTGCATCCCATGGGCTGGGACGCCTTCGGCCTGCCGGCGGAAAACGCCGCCATCGAGCGCAAGATTCATCCCAAGCCCTGGACCGAGGCCAACATCGCGACCATGAAGGCGCAGCTCAAATTGATGGGACTGTCCATCGACTGGACGCGCGAGATCGCCACCTGCGATCCGAGCTATTACAAGCACCAGCAGAAGATGTTCCTGGACTTTTGGCGCGCCGGCCTGGTCGAGCGCAAGAACTCGAAGGTCAACTGGGATCCGGTCGAGCAGACGGTGCTGGCCAACGAGCAGGTGATCGAGGGGCGCGGCTGGCGTTCCGGCGCCCTGGTGGAGCAGCGCGAGCTCACCCAATGGTTCTTCAAGATCACCGCCTTCGCCCAGGACTTGCTTGATTCCATCGACCGGCTCGAGCGCTGGCCCGAGAAGGTGCGCCTCATGCAGCGCAACTGGATCGGGCGATCCGAGGGGCTCTTGATCCGCTTCGCGCTCGATGCCGCCACCACTCCCAGCGGCGAGAGCGAGCTCGATGTCTTCACCACGCGGCACGACACGCTGTTCGGCGCGAAATTCCTGGCGCTGGCGCCGGATCACCCGCTCGCGCTCGCCGCCGCCACCAAGGATCCGGCGCTGGCGGCGTTCATCGCCGAGTGCCGACATACCGGCACCGCTCAGGAGCTCCTCGAGAAGGCGGAGAAGCAGGGCTTCGACACCGGGATGGTGGCCCTTCATCCCTTCGATCCCGACTTGAAGCTGCCGGTCTATGTGGCGAATTTCGTTCTGCTGGAGTACGGCACCGGAGCAATCTTCGGATGCCCGGCACACGACCAGCGCGATCTCGATTTCGCCAACAAATACCGGCTCGGCAACACGCCAGTGGTCTGCCCGCCCGGCCAAGACCCGAAAAACTTCGTCATCACCGACACCGCCTACGAGGGCGACGGCCGGCTGATCAATTCGCGCTTCCTCGACGGCATGACGACCGAGGCGGCCAAGGAGGAGGTCGCCCGCCGGCTGGAGGCCCAGACGCGCGGCAACCGCCCGGTCGCCCAGCGCCAAATCAATTTCCGGCTACGCGACTGGGGCATCTCGCGCCAACGCTATTGGGGCTGCCCGATCCCGGTCATCCATTGCGAGGCCTGCGGGATCGTGCCGGTGCCGGAGGCCGACTTGCCGGTCCGGCTGCCGGAGGACGTGGAGTTCGATCGGCCCGGCAACCCGCTCGACCGGCATCCGACCTGGAAGCACGTCACCTGCCCGAGCTGCGGCGGGCCGGCGCGCCGGGAAACCGACACCATGGACACGTTCGTGGACTCGTCGTGGTATTTCGCGCGCTTCACCGATCCCTGGATCGAGACGGCGCCGACCGACCGCGCCGCCGTCGACCATTGGCTGCCGGTCGATCAATATATCGGCGGCATCGAGCACGCCGTGCTGCACCTCCTGTACAGCCGCTTCTTCACGCGCGCCATGCAGGCGACCGGCCATGCCGGCGTCGATGAGCCGTTTGCCGGGCTGTTCACGCAGGGCATGGTGGTGCACGAAACCTATCGGAGATCCGACGGCAGCTATGTCGAGCCGGCCGAGGTTCGGATCGAGACCCAGGGCGAGGCGCGGCGCGCGCGGCTGGCCGCGACCGGCGAACCGCTCGAAATCGGCCCGATCGAAAAGATGTCGAAATCGAAACGCAATACGGTCGGGCTCGACGACATCGCCGGCACCGCCGGGGCCGACACCGCCCGCTGGTTCATGCTTTCGGACTCGCCGCCCGAGCGTGACGTGATCTGGACCGAGGAGGGCGCGCAGGGCGCTTGGCGTTTCGTGCAGCGGCTGTGGCGCTTGGTCGGCGAGGCGGCGCAAATCGCCGCCGTCGCGGACATGCCGCGCCCGCCGGTGTTTGGTCCCGCCGCCCTGGCGTTGCGCAAGGCGGCGCACCGCGCGCTCGCCCGCGTGTCGGAGGACGTCGAGCGCCTGCGCTTCAATGTCTGCGTGGCCCACATCCACGAATTCGCCAATGCGTTCCAGACCTCGCTGGCGGAGCTCGAGGATGAGCCAATGGCCGACTATCGCTGGGCCGCGCGCGAAGCCGCCAGCATCCTGGTGCGGCTGTTCCATCCGATGATGCCGCACCTGGCCGAGGAGTGCTGGGCGGTGCTCGGTTACAGCACCCTGCTGGCGACCGAGGCCTGGCCGGTGCTCGAGCCGGACCTGATCTTGGAGAACACGGTCACACTTCCGGTGCAAATCAATGGCAAGAAGCGCGCCGATGTCACGGTTAGGCGGGATGCGACAATTCCTGAGATTGAGGCTGCCGTTCTGGGGCTCGATGCGGTACAACGTGCGCTCGACGGCAAGCCGCCCAAAAAGGTGATCGTTGTCCCGCATAGGATTGTCAATGTCGTGGCCTGAACAACGCCCCGCCGGCAACCGGTTCGTCCGCTTGGCCGCAAGCCTGGCGGTCGCCGCTTGCGCGGGCGGTTGTTTCCAGCCGCTCTACGCCGACCACTCCCTGGACGGCGGCCCGAGCTTGCGCGGTGCGCTCGCGGCGATCGATGTCAGGCAGATCGAGGCCATCAAGGGCAGCGACGAAGCGCGCCTGGCGGTCGAGATTCGCAATGCCCTGCTGTTCGATCTTACCGGCGGCGGCGCGGCGGCGCGCCCGGCTTACAGCCTGGTCGTCAGAATGAGCTCGACCGTTTCCGACATCATCGTGGACACCACCACCACGCGGCCGGCCATCGAGGATTACGGCATCAACGCGACCTACGTGCTCAGCGAGATCGCATCCGGCAAGCCGGTGGTCACCGGCCAGACCTTCGCGCGCGTCTCCTACGACATCCCGGGCCAGGAGCAGCGCTTCGCCCGCTTGCGCGGCTTGCGCGACGCGGAAACCCGCGCCGCCAAGGTGATCGCGGACAATATCCGGACCCGGCTCGCTTCCTATTTCGCGGCCGGCACCTGACGCAGCTGGCCATCGCCCGGTTGCAAGCCGCAATATTGGAACCAGCATGACGGCACTCAAAGCCGCACAGGTCGACGCGTTCGTGGCGCGGCCCGATCCGGCGCGGCCGGTCGTGCTGGTCTTCGGTCCCGATGCCGGGCTGGTGCGCGAGCGGGCCGAAGCCTTGATCCGCGGCGCCGTCGACGACCCGCGCGACCCGTTCGCGCTGGCGCGAATGTCCGGCGACGAGCTTGCGGCCGAGCCGACGCGGCTGGTCGAGGAAGCCAATACGATACCGCTCTTCGGCGGGCGACGCGCCGTCTGGGTCAAGGCCGGCAGCCGCAACTTCGTGCCCGCCGTCGAAGCGCTGGTGGCGGCCGCCTCGCCCGATTGCCGCGTGGTGATCGAAGCCGGTGATCTCAAGCGCAATGCGCCGCTGCGCGTGGTTTGCGAGCGCGCCCCGAATGCGGCGGCGCTCCCCTGCTATGCGGATGCCGAGCGCGAGATCCAGCGCGTGATCGATGACGAATTGCGCGAAGCCGGTCTCGCAATCGCCCCCGACGCCCGCGCCGCGCTGGTTCCGCTGCTGGGCGGCGACCGGCTGGCATCACGCGGCGAAGTCCGCAAGCTCGCGCTGTTCGCGCGCGGCCGCGAGCGCGTCGAGCTCGACGACGTCATCGCGGTGGTGACGGACGCATCCATGCTGGCGCTCGATGCCCTCATCGATGCGGCCTTCGCGGGCCGCACCGGCGAGGTCGAAATCCAGTTCAACAAGGCGCGCACGGCCGGCACCTCGCCCGGAAGCATCATCTCGGCGGGACTGCGTCAGACCAGCGTGCTGCACAAGGCCCGGCTCGCCATCGAGGACGGCAAGACCGTCACGGCGACCCTCGACACCATGGTGCCGCCGGTGCATTTCAGCCGCAAAGCCTCGGTCGAGATCGCGCTCAAGGCCTGGACATCGGCCCGGCTGGAGCGCGCCATGATGCAATTCGCCGATGCCGCGTTCGAAGCGCGCCGCATGGCCGATCTGGCCGACAGCATCGCGCAGCGCGTGTTGCTGTCGCTCGCCGTCACGGCCCGGCGCAAGGAGTGAGAGGCGCGGAACTGTAGGGTCGGCAACGCGCCGGCACGACAGCTTCGAACAATCAATCGGCGCAGCAGCGCGTTGCCCACGCGCTCGGCCTTGCCGGGTAGACGCGTGGGCAAAATTGCGCAATGCCGCGGCGACCAGGATCGCGGTGCCGGCAATTTTGCCCACCCTGCGGTTTGATGCGTTACGAATTCTCCAGCCGGCGGATCACGTCGTCGAGCTGCTCGACGCCGCGATACCGGATGGCGAGCACGCCGCCGTGGCCGCGCTGATCGATCGTCACCGTCAGGCCGAGCGCATCCGACAGCCGCTTTTCCAGCGCCGCCGTATCGGCATCCTTGCTCACGCGCTGACGCGATTTGACCGATCTGCCGGAGGCGTGGGCGCGCTCCTGCGCCAAAGCTTCGACCTGACGCACATTGAGGCCGCGATCCATGATCTCGCGCGCGAGCCGCTCCGGATCGGGCTGGCCCACCAGCATGCGGGCATGGCCGGCGGAAATCTTGCCGGCCCCGATATAGGCCTGCACGGATTGCGGCAGCTTGAGCAGGCGCAGCGTATTGGCGACATGGCTGCGGCTCTTGCCGACCATCTTGGCGACAGCGTCCTGGCTGTGTCCGAACTCGCTCATGAGCGACTGATAGCCGGCCGCTTCCTCCAGCGGATTGAGGTCGGCGCGCTGCACGTTCTCGATGATGGCGAGCTGCAGCGCTTCGTCGTCGCTGACATCGAGCGGCACGATCGGGACCATGTGCAGACCGGCGCGTTGCGCCGCCCGCCAGCGCCGCTCGCCGGCGATGATCTCGTAGGAGTCCGCTGCGCCGCGCACCGGACGTACCACGATCGGCTGAATGATGCCGCGCTCGCGCATCGAGGCGGCCAGCTCGTCGAGCTCGGTCTCGGCGAAATTGCGGCGCGGATTGCGCGGATTTGGCTTGAGGAACTCGATCGGCACGCGCCGTTGATTGCGGCCCTGCTCGACGGTCCTGGTTTCCGCTCCGACATCGCCCATGAGCGCGGCCAGGCCGCGTCCAAGTCGCGATCTCCCGGCCTCATCTGCCATGTCGGCGTCTCCCGAATTCGTCATCGCGCCACTTCAAGAGATTTGCTGCGGTGCCGGCGGAGACGCCAGGCCGCTCGCGCCCGCCGCTTCCGCGCGCAGCTGCTTCTCCCGCTGAATGATCTCGGTGGCGAGCCGCAGATAGGCTTCGCTGCCGACGCATTTGAGATCGTAGACCAACACCGGCTTGCCGTAGGACGGAGCTTCCGACACCCGCACATTGCGCGGGATGATGGTGTCGTAGACCTTGCGGCCCATGAATTCGCGGACGTCGGCGACGACCTGATTGGCGAGATTGTTGCGGGCATCGTACATCGTGAGCACGATGCCATGAATGATGAGGCTCGGATTGAGCGTCTCCTTGACCTGCTCGACGGTCTTGATCAGCTGCGACAGGCCCTCCAGCGCGAAGAACTCGCATTGCAGCGGGACCAGGATGGCATGCGCCGAGGCCATGGCGTTGACGGTGAGCAGATTGAGCGACGGCGGGCAATCGATCAGCACATAGGTGAAATCGACCGCCTCCGGCCCGCTCGCATTGAGCGGCGCGAAGGCGTTGCGCAGGCGCAGCGCCCGGTCGCGCGCCTGGCCGATCTGCAGCTCGAGCCCGGACAGGTCGAGGGTGGAGGGCGCAATGAAGAGACGCGGAACCGCGGTCGGCAGAACCGCGTCGCGCAGGCTCGCTTCGCCGATCAGCACATCATAGGTCGAGTGGCGGCGGCTGCGGCGGTCGATGCCGAGCCCGGTCGAGGCATTGCCTTGTGGGTCGAGATCGATGATCAGCACCTGCTCCCCGATGGCGGCCAGCGCGGTGCCGAGATTGATCGCCGTGGTGGTCTTGCCGACGCCGCCCTTCTGGTTGGCGATCGCCAGCACGCGGGGC
This sequence comes from Xanthobacteraceae bacterium, assembly GCA_036502925.1. GTDB lineage: Bacteria > Pseudomonadota > Alphaproteobacteria > Rhizobiales > Xanthobacteraceae > VAZQ01. Next base: position 20,575 of record DASXXS010000270.1, read on the forward strand.
GGCTTGGGCACCAGGCCGACCGGCGCCGCGATTTCGGCCGGGTCAACCGCAGCAGCATCCGTCGTTTGTGTCATCGATCCACATCCGCCCGCCGAATCCCTGGCCCTCTCCACACTAATGGCACGACGGCCGCGGTTCCAGGGCACGGATCATGACAATGCGGGCCTTGGGATCGGTTCTGCTGGGAACGAGATCAGCCGCCATCTTCCAACATCTAGAGGCTTCGGTCAATTCAGCCTCTACATCTTGTCCCTTCAGAAACAATCCGACCGCGCCCTGCTTCAACAGCGGCAGGCACTGACCGAGCAGCAAGCTTAAGGGAGAAACCGCCCGCGCGGTCACAATGTCGGTCCTGCCGGCAAAACTTTCCACGAATTTCTCCATCCGGACCGCGTGCACGACGGCCGGAGATCCGGTGGCTGCGACGGCCGCGCGCAGGAAGGCTGCTTTCTTGGTATTGCTTTCGACCAGGTGGACCATCCGCCCGGCCATCCCATAGAGCGCACACGCGATCACAAGGCCCGGAAATCCGCCGCCAGTCCCCAGGTCGACCCAGATTTTGGCATCAGGCGCCAGATCGATGAGTTGCAGCGAATCGGCGATATGGCGCGTCCAGAGCCTCGGCACGGTGGAGGGCGCGATCAAATGCGTGACGTCCTGCCACTGCAAAAGGAGCGCGACAAATTGATTGAGCCGCGCAGTTGTTTCACGTGAAACAGGCGTGAGCGCAAGCGCGCGGCCGCGATCCGCGCTGAGATCCGGGATGGACATGAGGCGGTTTCAGCTTTCGGCACCCGCGACCCTAGGGTCGCGCCGGTTCCGCCGAATATGCGCCAGCAGCAAGCTCAGGGCCACCGGCGTCATGCCGTCGATGCGACCGGCCTGGCCGACGGTACGCGGGCGGACCGCCTGCAGCTTCTGCTTGATCTCATTGGAAAGACCGCCCAGCGCCGCGTAGTCGATCTCTTCCGGGAGCACGAGGCCTTCGTCACGACGAAACGCCACAATGTCCGCGGCCTGCCGGTCGAGATACACCGCGTATTTCGCATCGGTCTCCAATTGCTCCGCGATCTTCGGCGCGATGCGGTTGAAGTCCGGCCATATGCGGGCCAGCTCGCCCACCCCGATATTCGGATAGGACAGCAGCTCGAAACCGCTGCGCCGCTGGCCATCCTGGTTGAGAGCAAGCCCATGCCGCTTGGCCTCTGTCGGGGTCAGCGAGACCGACGCCGCATAGGCATGGGCGTGCGCGAGCGCCGACATCTTTTCGGCGTGGCGGTGCCGGCGGGCGGCGCCCACGCAGCCGATCGCCATCCCCTTCTGGGTCAGACGCTGATCGGCATTGTCGGCCCGTAGCGTAAGCCGGTACTCAGCCCGCGATGTGAACATGCGGTAGGGCTCGGTGACGCCACGGGTCACCAGATCGTCGATCATCACCGCCAGATAGCCCTCGGCGCGATCGAAGGTGATCTCAGCCCCCTCGCCTGCCCGTGCGGCCGCGTTGAGGCCCGCCACCAGGCCCTGGGCGGCCGCCTCTTCGTACCCAGTGGTCCCGTTGATCTGGCCGGCCAGAAAAAGCCCAGGCAGCCGCTTGGTCTGCAATGTCGGCTCGAGCTCCCGCGGATCCACATAGTCGTATTCGATCGCATAGCCAGGCCGGATCACGCGGGCCTTTTTCAACCCCGCGATGGTCGCCACCAGGGCGCGCTGGACCTCCTCGGGCAGCGATGTCGAAATACCGTTGGGATAGACCGTGGGATCATCGAGTCCTTCCGGCTCCAGAAAAATCTGATGACCGTCGCGCTCGCCGAAGCGAACGATCTTGTCCTCGATGGAGGGGCAGTAGCGCGGGCCGCGGCTTGAAATCTGCCCCGAATACATCGGCGAGCGATGGACATTGTCGCGAATGATCCGGTGCGTGGCCGCATTGGTACGCGTGATGCCGCACGCGACTTGAGGGTTTTCGATCCGCTCCGTCAGCGTGGAGAACGGCTCCGGCGGCTCGTCACCGGGCTGCATCTCGACCGCCCCCCAGTCGATGCTGCGCCCGTCGAGCCGGGGCGGCGTCCCGGTCTTGAGCCGATCCAGCGCAAAGCCGAGCCGGTCGAGGGTGAGCGCGAGCCCGATGGTCGGGGCCTCGCCCACCCGGCCGGCTGCGATTTTCTGCTCGCCGATATGGATGAGGCCGCGCAGGAAGGTTCCGGTGGTGAGCACTACCGCGGCGGCCCGGATCGTTCGACCATCGCGCAGCCGCAGACCCGTGACCTGGCCATCCGCGATGATCAGATCGTCAGCCTCGGCCTCGATCACGGTGAGATTTGGCGTCACCGCAATCGCCTGCTGCATGGCGGCCGCGTAGCGGACGCGATCGGCCTGGGCGCGCGGCCCGCGCACCGCCGGCCCCTTGCGGCGATTGAGCACCCGGAACTGAATGCCGCCGAGATCGGCCACGCGTCCCATGAGGCCATCAAGCGCATCGATTTCCCGCACCAGATGGCCCTTGCCGAGGCCGCCGATCGCCGGATTGCACGACATCGCCCCGATGGTCGCAAAGCGGTGGGTCACCAGCCCGGTCATCGCCCCCATGCGTGCCGCCGCCGCCGCGGCCTCGCAGCCGGCATGGCCGCCTCCGACGACAAGCACATCGAACCTGGCATCCATCAGAAATTCTCTCCGCGCGCGCCGCCTTGTATTCAAGCGGACCAGCGAGGTCAAAGGCGCAGCAATTCTTGCGGCCTCACATGTTTCACGTGAAACGAGCCCGCACCGTTTCACGTGAAACATCGCCGACGCCAGCCGGCCAGTGCCAGCCGGCCAGTGGCTGAGAGCCTCCGGCCGAGCGGTTGCGTATGGCCGCCTGCCGGTGCGCTCATTTGCCGATGCAAAAATCCCGGAAGATCACGTCCAGAATGTCTTCGACCCCGACGCGCCCGGTCAGCCGTTCCAGCGCGCGGGTCGCCAACCTGATCTGCTCGGCCACCAGCTCCTCGCCGCCCTGCGGCCCCAGCCGCAAGGCGCCGTCCAGGGCCCTGCCAGCCTCCCACAATGCGACCCGATGGCGCTCGCGCGTCACCAGGGCGGGTTCGGCCGTAAAGAACTGCTCCGCGAACCCGGCCAGGCTCCGTACCAGCTCATCGATCCCGGCCCCGGTCATCGCCGATATGGTTAACAAAGGCTTATCGCCCGGTACGCCGGCGGACCTCGACACGAGCTCCTGCGCGGCCCCCGGCGGGAGCAAATCCGTCTTGTTGAGGATGACCCAGTGTCGCGTGCCGTCCCCAAGGGTCGGCGGCCCCGCCAGCGACACGCCGGCCTGGAGCCCGGCTGCATCCACGATCCATAGCACCAGGTCGGCGTCTGTGACCGCGTTCCAGGCGCGCCGCACGCCCTCCTCTTCCACCGGATCGGTGGCGTCCCGCAGGCCGGCAGTATCCCGCAAGGTCACCGGAAAGCCCGCAAGGTCGAGCTGAACCTCGATCACATCGCGCGTTGTGCCGGCATGGGGAGACACGATGGCGGCATCGCGCCGGGCCAGGCGATTGAGCAGCGTCGATTTGCCCACATTGGGGGGCCCCGCGATGGCGACCGCCAGCCCTTCGCGCAGCCGCTCACCCTGCCCGGCCCCGGCTTCTCGAATCTCGCTTGCCAGCGGGCGAATGATCTCGAAGGCCCGCGTCGCCAAATCACCCGGCACGTCGCCCTCGTCGGAGAAATCGATCCCTGCCTCCACCAAGGCCAGCGCCTCGATCAAGCGGCCGCGCCAGGTCTCGGCCCGATTCCCCAACAGGCCTCTGAACTGCCGAAAAGCCTGCCGGCGCTGGGCTTCGGTATCCGCATTGATCAGATCAGCCAGACCCTCGACCGCGGTCAGGTCAAGGCGGCCATTCTCGAAGGCACGGCGCGTGAACTCGCCGGGCTCCGCCAGGCGGAATCCGTCCAGCCGGCCGAGCACCGCAAACATCCGCGCCACGATGGCGCGGCCACCATGCACTTGCAGCTCGGCCATGTCTTCGCCGGTCTCGCTGTTCGGCCCCGGAAACCAGAGCACCAGGGCCTCGTCGATCATCTCCCGATTCAGGGGGTCGCGCAGCCGCGCGAATGTGGCCCGGCGCGGTTCCGGGAGCCGGCCGAAGGTCGCCATCAGCCCCTGCCGGGCGCCCGGCCCGGAGATCCGGATGACGGCGATTGCGGCCGGCGGCCGGCCCGATGAAAGCGCAAAAATCGTGTTTCGGTCACGGCTCAAAACGATGGCCTTCAACATCGGACAGGAAGATTGCGCGGCTCGGAGCCGCCACCCGCTGGTCCAGTGACCCAGTCGGCCATTGGCGGCTCGCCCTTCGGGCCACCGTTCGCGGATTTCTTTTGGCCGCCCCATGGTGACCCGCTGCTGGTTATCCTAAGTCACGGCAGCACGCGACCGGAAGCCCGATGTCAGTTCCTCCAGCAGCCCAAGACAGCCGCCACGAGAACCGCCTCGCCCACGAGACCAGTCCCTATTTGCTGCAGCACAAATCCAATCCGGTCGATTGGTGGCCGTGGGGGCCCGCCGCCCTGATCGAAGCCAAGCGCAGCCACAAGCCGATCCTGCTCTCGGTCGGCTATGCGGCCTGCCATTGGTGCCACGTCATGGCCCATGAAAGCTTCGAGGACGAGGCGACCGCCCGGGTCATGAACGAGCTGTTCGTCAATATCAAAGTCGACCGCGAGGAACGCCCGGACATCGATCAGATCTACATGTCGGCGCTGCATCTCATGGGCGAGCGCGGCGGCTGGCCGATGACCATGTTCCTCACTCCCGAAGGCGAGCCCTTCTGGGGCGGCACTTATTTTCCGCGCACCAGCCAATACGGCCGGCCCGGCTTTGTGGACGTGCTGCGCAACGTGGCGCGCATCTTCCATGAGGAGCCGCAAAGCGTGGAGCAAAATCGCGCCGCCCTCATGGCGCGCCTGGCGGAGGACGCGCGACCCAAGGGCCGCGTGACCATCGGGAGGCCGGAGCTCGATCGCGCCGCCGCGCAGATCGCCGGCATGATCGATCCGGTCGATGGCGGCTTGCGCGGCGCACCGAAATTCCCCCAGGCCATGCTCCTGGAATTTCTCTGGCGGGCCGGCCAGCGCACCGGCGAGCAGCGCTACTTCGCGGCCGTCGAGCTGACGCTCGAGCGCATCTGCCAGGGCGGCATCTACGATCATCTGGGCGGCGGCTTCTCGCGCTATTCGGTCGACGAGCGCTGGCTGGTCCCGCACTTTGAAAAGATGCTCTACGACAATGCACTTTTGCTCGAGCTCTTGGCCCTCGCGCATCGGCGCTCGGGGCGCGAACTGTTCCGCACCCGCGCGCGCGAAACCGTGGACTGGCTCAGGCGCGAGATGACCACGGAAGGCGGCGCCTTCAGCGCTTCGCTCGATGCCGATTCGGAGGGTGAGGAGGGGAAGTTCTATGTCTGGTCGCTGGCCGAGATCGAGGACGTGCTCGGCCCGGAGGATGCCGGATTCTTTGCCGCACGCTATGACGTGACCCCCGAAGGCAATTTCGAAGGCCATAACATCCTCAATCGCCTCAGAGACCCGCCGCGCAGCATGGCGGACGAGGAGAGGCTGGCGCCGCTGCGCCAAAAACTGCTTTCGGCGCGCGGCCGCCGTGTCCGGCCCGGCCTCGACGACAAGATTCTTGCCGATTGGAACGGCCTGATGATCGCGGCCCTGGTCAATGCCGGCCTCGCGCTCGATGAGCCGTCATGGCTTCAGATCGCCGCCCGCGCCTTCCTGTTCGTTGACAGCAAGCTTGGCCGCGGCGACCGTCTTGGTCATTCATGGCGTGACGGGCGCTTGCTGTTCCCGGGTCTGGCTTCGGACCACGCCGCCATGATCCGGGCCGCGCTCGCGCTGCACGAGGCGACCGGGGAGGCCGGCTATCTGGAGCGCGCGCTCGACTGGCAGGCCGGGCTCGACCGCCGTTACGCCAATCCCGCGACCGGGGGCTATTTTCTCACCGCCAGCGACGCCGAAGGATTGGTGGTGCGTCCCAATTCCACCGCCGATGAAGCCACCCCCAACCCGAATGCGGTCGCGGCAGAGAATCTGGTCCGGCTTGCTTTCTTCACCGGCCGCGACGCCTGGCGGGCGCAGGCCGACAAATTGTTCGCGGGGCTGTTGCCGATCGCGAACGAGAATCTCTTCATGCATGTCGCGCTTCTCAATGCTCTCGATCTGCGCCTGCGCGCCGCCGAGATCGTGGTGGCGGGATCGGGTCCGCAGGCCGGCGATCTGCTCGCAGCCGCGCTGAAGACCTCGTTCCTCGACCGCGTCGTGCTGCGCGCCCCCACGGCCAAAGCGCTGCCGGACTGGCATCCGGCACAGGAGAAGATCAGCACCGTGTCGGGGGTCGCGGCCTTCGTCTGCGTGGAAGAGACCTGCTCGTTGCCGGTCGCGAGCAGCGAGCAGCTTGCGCACACGCTCGCGGCGATGCGGCCCGCCGGCGCGGTCAAATAGCCGGGCTTACGTATTCATCGACTCGAAGAACTCGCCGTTGCGCTTGGTGTTGCGCAGCTTGTCGAGCAGGAAGTCGATCGCATCCATGGTGCCCAGGGGATTGAGGATGCGGCGCAGCACGTACATCTTCTTGAGCTGGTCGGGCGAGGTGAGCAGCTCTTCCTTGCGGGTACCCGAGCGGGTGATGTCGATCGCCGGGAACGTGCGCTTGTCGGCCACCTTGCGGTCGAGAATGATTTCCGAATTGCCGGTACCCTTGAACTCTTCGAAGATCACCTCATCCATGCGGCTGCCGGTATCGATCAGCGCGGTGGCGATGATGGTGAGTGAGCCGCCCTCCTCGATATTGCGCGCGGCGCCGAAAAAGCGCTTCGGACGCTGCAGCGCATTGGCGTCGACGCCGCCGGTCAGCACCTTGCCGGAGGACGGCACCACCGTGTTGTAGGCGCGCCCGAGGCGGGTGATCGAATCGAGCAGGATGACCACGTCGCGGCCGTGCTCGACCAGGCGCTTGGCCTTTTCGATCACCATCTCGGCCACCTGCACGTGGCGCGCCGCCGGCTCGTCGAAGGTCGACGAGACCACCTCGCCTTTCACCGAGCGTTGCATGTCGGTGACTTCCTCCGGACGCTCGTCGATCAGCAGCACGATCAGATAGCATTCCGGATGATTGGCGGTGATCGAATGGGCGATGTTCTGCAAGAGCACGGTCTTGCCGGTGCGCGGCGGCGACACGATCAGGGCACGCTGGCCCTTGCCGATGGGCGAGACGATATCGATGACGCGGGCCGACAGATCCTTGGAGGTCGGATTGTCGTGCTCCATGTTCAGCCGTTCGTCCGGATAGAGCGGCGTCAGGTTGTCGAAATTGACCTTATGACGCGCCTTCTCGGGGTCCTCGAAATTGATCGTGTTGACCTTGAGCAGCGCGAAGTAACGCTCGCCTTCCTTGGGGCTGCGGATGTGGCCGTCGAGGGTGTCGCCGGTGCGCAGCCCGAAGCGGCGGATTTGCGAAGGCGAAACGTAGATGTCGTCGGGGCCGGGCAGATAGTTCGCTTCCGGCGAGCGCAGAAAGCCGAAGCCGTCGGAGAGCACCTCCACCACGCCTTCGCCGACAATATCGGTCTCGCGCATGGAGAGTTGCTTGAGGATGCCGAACATCAGCTCCTGCTTGCGCATGGTGCTGGCATTTTCGACCTCGAGCTCCTCTGCAAAGGAGACGAGCTCGGCCGGAGTCTTGGCCTTGAGGTCCTGGAGTTTCATTTCCCGCATGCGGGTTAGTCCTGTGGGGATGACCGGCGACGATGGCAGCAAAGGCAATGGCTGGTCGTGGCGCGGAGGGGGGAGATCGCAGATTCTTAGGGAGGCGTCAGGCCATCTGGCCCGATGCAGAGGCAGGTCCCACCACACGGACCGGCACTCGGTTGCATCTGCCTGCGTTCGGGGAGATAGGCGTAACATATGAAAAGAATGCTCATCGCGCAAGGGTCTGGGTGGCCACCGGTGTTTTTACGGCGGTCTTTATTTAGAACGGCTTGACCACCGCCAGGATCACGATGCCGACCATCAGGACGGCCGGTATCTCATTGATGATCCTGTAAAATCTCTGGGAATTCCGGTTCCGGTCGGCCCCAAAGTCGCGTACCCAACGCGCCAGCAATCCGTGGATTCCCGAGAGGATCAATACCAGCACGATCTTGGCCTGCAGCCAGGGTGCTGCGTACCAGCCGCCCTCGTAGGCCAGCCCCAGGCCGAACAGCCAAGCCGCGATCATGGCCGGATTGATGATCGCCCGCAGCAGCCGGCGCTCCATCACCTTGAAGGTCTCCGACTGCTTGGAGCCTGGCTTCGCCTCGCAGTGATAGACGAACAACCGCGGCAGATAGAGCATCCCGGCCATCCAGGCGATGACCGCAATGATGTGTAGAGCCTTGAGCCAGTCGTACCAGACCATCGGGATTCACACGTTGACTCTGTACGTCCACTTCACTTGCCGCGGATGCGCTTTAGCATGGCCTCGACATGGGCAATCGGCGTTTCCGGCACGATACCGTGCCCAAGATTGAAGGTGAACGGACGGCTGCCGAAGCCTTTCAGTACCGCATCGACGGCGCGGTCGAGACTCGGACCGCCCGCTACCAGCACCAGGGGATCGAGATTCCCCTGCACCGCCACGCGGCTCTGCACGCGATCACGCACAAAGCCACGATCGACGCTCCAGTCCACGCCGACCGCATTGACCGGGACTTCTGTGACGTAGCGTTCGAGCAAGGTGCCGGCGCCGCGCGGAAAGCCGATGACCTTAGCGCCCGGTATCTGCGCCCGCACCTTGGCGACGATCGCCTGCGTCGGCTCGATACACCAGCGGGCGAATTCCTCGGGCGGCAACACACCGGCCCAGGTATCGAAAATCTGCACCGCATCGGCGCCGGCCTGCAATTGCCGAACCAGATAGGCCGCGGACGCCTCCACCAGAATATCCATCAGCACCGCAAACGCCGCCGGTTCCCGATAGGCAAACAGGCGCGCCGGCGCCTGGTCGGCAGTTCCCTGACCGGCGATCATGTAGCTCGCCACTGTCCAGGGCGCGCCGCAGAAGCCCAGCAGAGCCGTACCGGCATCGAGCTTGGCGCGAACCGATCGGACCGTCTCGTAGATCGGCGCCAGCACGTTCTGGTCGACTGCGGCAGCAAGGCGCTTGATGCCTTCGGGTCCGTCGAGCGGCTCCAGCCGCGGTCCTTCGCCGGCGGCAAAGCGCACCGACTGGCCGAGCGCATGCGGGATGACCAGGATATCCGAGAACAGGATTGCAGCATCGAACCCGAACCGGCGTATCGGCTGCAGCGTCACCTCGACCGCATATTCCGGTGTGAAGATGAGATTGAGGAAGTCGCCGGCCTTTGCGCGCAGCGCCCGATATTCCGGCAGATACCGCCCGGCTTGCCGCATCAGCCAGACCGGCGGCGGGCTCTGTGCGACGCCATCAAGCACCTTGAGAAACGATTTGTTCACAGCGCCTCCATGGGACGATCTTCCCTTCTAAAAGACAGATCGAGTCTTCTTGTTACGATTCTTAGGCGGTGGATTGGACTCATGCATTTTGATCCACAGGCCGTCCACGCACCGCCCACAAGCGCGTCTTGCGGGAGACCTCCGTACCAGGCGCCCGGGCCGGCCGATTCGAGTGCGGGTTTGCGAACATTCCGGCTCGGGCCTCGTCATGGAGCCCACAGGCAATTCACATATCACCACTGTCCTCGAGATCGGCTCGCGCTCGCGTGCCCCTGGCAGCTTTGGGGAAAGTCTGCATATCATCGGCCCCGAAGAGCTCGCCACGGGGCTTGCGGCTCGGCATCCTCCCCAGGCTTTCACAGGTTGTCCCGGCGTAACACATGCCCCATAGAACCGGCAGCTTTTTCCATCTCCATCTCGTTTCCGATGCGACCGGCGAGACCCTTACCACGGTGGCCCGGGCGGCGACCGCCCAATACACCAAGATGTCCCCGGTCGAGCACGTCTATCCTTTGGTCCGTACCCAGAGGCAACTCGATCGCGCCCTGGCGGATATCGAGGAGGCGCCTGGTATCGTGCTCTACACGTTGCTGGACGATGAGCTGGTCAAGCGGCTGGAGGATCATTGCCGGGAGCTGAGCCTGCCGTGCCTCTCCATCCTGGGACCGGTCCTGCAGCTCATGCGCTCCTATCTGGGGACCGAGACCAGCCATCGGGTCGGCGCCCAGCACACCCTCAATGCGGACTATTTCAAGCGCATCGACGCCCTCAACTACACCATGCTGCATGATGATGGGCAGCATATCGATGAGCTCGAGCAGGCCGATGTCGTGCTGGTGGGCGTGTCGCGAACCTCCAAGACGCCGACCTCGATCTATCTGGCCAATCGCGGCGTCAAGACCGGAAACGTGCCCCTGGTGCCGGGAATCATGGTGGCCCCGCAGGTCGAGCAGCTCACCGGCCCGCTGGTGGTCGGCCTCTATGCGAGCCCGGAGCGGATCGTGCAGATCCGGCAAAACCGGCTGCTCGGCCTCAAGTCCCATCAGGACGATGATCAATACATCGATCGCAAGGCCGTCGCCGAGGAA
>DASXXS010000271.1:0-4972 GCA_036502925.1 Xanthobacteraceae bacterium
CGTCAACGTCAACCGCAACGTCAACGTCAGCGGAGGCGGTTATTACGGGGGAGGTTGGGGCGGCGTCGCCGCCGGCGTCGCGGCGGGTGCCATTGTCGGCGGTGCCGTTGCCAGTACGGCCTATCCGGCCCCGGCATACCCATACCCGTACCCGTCTTGTCCATACCCAGATTACCCGAATTGCGGACTTTGAGCGGCTCCAGCACGACGGCACTTTGAGCCGTCGCGACTCGTTAAGCGCGCGGGAAAGTGGATGGCGGGTTTTAGCTAGTTCGCGGCCTGGCAAGGATAGCCTTTGGTGAACCTGTAATTCGACGGTGAGGCGGGGAGGTTGGTTCGCGGCAACTGCGGGCTATACCGGCTCCCGAGGTACCGGCGAGGTCCGACCCCGCGGCAAACCCTGCTGCCATCGGCTGCAGAGCGCCGATTCCGGCCGTTCGGCGTCTAACACGGTGTTGCCGCGGCCTCCAGCGATGAAATTTTCCGCATAGGGAACTCGGGTGAAGGATCCACCACATCGGTGGTGTGTCGGCGGCGCCCTGCGGGTCCGAGGGTCCCTCAAGCCCGACTGCGGTCGACCGCGCGGCTGATGGCGGCAAAGATCAGCGCGGTCGACCAGCCGAGCATCAGCGAACCGCAAGTGGCCCCCAGCGCGCCAAAGATGCGGTAGCTCGGCGCCAGCACGATATCGCCGTAACCCAGCGTCGCGAAGGTGACCAGCGAGAAGTAGAAGGCATCGTCGTAGGTCTGGAGTGCGCCGAGCAAGACGAGGAACCCGGCCCACAGTCCAACCTGTGCCAAGTGGCCGAACAATAGCGGCACCACGGCGCCGAGCGAGATCCAGAACGTCCGCCGGAGCTCGGTCGCGCCCCGCGTGTGGCGATCGATGGAGCGGACGCTAACGAGCAGGACGGACTGTGCCACGACCTGCAGCGCCACCGTGCCGCTTACCGCAAAGAGGATTGCAGCGAACCGGCCCATCGACGCCTCCCGAACCGTGCATTCCCCGAACACTCGCCCTCCCGGATACCGGCAGCGCATGCAACTGACGGATGCACCATTGCCGGCTATGCCGAGCGTCCGTCACCGGACGACCGCTTCCGGCGTCGCAGCGGGCGCGCCGCGCCAGGCCTCGAGGAGCGTGAACGCGATGGCGATCAGTGTCGGGCCGATGAACAGGCCGAGGAAGCCGAACGCGACAAAGCCGCCGAACACTCCCAGGATCGTCAGGCTCAGCGGCATCGCCACGCCAAAGCCGATCAGAAAGGGCTTGATGAAATTGTCAATTACGGTGACGACGAGGCCCCAGAAGATCATGAAAACGCCCCAGCCCTGCTGGTCCTGACCAAACAGCCAAACCACCGCGCCACCCCAGACCGCGATGATCAGCGGCCCGCCGATCTGGCTGAGCGCAAGCAGCAAGGTGACAAAGCCGAGAAGTACGGCGCCCGGAACCCCCGCCACGGCCAGGCCGATCGCCATTACGACGGCCTGGATGGCGGCCGTTCCCACCACCCCGTAAGCCACACTGCGCACCGCACCCCCCGCGACGTCCAGCGCGGCAGCGGCGGTCTCACCGCCAAGCCGCCGGAGGATGTCGCGCAGCGTCGCCGCCAGGGCATCGCCGCTTACCCAGAAGAATGTCGCCACGACCAGCGACAGGATGATCTGCAGAACACTCTGAGCGAGCGCCCCGGCCGCCCCGACTAACATTTGCCGCAGCGCGGCAGAGTAGGGTTCGAGCAAGGCCCGGATGCCGCCCTCGGCGAGCATCGCTTGGTTCCATATCCTGGCGAGGCGTTCGCCGACGATCGGCAGACCGGTAAGCCAGGAAGGGACCTGCGGAGCGCTGGCGAAGTAGTCCTGCAGACGACTCGCCCCCTGCGTCAGACGCTCGCCGAGGCCGGGCGCCACCGCCATCAGGGGCAGGACAACGACGGCGAGCGCGAGGAGCAGCAGCAGCGTGGCGTCCAGCCCGCGCTTCAGCCCGCGTCGGAGCAGGAAATCGCGCAGCGGCCACGCGGCAATGGCCAGGATCGTGCCGAACAGGATTGCGGTGGTGAAGGGTCGCAACACTGCCAGAACGCCGATAACCAGACCTGCGAGGAGCAGGAGCAGGACGGCGCGCTCGAGGAGCTGCGTGGTGCCGGTCGCGGAGGCGGCCCGCGCCTTGTCCTCTAGCGATGGGAGTTCATTTGCCATTGCCATTGATCACCTCCTGATGCATCCGCGAACGCGGGGTGGGACGCGACACCAGATTGACACCGCTCTGCATGAGCGGCTTTGGGACCACCCTGATCGGAAGGCCTCCCGTTCGATCGCAGGCGATGGCGACCGCTCTCTGCGGGTTCCCGGCCGTGAACCCGGCTCATCTCACGCTCGCGCGGACCATCGGTCTTGTGCCCCGCCCGAAAACTGCAACCCCGGATCTTGCCCATGACGGCCTGCATCTTCGTCCTGTGCCGCTGGCCGGCCAAAACCGCTAACTGTCCGCCGAACGGCCCGCCATGGCGGCCGGCCATCGTGGTACCGGAGACGGCAGAAGCAGCGCGGTCGCTCCGACCGTATAGAGGGAGAGCACGAAGATATCCGCGATCCGATCGAGGACCGGGACGTGGAACTGCGTGGGCGACGCCGCGAGGCCGAAGAGCATCAGAAAGGTCACGAGGCCGGTCAGCGCCACCGCGCCACCCGGGCGCCGCCCTGCGGTCATGATCCATGCTGCGAAGCCCAGCGAGCCAAGCAGCGCCATCAGCGTCAGTGCAGGCAGCGGCGGACCGACCTCGAAGACCGCCGAGGCGGCGACGGCAGCGACGCTTCCAACGAGGTTGCCCAGCAGCAGGATCAGGAGTTGGACGCGCCCGGCTGCCGGATCCTGTGCGGTCAGGAAAGTAACGAGCCCGAGTAGCGCCGGGAAGGCGAGCGCAGTGGGCTCGGCGAGGTAAAAGAGTTGCGCCGGCAGCACGATGGCGACCTTGGCGAGGGTGCGCGCCGCACCACCATGTTCCGTCACAGGCAAGCCTGTGGCGGGCACGGCGCCAGCAGGCGTGCCGTTGGCGGCCTCTTCCTGCGGTGCCGGGAAGAGCGCGTACAGGAGCCAGACGACGAGCGTCGCCCGTACCGCCGCGGTGACGAGGGTCTCGATCACGCCGGCCCCCAGGATGTCCGCCTGGAAGGTGAGGACCGGGACTACCGCGGTGGCATTGAGCAGCATGGTGGCGGGGAGCGAGGGCCGGCCCGCCGCCCGTTCGCGCATCGCGAAACCAAGGAAGAACAGCAGCCCGAGCGCAGCTGTCAGAATCAGCAACCGGTCCGCGAAGGCCGCCGCGACGGCGAAGGCAGCGCCGCCAGTAGCCGCGATCACCGCAACCAGCGCCGCTGCTTGGCCCGGCCGAGGCGGCCTCGGCATGCCGACCAGAATCTGCGCGGCAAGCACAGCCGTGAGCCCGGGCAGCGGCTCCCCGGCCATCGTGCCCCAGACCAGCGCCAGCGTCGCGGCGAAGGCGAGCCGCAGGGCCGCGCGGTGCCGTGCCGTCTCAGGAGACATAGGTCAGCACCGCGATCAGCCGGATCCACAGCCAGGCGAGCGCATTTGCGACCGGGTGCTCGCCCGTGTAGAGGATGACGCTGGCGCGGGCATTGTAGCGCACGCCGTGTGGTGGCCCGCCAGCCGTCTCGAACGCCAGTTGCACCGGGAAGCGCTGAGCCGGCGCGAGCCATCCGCCGCTGCCCTGGCGCGTCTTCGGCAGGCCGGTGGTGGAATCAATATCGCCTTCGCCGACGCCCCAGCCGACGCTCTCCACCCGCGCCGGCAGCACGCGACCGGGCAGCACGTCGAGCACCACCTCGGCCTGCAGGCCAGGCTTGATGTACTCCAGGCTGTTCTCACGCAGGAAGGCCTGCAGCCACACCAACCGCGTGTCGAGGAAGGTCAGCGCCGGCTGGCCGACCGCCGCGAACTGCCCGGTGTTGAGCTGCAGGTTGCTCACCACGCCGTCGCCGGGTGCGAGCAGGGTGGTGCGGGTGAGGTCGAGTCGTGCCTGCTCGAGCGCAGCCAGCGTCTCGCGGATCTGCGGATTGTCGGCGCCCTGGGGACCGAGCTCCTGGCGCGCCTGCTCAAGCGAGGCCTGCGCACGCCGCACCTGCGCCTCGGCCTCTTCCAACTGCGACCGCGCCTGGTCGCCTCGCGCCGGCGGATAGACGCGTAGGCGGACCAGCTCGAAGACGCGCGCCGCCTGCTCGCGGACGTTGCCCCGCTGCGCGATCTCCTCCACCAGTTGCGCCTGAGCCGCATCCACCGCCGCGGTGGAGGCGCCGACGGCCTGCCCGGCCGCGGCGAGCTTGGCTTCGGCACGCTCGACGGCGATGCGGAAGGGGGTCGGGTCGATGCGGTACAGCAGATCGCCGGTCCGGACGATCTGGTTGTCACGCACCCCGACCTCGATGACCTTGCCCGAGACCTCCGGTATGGTGCGCACCACGAAGGTGCGCACGCTGGCGTCGCTGGTGTAGGGTGTCAGCCGGTCGGCAATCAACGTCCAGCCGAACAGCAGGACGCAGAGGACGAGGATGACCAGCGTCCAGCGCCGCAACGGATCGGCGGGCTTAGATGGCAAAGGCGCAGCCGCGACCCGCTCGGGCTGAGGAACCCGCTCTTCGTTCATGCCGAGTACCCCTGGGTCACGCCCGTGACTCGGTGGGCAAGGGATTCAACCGACATTCGACAGCTTCCAGGCGGTTTCGAAGCGAGGATCACCTCTTTGACCGGCTTGGGCAACGGCAAATCGCGCGGTCGGCGCGACCGCTCACAATGATCACTGGAAGCGTGTCGCCGTTGCGGCGCAGAGTTTCAAGCAGTTCGAGGCCGCTCTTTCCCGGCATATGAACGTCGAGAATAAGGCGGTTGCCCTCCCGAGGCCGACAACTCTTCACAGGACGCGAATTCCCGCTTGGTTTCGCTCTGACGCATTGT
>DASXXS010000272.1:0-6828 GCA_036502925.1 Xanthobacteraceae bacterium
GCCCGTCGAAGTCAGGATGCAGCAGGGAAAGATCAACGCCAACCGCATGGAAGTGGTCGATTCAGGCAATGAAATTCGCTTTGGCGGCGGGGTGACCGTGGTCATGAGCTCAGGCAGCGGTGTCATGCACCTCGATGGCAAGCTGGGGGTGCCGTGAAAGCGCGTAGGACGCAAGCGAGGCGCAAGATTTTCATCGCGGCCGCGGCGGCGCTCATCGGCGTCCTGGCCGCGACCGATGCGCCGGCGCAGAAAAACCCGGGCCCGCAAAATCAAGGCCTGCCCAATGCGCTGCAGGGCTTCTCGCAGAATCGCGACCAGCCGGTAAAAATCCAGTCCGATGGGCTGGTGGTTCGCGACAAGGACAAGATGGCGACCTTCACCGGCAATGTGCATGTCACCCAGGGCGACACCGAGATGCGCAGCAAGGTCCTGGTGGTCTACTATTTGGACAGCAGCAAGCCGGGCCCGGCTCCGGCGACGACGATGAAAACGGCGCAACCCGGGGCGCCGCCGGGCTCCGGCGAGCAGCAGCAGATTAAGCGGATCGAGGCGACCGGCGGTGTGCTGGTGACCCAAAAGGATCAGAACGCCGCCGGAGACAACGGCACTTTCGACATGCAATCGAACACGGTGACGCTGAACGGCAACGTGGTGGTGACCCGGGGCAAGGATGTGGTGCGCGGCCAGCGGCTGGTGGTCGATCTCAACACCGGCGTATCCCGTATCGACGGCGGCCGCGTCGATGCTCTGTTCGGATCGCCGCCGCCGCCCGGCGAAATCAATCTTCCGGGTCCGCCGTCGCGACCCGCACGGGCGAATTAACTGGTGAACCAGGCGTTCCATGGATTTGAGGCCGGCGTGCGCAATCTCTGGGCTTCCTTCCGGCGCCGCCGGCCACCGCGAAGCAAGCGTGCCTTGGCCGAGGACCCATGGCCGATGCCGATCGGGATCGACTCGCTCGGCGGTCCGATTCCCGACATCCGAAGCGAACCGATGAATTTGAGCGCGGCCCGGCCGCGCCGCCGCCGCGCCGCGCCGGCCCGTCGGCCACCGGTTCCGGCCGAACCGCAAGTGTTGCGGCCCGAGCCGGCAACCCTGCGGGCCGAGCTCCAAGTGCTGCGCCCTGGACCGCAATTCGCCCGCGAGCTGCCGGATGCGCGGCCCGAGCCGCCGGCGCCGCGGCCCAGATTGCAGACCGTCCGGCAAGATCAGCCGTCCAGCCGCCCCGACAGCCTCGCAGCTCACGGCCTCGACAAGAGCTTTTCGGGACGGAGAGTCGTCAACAATGTCAGTATTCATGTGCGCCGCGGCGAGGCGGTCGGTCTGCTCGGTCCCAACGGCGCCGGCAAGACCACCGTGTTCTACATGATCACCGGACTGATCAAGGCCGACCGGGGCCGCATCGAGCTCGATGGCCAGGATGTCACCCGCCTGCCGATGTACCAGCGTGCGCGGCTCGGGGTGGGCTATCTGCCGCAGGAAGCTTCGATCTTTCGCGGCCTCAACGTGGAGGACAATATCCGCTCGGTGCTGGAAGTGATCGAGCCCGATCGCCGCCGCCGCGAGGCCGAGCTTAACGCGCTGCTCGAGGAGTTCGGCATCGCGCGCCTGCGCAAGACGCCCTCGATCGCGCTGTCGGGCGGCGAGCGCCGCCGCCTCGAGATCGCTCGGGCGCTGGCCAGCCGGCCAGGCTACGTGCTGCTTGACGAGCCGTTTGCCGGCATCGATCCGAAGGCCGTCGTGGAAATCCAGAGGCTGGTCAGGCATCTCACCAACCGTGGTATCGGAGTGCTGATCACCGACCACAATGTTCGTGAGACCCTGGACCTGACCGACCGCTCCTACATCATTTATTCGGGCGCGGTGCTGATGGAGGGCGGCAAGGATCAGATCGTGAACGATCCGGAGGTCCGGCGCCTCTACCTGGGCGAGGAGTTTCGTATTTCCTGAAGACCGTCAGCCCCAAGGGCTTTAACGACGATCGCGCGAGCTGGTATACACAGAAGCCGGAACGCTGTAAGCAAGAACCGGACCAAAAAGCAAGAACCGGACCAGTTTTCGCAGGCGATATGGCGCTCACCCAGAAACTTCAACTCCGGCAGAGTCACGCGCTGGTGATGACGCCGCAGCTGATGCAAGCCATCAAGCTGCTGCAGCTCTCCAATCTCGACCTCGTCGGCTATGTGGAAAGCGAGCTTGAGCGCAATCCGCTGCTCGAGCGCAGCGGCGAGAGCGAGGTCGAGGGCGAGCCGCAAGCGCCGGAGCGGGAAGCCGCCGCCGATGGACCAGCGGCCGACTGGACCGAGGGGAATTTCGCGGCCGGTGGCGAGGTCGCGGCGGAGCGCCCGGACGGCGAAGTCAACGGCGCCGACGATGCCGAGGTGGCGCCGCCGCGGGCGAGCGCCGACGCCTCCGCCGGCTACGCCGACTGGAACGGCGCCGGCACCGGCCGCCAAGCGGACGGCGAGTACAATCTGGAAGCATTCGTCTCGGCCGAGCGGACGCTGGCGGACCATCTCGCCGAGCAGCTCGTTCTGGCGGTGGTCGATCCGGTGCGGCGGTTGATCGGACAATATCTCATCGATCTCGTCGACGAGGCCGGCTATCTCAACGGTGATCTCGCCCAGGTTGCCGACAAGCTCGGCGCGCGACGGTCCGAGGTCGACGCCATGCTCGCCATCCTGCAGAGCTTCGATCCGCCCGGTGTGTGCGCGCGCAACCTCACCGAATGCCTTTCGATTCAGTTGCGCGAGCGCAACCGCTTCGATCCGGCCATGCAAGCGCTGGTCGCCCATCTCGACCTTCTCGCGAAGCGGGACATTGCCGGCCTGAAGCGGGCCTGCGGCGTGAGCGAGGAGGATCTCATCGACATGATCGCTGAGATTCGTCACCTCAATCCGAAGCCGGGTCTCGCCTTCGGGACCACGCTGGTGCAGCCGATCGTGCCGGATGTGTTTGTGCGACCGGCCGCCGACGGCGGCTTCGCGGTCGAGCTCAATTCAGAGACGCTGCCCAAGGTTCTGGTCAATCAGAGCTATTACGCGCAGGTCGCCAAGACCACCCGCAACGACAAGGACAAGACCTACCTGGCCGATTGCCTGCAGACTGCGACGTGGTTGATCCGCGCGCTCGATCAGCGCGCCCGGACCATTCTCAAGGTCGCGACCGAAATCGTGCGCCAGCAGGACGCTTTCTTCGCGCATGGGGTCCAGCATTTGCGTCCGCTCAATCTCAAGACCGTCGCCGATGCGATCGCCATGCACGAGTCCACGGTTTCGCGCGTCACCGCCAACAAATACATGGCGACCACCCGCGGCATTTTCGAGCTGAAATACTTTTTTACCTCGGCGATCGCGGCCTCCGACGGCAGCGAAGCCCATTCCGCGGAGGCGGTCCGTCATCGGATCAAGCAGCTCATCGATGCCGAGGGCCCGCATGCGGTGCTCTCGGACGACACCATCGTGGAAAAGCTGCGCGGCGCGGGTATCGAGATCGCCCGTCGCACCGTCGCCAAATATCGCGAGGCCATGCGGATACCGTCTTCGGTGCAGCGCCGGCGCGAGAAGCAGACTTCGCGGCGCGCGAGCCTTTAGCGCAGTTTCACGCGAAGCCCGCCCGTGCCAGGGCGGCCGGCCGCCGATTTTCTGTTCCGAAGATGCGACCACGTATCAAGGCATTCATCGAAGCAGGCTTCGGATTTATCGAAGCAGGCTTCCCGGACTCGGTGCGGACTGCTTCTCGCTCTTCCACCCGAAAATGCGATCTACCAACGGTTCCGCCGCGCGAGCCGCCTCATGGGACCGCCATCTGGCAGGGCGACCGGCTTGCGACTATGTACTATTTAAGAAGCGGGATTGGAGGCCGGTCATGCCGTTTCGCGTCTCGGGCAAGAACATTGACCTAGGCGAAGCCTTGCGTTCGCGTATCAACGAGCGGATCGCGGAAGCCACCGCAAAATATTTCGACGGCGGCTTTTCCGGCCATGTCACGGTCGGCAAGGAAGGCTTCGGCTTCCGGGCCGAATGCGTGATCCATCTCGATTCCGGCATCGTGCTCGAAGCCGAGGCCATGGCGGCGGATGCCTATGCCAGCGCCGACCAGGCGGCGGAGCGGATCGAGAAGCGGCTGCGCCGTTACAAGCGCCGCCTCAAGCAGCACCAGGCGGACGGGGCGCCGCTCGAGCCGCGCACCATCCAGGCACAAAGCTACGTCATCGCCGCCCCCGAGCATGACGATGATGACGAACTGACAGGGTTCGATCCGGTCATCATCGCGGAATCGACGACCGCCCTCAAACGCCTGTCGGTCAGCGACGCGGTGATGGAGCTCGATCTGACGGGAGCTGCGGTCGTGGTATTCCGGCATGCCGGGCATGGCCGCGTCAACCTGGTTTACCGCCGTGGCGACGGCAATATCGGCTGGATCGATCCGCCGCGGGTCGAGGCCAAGGACGCCCATTGACGACGCCGGTGACGCTCCTTATGGTCCGGCGCCTTTAAGGGCGTTTTCAGGAGTTAAGCGAAACCGGTTTTCCGTCCGGACCCGGTTTTCGTCCGAAAATGCGACAAGGTGAAAACTCTAAGCAACTCTAGCGACGTCCGCCCGCAGAGCTCCCGGATCCCTGGAAGAGTTCCATGCCGCTTGCCGATCTCGTCGCGCCCAACGCCATCATTCCGGCCCTCAAGGTCAATGGCAAGAAGCAGGCGCTGCAGGAGCTCGCCGCCAAAGCCGCCGAATTGAGCGGGCAGAACGAGCGGGCCATTTTCGAGATCCTGCTGCAGCGGGAGAAGCTCGGTTCCACTGGCGTCGGCAACGGGGTTGCGATCCCGCATGGCAAGCTGGCGAAGCTCAACAAGCTGTTCGGCCTGTTCGCGCGGCTCGCGCGGCCGGTGGATTTCGAGGCGCTCGACGGCCAGCCGGTCGATCTGGTCTTTCTGCTGTTGGCGCCCGAAGGCGCGGGCGCCGATCATCTCAAGGCGCTGGCACGCGTGGCGCGCCTGCTGCGCGACCCCGAGGTTGCCCGCAAGCTGCGCCAATCGCGCGACGCGCAGGCGCTCTATGCCGTGCTGGCGATGCCGCCGGCCAGCGCAGCCTGATCCAGGGATCAGTAGTCAGGGATCAGGGATCAGAATGGCGCGCGTCAGGGATCCCTGATTACTGATCTGATCCCTGACTACTGATCCCCTGATCAGCCTGATTCGGGGGGAGTAATCAGAAGTCAGTAATCAGAAATCCGTAATCAGAAGTCCGTAATCAGAATGGGGCGCGTCAGGGATCCCTGACTACTGATCCCTGACTACTGATCTCCGATCAGTGCACGCTGACGGCTTCGAGCTCCTGGCTCCACGCATTGGCGATCGCAGCCTCGCGGCTGTCGGTGAGCAGGATCGGCGTGCCGTCGGCCGCGTGCAGCGCGAAGAGCTTGAGCCCGGGCGCGATCTGCGGCGCCTGCGGGAACAATGTCGGCACGTCTTCGGAGCGGATGCTTTTCACATAGGCGATCTTGCCGCCGCCGAGCAGCGCCAGCGCCTCAGGAGAAATCATCTCGTTGAAGGTGTTCGTATCGCTGTTCATGGCCCTCGACTCCTTTCCACATTAACGGTCGAGTCCTGGTTTGAGTTCAGTCCTTAAATCACTCATGGTCCGTGATGCTGATCGTCTTAACCAAGCGGCCCGGCTCCGGACGGGCGAGATCGATCGACAAGAGACCGCTATTGAGGTCCGCTCCCAGCACTTCCATGCCGTCCGCCAGCACGAATGTGCGCTGGAATTGGCGCGCCGCTATGCCGCGGTGGAGATATTGCCGGGTCTTGTCGTCGTGCTGCCGTCCGCGGATGACGAGCTGGTTTTCCTCGATCGTCACGTCGAGTTGATCGCGCGTGAAGCCGGCGACCGCCAACGTGATCCGCAGGCGCTCGGGACGGCAGTCCTCCGGCGCCACCCGCTCGATATTGTAGGGCGGATAGCCGTCCGAGGACTTGGTGACGCGCTCGAGCGCACGCTCGATCTCGTCGAATCCGAGCAGGAACGGACTGGAGAGGGACGGAACTCGGGACATCGTTTCAAAGCCCTTTGCAAGCGACTTTGGCGGAGGCCCTCGCGGCACCCCCTCGCGCCGGTTGGCGGTCGAACCCTTCCTGGGCGAGACCGCAACCCGGCTCCCGACAATATGGTGGCGACAGGTTAAACGTTCAAGAACGGCGCAAAGGGCAAGCCTTTCGGCTATTTGATCAGCTCGCCGACCTTGTCCACGATGGGCTTGGGGGTGGCATAGATCTTCTGGATCAAGGCGGCGAGATGCTCGCCGTCCTCCGGCGCCACATCCAGCATATTGCGCTTGGCATCCTCGATGAATTCGGGGTCCTTCATGGTGTCCCGGAAGGCATCGCGCACCATCTTGACCCGGTCCGCCGGCATCTCGGGCGGAGCCACGAACGGGCGGCCGATGCCCTGACCCGCATAGAGAAATTCGACGGCCAAACGGTCGTCCGGGGTGCGCGCCAGATCTGCCACGAAGGGAATGCCCTTGAGCTGGGGGTTGGGGGCGGCGCCGCCCTGAAACAGGATCGTGACCTTCTTGCTCGGGATCCAGTCCGGCCGCTTGCCGGAGACGCTGTCGAGACTTTCACAGATGCCGTCGACCTCGCCGCGTTCCATGGCGAGGAATACGTCGGAGGACGACGGAAAGCCGGCGATGATCTTGAACTTCATGCCGAGCAGCGCGTTGAGGGCCTTCGGATATGAGTGAGTGCCGGTGCCGACCCCGGTATCGCCGACGATCAGCTCCTTCTCGTAGAGATCCTTGATGGTCTGCACCTTGGCGGTGCT
>DASXXS010000273.1:0-7407 GCA_036502925.1 Xanthobacteraceae bacterium
CGAACGGCACAAGAAATCGCGCTTTCGGCACGCCCAACCGACCGGCCGACCGCGATCCTACGCCAGTTTCGCAGGGACGGGGAGGGGCAATCCAGGCGCCATAGAGCAATTACGGTGACAGTGCACTTAATGACACGCTGCTCCCGAACGCATCGATGACGGAACGCCCCCGCGTGCCCTATCCGCCGGCGCGTGCGGATCACCACCGCGATGTGGAGCCTCAGGGCTCGTGCCAAGCAGGGTCGACGCGCGCCCCGCACTCATGTAAAGACCGTTCACATGAGCTGGTCGAGGGACAGCCGGGGTCCGCGCGGATATCACCACGGCAATCTCAAGGAAGCGCTGATCCGCGCGGCGCTCGAGCTGATTGCCCGCAAAGGGCCGGCGGGCTTCACCTTTGCGGAGGCGGCGCGCTCAGCCGGGGTCAGTCCGGCGGCGCCCTATCGGCATTATCGCGATCGCGACGAATTGCTGATCGATGTTGCGCGGCGCGGTTTCGATCTGTTCGCGCAGGCGCTGGCGCGCGCGTGGAGCGAGGGCCGTCCCGATCCGTTCAGCGCTTTCGAGCGTTTAGGGCGGGCCTATCTGGAATTCGCGCGGACGGAGCCCGCCTATTATTCCGCGATGTTCGAGGCCGGCGTTCCGCTCGAGGCCAATTCCGAATTGCGCGAGGCCGGCGAGCGCGCGTTCGGGGTTCTGCGCGCGGCCGCGGAGGAGCTGATCGCAGGCATGCCCGGCGATCGGCGGCCGCCGGCGTTGATGATGGCGCTGCATGTCTGGGCCTTGTCGCACGGCGTAGCTTCGCTGTTTGGCCGCGGCGATGCCGGCCGGCGGACGCTGCCGATGTCGCCGGAGGAGCTGCTCGAGGCGGGCGTTCTGGTTTACCTGCGCGGCCTCGGCCTGCCGTACGGGACATGACCGGGCCCTATTGACACCCGTCCGGAGCAGCGCTAGCTATGTAAATGTAATTAACATTCACCACGCGAGGCTTAGATGAGCTGTGCGACAAGAAGCGACGAATGGGGCCGTCCATGGGGACATGCGGGTTACCGGCCCGCCGTCTGGTTCTGGCATCCGGGTTGGATCGTGCTCGTGGTTCTCGGGTTCATCTTCTGGTGGCCCGTTGGCCTCGCGATCCTCGCGTTCACTCTATGGAGGAGCAGGCGCATGAGCTGTTGGGGCGGCCACAACTACGATCATTGGCAAGAGAAAATGGAGCGCGTGCGCGCCAAGATGGAGCGCTTCGGTGGTGGCGGCTGGGCTGGTCCTTCCAGCGGCAACCGCGCTTTCGATGAATACCGTTCCGAAACCTTGCAGCGGCTGGAAGATGAGCAGCGCGAATTCCGCGAATTCCTGCAGCGCCTGCGGATGGCCAAGGACAAGGTCGAGTTCGACCAGTTCATGGCGGAACGACGCAATCGTCCCGAGCCCCCGCCGCAATCCTGAAATCGCCGCCATGCCCGGCCGTTTGATCGGTTGGGCATGGCTGCGCGGCGCTCCGGGCCCCTGCTCGCCGTCGCGACCAGGCTCTAATCGGGAATCGCGGTCTCGACGCCGGCGGCTCTCAGATGTTCGGCCAGCTGCCTGCGGGCGTAGAACATCCGGGTCTTCACCGTGGCCACAGGCGCGCCGACGATGGCGGCGACCGCTTCGACGGATTTCTCGTGGTAGTAGACGAGGTCGACGATCTCACGGTGGGCCGGAGAAAGCCGCGCCAGGCATCGGCGCAGAACCGCGCTTCGCTTGGCCGCATCCAATGTGTCTTCGGCCGTGATCGCCCGATCCGGGATTGCTTGCGCCATCGTGTCTTCGAGCGGCTGATCGATCCGGCCGCGCATCGCCGAGACTGCCTTGTTGCGGGCGATGGCGAGGATCCATGTGGACAATCGCGCGCGGCCCTCGAAGCTCGCGGCATGACGCCACAGGTCGAGAAAAACCTCGCTCACGATGTCTTCGGCGGTCGCACTGTTGTCGACCCGTCGGAGCACGAAGCGGTAGACTATCAGCTGGTAGCGGCGGAACAGCAGCCGGATCGCTTCCCGATCCCCTTGCGCAACCCGCGCCATGAGGGCTTCGTCCGACATGCCGTCGGTCGCATCTCCCGGGCCACGCGGCGCCCGCGCGGTTCCAGGATAACGGGCTGCGGTCGCCATGCGGGCCAATTCACCCAATGCGCCCAATGCGCAGCGCGCGGATGGCTTGGTGTCGGACGCGGCTGTCATCGAGGTGCTCCTCTCTCGCGCTGCTCCCTGAGTCGGATGCTGTTGGAGCTCGAGCCTTACCCCAAGGACGCACGAAAGGAGGGATGTTCGACAGCAAATTGAAAAAAAATCTTGATCGGGCCGGAAACCTGGAGGTCGTTGCCCGGCGGGGCGGCCTCGATGCGGTGGGGTTCATGCCGTCGGCCCGGCCATCCGGCTAGTAGTCGCGACCACGCGGCGATGCCATATCGCGGTCACGCACCATCATTTTGGAGAGTTAGCATATGACCGAATCCAGCAATCCGCTTGTCGCGTTTTCCGATCACGCCGCTCAGCTCGTGGCGCGCGCCGCCGGCAGCATCGTGGCTGTTCATGCTGGCGGCCGGCGCTCTTGGAGCGGCATCCATTGGCGGTCGGGGATCATCGTCACCGCTGAAGAAGTCTTGGAGCGCGACGAGGGCATCAAGATTACGCTTCCGGGCGGACGCCTGGTCGAGGCCTCGCTGGCGGGCCGCGACCCCACCACGGATATCGCCGTGCTGCGCTTTCAACCGGACGGATTGGCGGCAGCGCAGACCGCCGACGCGGCATCGCTGCGCGCCGGGCACGTCGTCTTGGCGGTCGGAAACCACGAGGGTGCGCCGGTGGCCAGCCTCGGCATCGTCGCCGTGGCGGGCGGGGCCTGGCACAGCCTGCGCGGCGGGGCCATCGACAACCTCATCCGCCTGGACATGAGGCTGAGCCAAGCCACTGAAGGCGGCGCTCTCGTCGATACGCAGGGGCGCATTGCCGGCATGGCGGTTCTCGGGCCGCGCCGCCGCGTGCTCGCGATTCCCACGTCCACCATCGATCGCGTCGTCGATCAGCTCCTGGCGAAAGGCCATGTTTTCCGCGGCTATCTCGGCGCCGGCTTGCAGCCCGTGCGGCTTGCTCGCCCCGCCGGCGATGCGCCACCTTCCGGTAGCGGACGCGGCATTCTGGTGGTGAGTCTGGATCCCGATGGACCGGCCGCCCGCGCCGGAGTGCTGGTGGGCGACATCGTCACGGCCTGGAATGCCAAGCCGGTCGATCGCGTCCGCGAGATCATGCGATTGCTCGGCCCGGACAGCGTCGGCCATGCCGTCGATCTGGCGCTGCTGCGCGGCGGCGCTCCGACCGAGCTCAAGGTTGTCGTCGGGGAGCGAGCCGTGGCTTAAGCTTGCGGGAGAATATCGCCGCCGCTCAGCTGACCAGGCAACAATGGTCGCCATCGCGATTTTTTCCACCGACCCGGTCCTGCGCCGCAGCCTCGAGCAGTTGCCGCGCGAACACGCGGCCATCACCGTCGTGGCTGTTGCGGACGATCCGTCGACCGTCCTGCGGCTGATTGAGCAAAACCATGTCGACGCGGTCCTGGCGGATGCGCCGCCCTCCGACCGGCTGGCCGAATGGCGAATCCGGCACGAGCACACGGGCTTCGTGGTCCTCCTCGACGCGACCGACCCGGAGGATGCCATCGCGGCCCTCGATGCCGGAGCCGGCGCGGTCTTGCCGCGCTCGGCGAAGCACAGCGAGATCGTCGCCGCGCTCAAGGCCGTCACGAGCGGCCTTGCGGTCTTGCCGCGCGAAGTCCTTGCGAGGCTGCTCGACGGGACCTCGCCGATTGATGAGGTGGTCGACAGCAATGGCGCAGCCGGCGCCCGGCTGACGCCGCGCGAGCTCGAAGTGCTTGCCGCGATGGCGGATGGCGCCTCCAACAAGGCGATCGCGCGGCGGCTCGAAATCTCCTTCCACACGGCGAAGTTTCACGTCGCCGCCATTCTGGCCAAGCTCGATGCCGACAGCCGGACCGAAGCGGTCGCGCGGGCTGCCCAACTCGGCCTCGTGATGCTTTGATCCATAAGAGCTCTGCGCAGCAGAATAACTGGCAGTAATTTCCACCTTGTCGTCCTGCCAGGATGCGGTCCCTTCAAAACTCTACCCGCGATGCCGCGATATGTTATGGTTCAAGCAAAATAATATGGACAGGGAGGGAGGACGATCATGTCTTATCGAAGCTTGAGCGGGGCGTTCGCGCTGGCGACCGCGTTGATCGTGACGCTGACGGCGACGATGGGCGGCGCGCTGGCGGCCGATGACGCGAAGTATCCCAACTGGAAAGGACAATGGCGCGCCATCAACTTCCGTCTGGGAGGCCAGGTCATCAAGTACGATCCGAACAAGGCCTGGGGCCCGGCGCAGCAGGCCCCGCTGACCCCGGAGTATCAGAAGGTCCTCGAGGAGAGCATGGCCGACCAGGCCAGGGGCGGGCTCGGCAACTACCCGAGCGCCCGCTGCCTTCCGGGCGGGATGCCGCGCATGATGGCATCGCCGACGCAGGAATACGTCATCACGCCGGAGACCACCTATATCCTGCTTGGCGGCGAGCTTCGTCGCATCTTCACCGACGGACGCGAGTGGGCCGCCGACGTCGAGCCGACCTATGATGGTTATTCGATCGGCCGATGGATCGACGAGGACGGTGACGGCCACTACAGCGTGCTCGAGGTCGAGACGCGCGGCCCGTTCAAGGGGCCTCGCGCCTACGACGCCAGCGGGCTGCCGCTGCACTTCGACAATCAATCGATCTTCAAGGAGCGGTTCCACCTCGACAAGAGCGATCCGAACCTGCTGCATGACGAGATCACGGTCTTCGACCACGCCTTGACGCGCCCCTGGAGCGTCGACAAGACGTTTCGGCGCAGCACGAAAAAATATCCAAACTGGGGCCGGTCTTCCTGCGCCGAGGGCAACAACCAGCTCGTCATCGGCACGGAAAACTATTTCCTGAGCGCGGAAGGGATGTTGATGCCGGCCAAGAAGGATCAGCCGCCGCCGGATTTGCGATATTTCAAGCCCTCGGGAAGGTGACGGCCGCGTTGCATTTCGGTATCGGCGGCCGGAACGCTGCTGCGTTCGAAACGTTGAGGCTCTGAGCGGCGCAACGATGTCGAGGTGAGCCATGACGATTTCGCGCGGGAATCTCCCCATAAAGTCTTTGGCGGGAACGCTGCTTCTGCTCGCCGCATTGGGTCTAACCGGTGTTTCGGGCCCGGCGAGGGCCCAGACCCCGCCCTCGACCAGCCTGGGCACAGCCGACCCGGCCGCGCCGCTTGCGCTCACCCCTGCGGAAAAAACCGCGATCCTCAATGCGGTGCGCCAGGACAAGGCCAAGCCCGATGGCAAGATGCCTCCGAATTCGCCGCCGGTGTCGGTCGGCGTTCAGCTCCCGGCCTCGATCGCCTTGAGGATCCTGCCCGACGCCGCGCTGGCGCAGGCCCCGGCCGCCAAGACCGTGCAATACACCTTGATCGGAAATCAGGTCGTGCTGGTCGATCCGACCAATATGCGCGTGGTCGATATCATCAACCAATAATCTGCCTGACATCAGAGCGGCCGGTCGCACCCAACCGGTCGCGCCCAGGATGCGCCGCCAACCGCGGTCGATTCCGAGCGGCTGTGTGGCTCAAATGTCACACGAACCGCGGGCGCCCAATGTTACCATGAGGCTAATCGGTAGCTTAAGCCGACGGTACCTGGGGGCGTTCATGAACAAAGTTCTGTTGGTAAGCGTGGCGTTTGCGGCCCTTGCCACAGATTCCGCGATGGCGGCGGACGTCGCGGTGGTTCCGGCGCCGGAGCCGGCATCGGTCCCGGTCTACTCCAGGACGCCGGTGATCACGCGGTTCTACGATTGGACCGGGTTCTATTTGGGCGGGCGCCTCGATTATAGCCGGGCCAAAACCGACAGCACCACCATCAACACGGCCACGGGTGCGCTTGATGCTTCCTTCAGTGGTTCTACATCCAACTTCCGTGGCGGCGGCCAGGCTGGATTTGACTATATGTTGCCGCTACGCGTCGTGATCGGCGTCGTCGCCGACGTGACCACGGGCAACGACGCCATCACGACGTTTTCCAACGCGGCCGGAACCAATGTGCACAGCGAGGAAAGCAAGACCACTGTCGGCGGAAGCGTACGCGGGCGCCTCGGCTACGCCTTTGCCAGCGTCCTGTTGTACGGCACGGGCGGTTGGGCCTGGACGGCCGCCACCGCCACGAGAACCCAGATCGTCGGCAAGACCGGCGCGGCGAATCCGGGCGCCAGGGAGTCGGGGCCGATCGACCGGAACGGTTGGACGGCGGGAGCGGGACTTTCGTACGGGTTCTGGCGCAATTGGGAAGTGTTCGGCGAGTATCGCTATACGAGCTTTCAATCCAGCAATGTCACGTTTCCCCTCGCACAACGATCGACGACTTCGACCACCGCCGCCAATTCGATTGCGGCCGGCCTGAATTTCAAGTTCGATCCGTTCATGACCAGGTATTGATGAGCGCCGGTCAGGGGATTTCCAGCACGCGGCCGTGACCGGCGGGAAACGGGCGCCAGCAGCCAAGCTCCTTGAGCATGCCGCGAACCGCCCCGTTGAGATGGGTGATGACCGGCTTGGCGAACTCGCGTTCGAGCAGCTCGGCCGCGGGTTCCACCAGCCAGGCGCCGCCGCCGATGAACAGGGCGTCGGCCGCCGGTGCGCGCGTCAACGCGTCCCGGCCGAGCCGATAGGCCAGCTCGGCGCCTTGCCGCAGATCGGCGCTCTGGAAATGAGCCGGTTCCTGCGACTCCGCGGCATTGGCCATCACCTCGATGTCCCAGTGGGCGAAGAAGGCCGCGAGCTCGCGGTTGAGATGTTCGTTCCATTTGTTGGCGACCACGAGCTTGCGTACCTTGAGGGCTTGGGCGGCGGCCACCGCATTGAGGGCCGAGGAGAGCACCGGAAGGCCGGTGCGCTCGCGCAGCCTTGCCAGCAGCCGCTGCAAGCCTTCAGGACCGAGGCTGAGCGCCAGCGGCGTGCCCGACTGCAGGATCAGGTCGGCGCCGCGGGAGACGAGATGCGCGGCCGCCGCGTCGATGGCAGCGACGGCGCGCTCCAGATCGGCGGCGCTGAAGGATTGCAGCGCAAGCGAGGTCGAGATCACGATGAAATCCGACCCCAGCAGCCGGTAGAGTCCGTACGGCATGGTATCGGCGCCGGCCAGCGGCGAAAGCACGCCCAGCGCGTAGCGCGGAAAGCTGCCGAATTGATTGGCGTCAGCCATTTGCGTCAGCCATGGGTTTCGCACTTGTCCCGGCCATTAGCGCGTTTACGCGCGTAGACGCGCTGATGGTGCTGCACCGCATCCGGGACAC
>DASXXS010000274.1:0-5598 GCA_036502925.1 Xanthobacteraceae bacterium
AGGCCAGGCCGAGGCCGGGATTGGTGGCGATGGGCGACCACTCGACGCCCCCGTTCGCGCCCGGCAGCATGCGCGCGCCTTGCGGCGTGGGCAGCGTCCACATGTTCTCCTGCGGCACCATCGCCTCGGAGAAACGGATCAAGCTGCAGTCCTTGCGGTCGTGAACGTAGATGTGCCCGGTCTTGCCGGCATGAATGACGGCCGGGATCACCTTGCCGCTCTTGTCCTTGGCGTCGACCAGGACCGGCGGGCTCGCGGAATCGAGGTCCCATACGTCGTGGGAAATATACTGAAAATGGCAGACATATTTGCCGGTCTCCAGATCGAGCGACACCAGCGAGTCGGTGTAAAGATTGTCGCCGGGACGCAGCGAGCCATCGAGGTCCGGTGAAGGATTGCCGACCACGAAATAGATGCGGTTGGCCGCCAGATCGACCGCCGGATTCTGCCATACGCCGCCGCCGAGCGTCTTGTAGGGATCTCCATTCTTGGCCAGCGCATCCTTTTCGGCCGCGATGTCGCGGTGCAGATCGCGGCCGGTCGCATCCTTCTCGGCCCAGACGCCGACCGTGCTGTCCGGGATCGTGTTGAAGGTCCAGAGCAGCTTGCCATCCTTGGCATCGTAGGCTTTCACAAATCCGCGGATGCCATACTCGCCGCCGTTGGTCCCGATCAGGACCTTGCCCCTGGCCACCGTCGGCGCCATGGTCTCGCTGTAGCCGAGCTCGGGATCGCCGACGTCCGACTGCCACACCTTGTTTCCGGTCTTGGCGTCCAGGGCGACCAGCTTTCCGTCGAGCGTCCCCAGATAAACCTTGTCCTCGCTGACCGCGACGCCGCGATTGTTAGGTCCGCAGCAATAGGTCGTGATCGGTCCGAGCGCGTGCTTGTAATGCCACAGCTCTTCGCCGGTCCGCGCGTTGAGCGCATAGACGTGGCTGAACGAGGTGGTGACGTACATGACTCCGTTCACCACGATCGGCGAGGTCTCCAGAGATTCCTTGACCTCGGTCTGGAAAATCCAGGCCGCGTGCAGCCGCTTCACGTTCGAAGCATTGATCTGGCCATTCGGATAGAAGCGCTTCTGGGTGTAGTCCCCGTTGGTATGCAGAAAGTTGTTGCGATCGCCGGCTGCCTGCTCGAGCATGCTCGGCGTGACCGCCGCGGCCGGCGCGGTGCTCGTTGCCTGCGCCGCCGCCGGACCCATTCCCAAGATCGCGAGCGCGAGCGCTCCAAGGGTGAACAGAGCTCTTTCATGTGCCGGCATGTCGACTCCTCCCTGTTCCAAACCACCCGCAGGCGGTTGCTTCGTTGCGCGTCTTCGTCAGATTTCCTTTCGCATCAAGATGGTCGAAAGACAGCCTCCCGATACGCCGCGCGTGCGGCGAAGGTGCCGCCGCGCCGTGATGAACCGGTGGCAACTCGCTCGATCACCTCGTCGGCGCGGACCACGAACGTTCCCGGAATGGCGAGGCCGATCGCCTTCGTGGTCTTCCGAGAAGGGTGATGAAATTCCGCCGTCGCATGTGGGCTTTCCCCGGCAGTCACGACCACGCCGAATTCAACCCGAATGATACCATACCGCGCCATGGCGGTCTGCGGTCTTGGAACGGGGATCAGGACTGCAAACAACCCGGCCGGGTTGCAGGGACGCACAGCCTCTCACTCCTTCTCCCGTTGGGGAGAAGATGCGATGAGGGGCTCCGGCGCTGCGATACGGAATCATCGTAATCCCCAGCCCCCCCGCCCCGGCCGAAGTCGGAGATGGATATCCGGCTTCGGCCATGTTTTGTGGAGAGGGCGTGAAACGCCGTGCCCAAATCTCGCCTGCGGGGAGAGGAGAAAAAGCGCGCCGTGCCCAGCTCAATTATGCGCGGGTAGCAGAGCCGAATTGTTGCTACAATCTCTTCGCAAGCAGGCTATGGCGAGCTACCGCCTGTGCGTGGTCGAGAAGAGCGTGAGCGTCTCGGCTCGAATCCAACCGTGCCGCCGCCCGCCTTTTCATTGAGCTGCCGATGGCCGCCAAGCGCCCGCCCAGCCTGGATCGAATCGATCTCAAGATCCTGACCACGCTTCAGGTCAGCGGCCGCGCCACCAATCAGAAGCTGGCGGAGGCGGTCGGATTATCCCCGCGGGCCTGCCTCGAGCGCGTTCGCCGGCTCGAGCGCTCGGGCGTCATCACCGGCTATCAGGCCGTCCTCGAGCTGGCGCAGCTGTCGCGGCCGGTCAACATCTTTGCCGAGATCATCCTGGAGAAGCAGGCCCACCGGGGCCGCTTCGAGCGGCGGCTGGCCGCGATCGAGGAAGCCGTCGAATGCTGGGAGGTCAGCGGCACGGTCGATTATCTGGCGCGATTCGTCTGCGCCGACCTGGCGGCCTACGAGGAGCTGACGGCGGCATTGATCGACGATGCGAGCCTCGGCGTCGCGCGCATCGTCAGCCACGTGGCGCTGCGCCCGGTGCGGCGGTTTTCCGGCTATCCGCAATCGCTGCTCGCGCGCAAGCGCGTTTGAGCCCGGCGGTCCACGGCCTGAGTCGCCCGGGGCGCGGCGCAACCGCCGTTTTGGTCGTTCCGACCGCCATCCACCACCCGAATCGGCCGCATCCGGCCTTCCCTTCCGCCGCACCCGTCGCGCCGAAACCCCAACTATAGGTGTGAGGCAATGTTCAGGGGACCGCAGGCATGAACGCGATCGAACTCGAGACTCGGTATGGCGCCCATAACTACGCGCCGCTTCCCGTGGTCCTGACGCGCGGCGAAGGGGCGCATCTGTGGGACACCGCCGGCCGGCGCTACACCGATATGATGAGCGCCTATTCGGCCGCGAGCCTTGGTCACTCCCATCCGCGCATTGTCGCGGCGCTCGCGGCGCAGGCGCGGCGCCTCGCGGTCCCTTCGCGCGCCTACTACAATGACCGCCTCGGGCCGTTCCTGGCGGAGCTCTGCCGGTTGACCGGTCTCGACGCCGTGCTGCCGATGAACACGGGAGTGGAAGCGGTCGAGACGGCCATCAAGGCGGCGCGGCGATGGGGCTATCGGGTCAAGGGCGTGCCGAAAGACCGGGCCGAGATCATTGTCGCCGACGGTAATTTTCACGGCCGCACCACGACCGTCATTTCCTTTTCGTCGGAGCCCGATTATCGGGACGGCTTCGGCCCGTTCGCACCCGGCTTCCGCCGCGTTCCGTTCGGCGATATCGCGGCGCTCGAGCATGCCATGCGGCCCGAGACGGTCGCGGTGCTGATCGAGCCCATTCAAGGCGAGGCCGGCGTCATCGTGCCGCCGGCCGGCTGGCTCGGCGCGGTCCGGCGCCTGTGCGACGCCCGCGAGGTGCTG
The DNA here is from genome assembly GCA_036502925.1 of Xanthobacteraceae bacterium. Classification (GTDB taxonomy): domain Bacteria; phylum Pseudomonadota; class Alphaproteobacteria; order Rhizobiales; family Xanthobacteraceae; genus VAZQ01. Next base: position 3,338 of record DASXXS010000274.1, read on the forward strand.
CTGATCCTCGACGAGGTACAGAGCGGGCTCGGCCGCACCGGCGCCTGGTTTGCGTTCGAGCACGAGGGCGTCCGACCCGATGGGCTCATTCTCGGCAAAGCGCTCGGCGGCGGCGTGCTGCCGGTCTCGGCATTCGTGGCGCGCGCAGAGGTCATGGACGTGTTCACGCCGGGCTCGCATGGCTCGACCTTCGGCGGCAACCCGCTGGCCGCGGCGGTCGGCCTCGAGGCGCTCCATGTCATCCGCGACGAAGAGTTGGTGCAGCGCAGCCGTGCGCTGGGCGCCCACATGCTCGAGCGTCTGCGCGCGATCAAGAGTCCGGCGCTCAAGAATGTCCGCGGGCGCGGCCTGTGGGCAGGCGCCGAAATCGACCCGCGCTTCGCCGGTGCCCGCGAGGCCTGCGAGCGGCTGCTGGCAAAGGGCGTCCTTTCAAAGGAAACGCATGACACGGTTGTTCGCCTGGCCCCGCCGCTGGTCATCGCGCGCGACGATCTCGACCGCGCGCTCGATTGCTTCGAGGAAGTGGTGCGCGAGCTGGAGCGAGCGCCCGGCCAACCGGCGGCGGCTTGATCGAGGCTTCAAACGGAGGGCTGCGGCATGATCCCGTCGGCACCAAAGGCGCGTTTTCTGATGTGCCGGCCCGAGCACTTCGGGGTCACCTATACCATCAATCCGTGGATGGATCCGTCGAGCTGGGCACGCGAGGACCGCTCGCTTGTCAGCGCGTCGCGGCGGGAATGGGCGGCGCTCTATCGCACACTGCGCGACCAGGGCGCGGCGATCGAGCTGGTGCCGCCGGCGGCCGGGCTCCCGGACCTCGTGTTCACGGCCAACGCGGCCGTCGTGCTCGACCGCAAGGCCCTGCTGGCGCGCTTTCGTCATCCCGAGCGGCAACGGGAGAGTGCGCATTTCGGAGCCGCGTTCCTTCGCCTGCAAGCGCGTGGCCATATCGATTCGGTGAGGAAGCTTCCGGACGGTCTCGTGCTCGAAGGTGCCGGCGATTGCGTGTGGGATGAGACGCGAAACGTATTTTGGATGGGCTATGGGCCGCGCTCGGATGCCGCGGCTGGAGATGCCGTCAAGGACGTGTTCGGAGCGGACGTCGTCGCGCTCGAGCTTGTCGATCCGCGCTTCTATCATCTGGACACCGCGTTCTGTCCGCTCACGCGCGGCGAGGTCCTGATCGTCCCAGGCGCCTTCACGCCGGCCGGCAAGGCCGCGATCCGCGGACGGATTCCCGCCTCGCAGCAGATCGAGGTCGGCAGCGAGGACGCCTGCGGCTTCGCCGCCAACGCGGTTTGCCTGGGCGATATGATCGTGATGTCGCGGTGCGGCGAACGCCTCCGCGGCGAGCTCGCGGAACGCGGCTATCGCGTGGTGACCACCCCCCTCACCGCCTTCCTGAGAAGCGGCGGCGCCGCCTTCTGCCTGACGCTTCGCCTGGATCGGCAGTCAGTCGGCGGAATCGGTGACGAGCGTATCGACGTGGCCTGACCGGATGGGGCCCTGCCTTCGCGTCCGCGCACGAATAGCGGCGGCACGTCGCGCCGCTCCTGAGCGTGTGAAGAAATTTGCGTTGCGTGAGGGAAGCGCGGCCTCGCACTCCTTCTCCCTGCGGGGAGAAGGTGGGATGAGGGGGCTCCGGCCGTGCGATACGGAATCATCGTAACCCCCTCACCCCACCCTGTCCCCACGCGAAATTGGGTTTACCCGATTTCGCCATGAATAGTGCGCAAGTCGAGCGAGCTCGACTTGCGATGGCGAGGGAGTGAAACGCCGTGCCCCTGACTATATCGCAAAGGTAGGCACAAGCGGAGGCTCCGAGTTACTGATAATTTCCTCATAGGCTCTCCTGCAGGGTCCGCCGCCATACCGCGAAGCCGCCACAGCCCCCTAGCCGCAGATGGCATTTTGAATAAGATATGGCTTGAATAAGATATGGCTTGAATAAGATATGACGCGGCTCTCGAGCCGAGACCCATGCTGATCTCATTCAAGGGAGCCACATCGTGATCTGTCGAAGCTCGATTTTTTCGCTCGCTCTGGTGTCCGCGCTCGGCACGGCGAGCCTGCCGGCATGGGCTCAGTGGAAATATCCGGACTGGTCCGGCCGATGGACGGACCTCAATACCAACCGGTGGGACCCGGCCAAGCCGCCCAATGCCGGACAGCAAGCGCCGCTCATCCCGGAATATCAGGCAAAGCTTGACGCAGCCGTGGCGAACCGCGCCGAGGGCGGGCGCGGCAACACGCCCACGATC
>DASXXS010000275.1:0-6384 GCA_036502925.1 Xanthobacteraceae bacterium
TGGCGTCGAGCCGCAGCGTTTGCGCCGCGGCGTTGCCGACCACGGCCACGCCCTCGCTCTTCGCCTCGATCTTGTATTCGCCGGCCCCGCCCTCGACGTTATCGAGCTCGAGATGCATGGTGCCGCGGTCGCCGTTGAGCAAAAAGCGCGGCAATGTCGCGGTCAGCACGACCGGATCGCGGATGATGACGTCGCCGACCGCGCGGCCGACCTTGCTCTTGCTCCAGGCGACCGCCATCACCCGGGCGGTGCCGGCGAAATCCGGGATATCGAACGGGATTTCCGCAGTCCCGTCGGGCCTGACGGCGACGATGCCGGAATAAAGGGCGAGCGGCGCCTGCGTGGGCGGGCTGCCTTGCAGCTCGGCCGCAGCCGAATCGCCGCCGGATTTGATCTGGCCGCGGACGCCCTGTATGCCGTCGATGAGCTCGCCATAAAGGTCGCGGATCTCGGTCGTGAGCTTGCGCTGGCCGAGATAATAGTCGTCGGGCGCCGGCGGCTTGTAGTTGGTCAGGTTGAGGATGCCGACATCGACTGCGGCCACCACCACGCGCGCCTCTTCGCCGGCGGCGAGACCCGTGACCTTGACCGGGATGCGCAACGTAGTGTCGGGACGGCCGAGCGCCGGCAGCTCCAGGTTCACCGCCAGCGTGCGCGCCTTGCGGTCGACGCCGAACCACTGCACCCCGATGGCGCGGCCGGGCATGCGGGAAGCCGCGGCGTCGAGCGGACGCCGCAGCGTCGCCACCACATAGGCGCCGCTGCCCCAATCGTTGCCGACCGGCACGCTTAGACGGGCGACGCCCGCCGGCACATCCTGCACGATGGTCTTGAGCAGCCGGTCGCCGATCACGTTCAGCGTGACCTTGCCGGCCGTGCGCGCCGTCAGCGCCACCGTCATATTCTCGCCGGGCACGTATTCCGCCTTGTCGACCGCGATCTCGAGCATATCGGGCGTGTCGGCGCTGGCGTCCGCATACCAGCCGGCATCGAAACCGACCGAGGTGACCGGACCGTTGCGATCGCCGGACGAGACTTCGAGGCGGTAGCGACCCCACTGCACCGGCAGCGCGATGCGGCCGGGCTTGTCGAGCGCAACGTCGATCTGCCCGTCGGCGACGCGCTTGGTCAGCTTGACCGGCTCGAAATTCCAGGAATTGTCGCGCCGGTAATATTGATACTTGGTCTCGACCCGCAGCAGCTCATAGCGCAGGCCGGTGCGTGCCAGCGGCTTGCCGTCGGGCGCGGCCACGACCACCTCGAAGCTCGCGTTCTGGCCCTCCCCCAGCGAGCGGCCGGAGAACAGCGGCTTGATCCCGATCATGGCGCTCGCTGGCGTCACCGGCAGCGTCAACTTGCGCTCGACGGCGCGGCCGCCGGCTTCGGCCATGCGCACCAGGATCTGCGCCGCGAGCGGACGGGTTGCGCTCGGCTGCTTGTCGAGGGCGACCCGGAAGTGCGCCTTGCCGTTGGCGTCGGTGTCCGGCAGGTCTTCGAGCGGCTGGCGCGTCGCCTCCACCTCCTCGTCCGACAGTCCGAACTCATAGCCGGCAAATCCGGCCCGTTCGCCGGCGGGAGCGATGACGACTTCGCCTTCGAGCCCCAACCCCGAGGTGGGAGCGCCATAGAGATAGCGTCCGTCGACCGTGACCTCCGCCGGGTCGCTCTTGGAGATGCTCTTGGCAGCCGAGGCGAGGTCGAACTCGAGCCGGTCCGGCACATAGTCCTCGACCATGAAGCTTGCTTCGCCCACCGGCGGCCGCTTGGGATCGGTGAAGGCGCGCACCCGCCAGGTGCCGGTCGGCGCCGAGGCCACGAGCGGCACGCCGAGGGCATGCCCGCCCACACCCTGGTCGGCCACGATGCTGCGCCGATATTCGACGCCATCGGGCCGTTCGACCACGAGCGTCAGCGGAACGCTGAGCGCGGCCGCGGCCTGCTGATCGCGCAGCAGCGCCGTGACCTGCACGGTCTCCCCGGAGCGATAGACGCCGCGCTCCGTATAGACGAAGGCATCCAGCCCGGCCGCGACTGCGCGACCCGAGACGCCGCGGTCGGAGAGATCGAAAGCCGGCGTCTTGAGGCTCAAAAACGCGTAGTCGCCCTTGGCATCGCTGGCCACGATCATGGCCGGCGATTGCCCGCCTTCGCCGCGCGTCAGCGCGGTCTCGAACTGCACATAGCCGGCATCGTTGGTGCGCTTGGTGCTGAGGACCTCGTTGTTGCGCGCGATCAGCCGGATCTCGACTTGGCCTTTCCCTTGCGCGGTCTCCAGCGAGTGCACGAAGGCGTGCACGCCGTCATTGCCGGAGAAGGCGGTGAGGCCGAGATCGGAGACGATGAACCACTGGGTGGCGCCCTCCTGGCTGTCGTCGTCGGTGGCCCCGGCGGCGCCCGCGTGCATGACATAGACGCCGGGTGAGAGCGCGCCGATCGCCTCGGTGATCGGGAACGCGGTGGTCACGTCGACATTGAGCGTCGGCTCGACGTTCATGGAGCCCTTCCAGACTTGCGAGCCCTGCTCCCGCATCAGCCGTTCGAAGTCGAAGCGATAGAGATCGGTCTGGAAGTCCCTGCCGAGCACGGTTCCGAGCAGATTGCGGTCGCCGATGCGGTAGATTTCGATCGCCACCGCGGCGGTATTGACGCTGACGACCGGGATGCCGCGCTGGCCGGTGCGCGGCAGCACATAGGCCTTGTCGGCGAACCGCACGAACGGCTTGCGGTCGCGCACATAGATGTTGAATTCCGCGGCCTTGGCCAGGGTCTCCTTCACCACCGAGGGCATGCCGGCCCGCATGGTGACGGTGTAGCGCTCGCCGTGCTTGAGGCCCTCGACGCAAATTTGGCGCTCCTCCACCGACAGCGCCGGCTTGTCCTGCCCGCCGACCGTCACGAACGGCGAAAAGTCGGTGCGCTTGCCCGGCAGATCCTCGGAGAACTGGAAGCAGGCGCGCGGCGAGGCAGCATCCGAATCGACCGAATAGTCGATGAGGCGAAAGCCGTGATCCTCGCGCATGCGCTCGTACTGCTGGCGCACATCGGCGACCTCGCGCAGCTCGAGCGAGAGCCGCATGGCATCGAGCGAAGGGCGCCAGAGGTTGCGGTTCGCGAAGCTGCGCGCCATGACCAGGAGGCTCTCCGCCTCCTCGGCCGAATTGCCGGTGCGCTGATAGGCGATATAAGCGGCGGTGGCGGCCCGATCGAGCAGCGCCAGGCGCTCCTGATCGTTGCTCGGGCGAATCTGCAGGACGGATTTGGCCAGCCGCAGCCAGTTGGCGCTGTCATTGGGCGCCACCACCACGATCTGCCCGAGGATTTGCAGGCCGGTGCGGAAATCGTTGCGCCCGAAGGCCGCGTCCGCGTCGCGCCGCAGCGTGGCCGCCGGCTTGCCCACCTGCCCGGCATCGCTCTTGATCTTGGCCTCGAGCTTGATCGCCGCGTCCGCCAGGTCATCGCGCTGGAAGGCCTTCTCGGCGGCGGCCGGACCGGCTGCGAGCGCGGCCAACAGAATGACGAGCGCGGCTGCGAGGCCGGCGCGCACGAACGTAAGCATGGTTGGATCTCCTCCCGGTCGGCGCATTGGCGCGCGGGCAATCTGAACGGGCGTCGCGAAAATGAGCTCGCAAACGTGTCGAGGTCATGACCGCATTGCGCCCGGGCACTGTCAAGCCACGCTTGGCGGCGAACCGCGAGCATCAATGTCCGTGAAGCGCGGCGGCTGCGCGCAACGGTGCGCACGCGCCGTCATCGGTGCGTACTTGGCCGCACCGGGGCGCACGATTCGTCCTCCCTCCTTGGGAGCCTGGTGCGCGGCGGACCCGCGGGCCGGCGCCAGGCGTGACGGACGCCGCGCAAGGCCATAGACTGCAAAGGCTCAAGCTCGTTGACTTCCGAAAACAGGCGCACGCCGCGCCGCGCAGGAGGAAACCCAACGATGTGCGGATTCATCTCACCAGGCGGCGCTCCCTTGATTGGCCTCATCGCCTGCGTCACCGGCGCGGTGCTGACCGCCGCAGCTGCCGCGCAAAGCAACACTCCCGCGCCGGACCTCTCCTCGAACCGAGCCGCGTGGATAGCGGTCGGCAACGACTTCATCGCGCCTGCGCAGGGACCGAAGCCTGTCACCTTCGATCCCGCCTACCCTTACGTCCCCAACAATGTCGGACGCCAGGCGACCTTCCGGATCGCCGACTTGAGCAATCCGAACCTGAAACCGTGGGCGAAGGAACGCATGAAAAAGAGCAATGAGGCCGTGCTCGCGGGAAAGATCGCCTTCACCCCGCGCTCGAGCTGCATGCCAGCCGGTGTCCCCGCCTTCGCGCTGTTCATCGTCGAACCGGTCTTCTTCGTGCAATCGCGGGCCGAAGTCTTGATGATCTACTCGGGCGATCAACAGGTGCGGCACATCTATCTCGACGTCCCGCATTCGGCCGATCCGAAGCCGTCCTGGTACGGCGAGTCGGTCGGGCGTTATGAAGGCGACGCTCTGGTGATCGATACGATCGGATTGAACGAAAAGACTTTCGTCGATAATTACCGGACGCCGCACACCGAGAAGCTGCACGTCGAGGAGCGCTGGAAATTGGCCGATGACGGCAAAATGCTGGAAGTGGCGTTCACGGCTGACGACCCGGGCACTTTCGTCGCTCCCTGGTCGGGCCATCAGCGTTACCGGCGCGTCCAGGCAATGCTGTCCGAACAGGTCTGCGCCGAGAACAACACCGCGTTGTTCGACTACCGCATTCCGGTCGCCGACAAGCCGGATTTCTGAACCAATGCACGGAGGCGGATGCCGCCTACATCCTGGGATCGGGCCTCGATGCGCTCGGTATCGTCGCGGCGCTCGAACAGGACGTTGGCGTTCCGGTCGTGCAACCCGTCGCGGCGCGCATCGGGGAAATTCAGCGGCGCCTGCGCGTCCACGAGCCGATCAAGGGCTATGGCAGCCTGCTGGAGACCCTGCCGGCGTAGCTCGCGATTTCGCAGGATGGGTCGGAACTTTCCGGTGTTTGCGGCGTTAGGCGCCCGGAAAAAGGGGACTAGAAATGGCTGGTCACAACGAATTCCGCCAGGCTGCGGCCCAATGCCTGGAGATCGCGCAAACCACCACTGATCAGAACGCGCGAGCTCGTCTTTTGCTGCTCGCCCAGAAGTTCATCGAGCTCGCGGGCGGCTCACCCGGCGACCTTGTCCTCGCCAAGCTTATAGATGAGTTCAACGACGCCCAGATGCTAAAGAATTAGCAAGACGTTTGCGGGGGGCGCCGGCTTCTTCCGGGGCCCCCCGCAACATCCGTCCGTTCCGCGTCTCGGCCTCGCGGGCGAGCCGGTGCCAGCACTGCGCCATCAAAATCAGGGATGACCTGGCCTCCTCGGAAGCCACAGTCTCGACCATCGCGAGGCAGCTCGTCGCATACGCACGATATTCGACGCTTTTCATCTCCACCCGTCCCACTTGTCCAGCGCCCCGCTCTAAAACATTGGCTCTTAAAGAAAGTTCCGTGATACGAAGGAAAAATCAACAACTTAGGCTGTGTGATTCGCGCCGCTTTGCGCACGTCTTAACCTTGTGCCACCCGCCCCTGTGCACCGGTTCCCGGCCCTGGTATTTCAATGCATCAAGGCCGCCGCGGCCGATGGCCAAAGCGAGGGGACACGGACTAAGTCATTGAAACAAAAACGGCCCCGTAGCTCAGGGGATAGAGCAACAGCCTTCTAAGCTGAAGGTCGCAGGTTCGAATCCTGCCGGGGTCGCCAACTTCAATTTTGGCCATTGAAATCGCAGCGCAATTTGGCCGGCAATTCATCCCGCTTCTGGGCGCTGCGGCGTCGGAGTGGCTCAAAACGCGGCGCTTCGATACTGGAAGCACGCCGAAGATCACGCATTTGATCGCCGTCGCGCCACAGCCGCTGGCCAGGGTGAATGGCCGAGCGAGGTTCGTTCCACCACTCAGCACACAAACATCACGACAGAATCGAGGGACCACGATCGGGGGCCGCGGGACCAATGCCGGCATGCTCCGCCTTAAACGTAAGTATGAGCCTGCCACTACGATTGGTATCAGAAGCGACTCCCTGCGTAGAATGGTTGAGCCCCCATCCTCTGAGTTATCTTGATCATCATCGACGCCTGCCGATCGAGGATGATGGAGGTGCTGTCATGTCGTACGCCGCGGTCTTGCCGACCCATACGCTTGAATCCGACCTCTCCTGGTATCTCAAGAAAAGCCGGCGGTTCCCCATGCTGGAGCCGCAGGAAGAATACATGCTGGCGAAGAGCTGGCGCGAGCACGGCGACCGCGAGGCCGCGGATCGGCTCGTCACCAGCCATCTGCGCCTGGTGGCCAAGATCGCCGTGGGCTATCGCGGCTACGGGCTGCCC
>DASXXS010000276.1:0-3348 GCA_036502925.1 Xanthobacteraceae bacterium
CATGGGCGTGTGACGCACCCGGTGTCCCAGCCGAGGTCGTGAGACTTTTCCCGGACGCGGTGCAGCGCGTAGCTCATCAGGGCGTTCACGCCCGTCTTCGCGGGCTTTGCGGAGCGGTGCACCGCAGAGCCGGGATCGTTCCACACTCAGCATCCGGAACGATCCCGGGTCTGCAGCGCACCACCAAGAGGTGCTGCGCTGCGCCCGGGAAAAGTGGCACCGCGGTCAAAGGTAAAGGCCGTCACTCCACCCGCAACCCGATCGCGGCGATCACCTTGCCGTATTTGTCGTAGTCGGCGCGGATGCGGGCGGCGAATTCGGCTGGCGTGGTGATGTAGGGATCGCCCGAGCCGGCCGCGGCGAGCTTGTCCATCACGTCCGACTGCGCCAGCACCGCGTTCACCTCCGTGCGCAGCCGCGCGACGATGTCGGGCCGCGTGCCGACCGGCGCGAACAGGCCCTGCCAGAGGGTGACCTCATAGTCGGGGTAGAACTCGGCGATGGAGGGCAGATCCGGCAGCGCCGGCGAGCGGGCGCGGCCGCTGATGGCAAGCCCGCGCAGCTCGCCCGATTGAATGAGCGACGCCACCGAGCCACCGCCGAACATGGCGGCGACGTCCCCGGCCATGACCCCGAGCGCGGCCGGTCCGCCGCCCTTATAGGGCACATGGGTGAGGTTGATGCCGGCGGTCTGCTTCAACATCTCCATGGCCAGGTGATGCTCGCTGCCGTTGCCGATCGAGGCATAGAACAACGGCGACTTCGCGCGGCGGGCAAATTCGATGAAGTCGCGGAAGTCGCGCGGCCCGAGCTTGGGGTTGGCGGCCAGCAGCAGCGCGTTCGACACCAGGCTCGCCACCGGAGCCAAGTCCTTGAGCGGATCGAGCGACATTCGGGCATAGAGATGCGGATTGATGCCGAACAGCGCGCTCGGACCCAACAGCAGCGTGTGGCCGTCCGGATTGGCGCCGGCCACGAGCTCGCCCGCCAGATTGCCGTTCGAGCCCGGCCGATTCTCCACCACGACCGGCTGGCCCAGCCGGGCCGCCAGCGGCAGGCCCACGGCGCGGGCCACCAGATCGGCGGCGCCGCCCGGCGGATACGATACCAGGAGCCGGATCGGCCGCGTGGGGTAGGGCTGCGCCCAGGCGTTCGTTGCGGCCGCGCTGATGACTCCGATCACCAGCGCCGACAAGACCGTTCCGATCAGACGACGCATGGTTTAGGCCCTCCGGTGCCGCCGCCATCATGTCGCGGCCAGGATAGTGCCGCGCTGCGCCCGGGAACAGTGGGAGCCGCGCCGGGCAGCGGCGACGGCCCCGCTTGTCGCTCCTCGCAACGCCGTCGCATAATGAACCGAGTGCCGGGTGACGGCGTGCCTGCAGGAACGTGGAGGAACAGATGTCGGAGAAGATCTACGAAGTTCCGGCGGAGTGGAAAAAGCGCGCCTTCATCGACGACGCCGAATATCGGGACATGTACGCGCGCTCGATCAACGATCCGAACGGGTTCTGGGCCGAGGAGGCCAAGCGCATCCACTGGGCGAAGCGGTTCAGCAAGGTCAAGAACACGTCCTTCGGGCCAGGCAATGTGTCGATCAAATGGTTCGAGGACGGCGTCACCAACGTGGCCTACAACTGCATCGACCGGCATCTCGCCAAGCGCGGCGATCAGGTCGCCATCATCTGGGAAGGCGACGATCCCAAGAACCAGAAATACATCACCTATCGGGAGCTGCATGACGAGGTCTGCCGCTTCGCCAACATCCTGCGCAACCGCGACGTGGAGAAAGGCGACCGGGTGACGATCTACATGCCGATGATCCCGGAAGCCGTCTATGCGATGCTGGCCTGCGCGCGCATCGGCGCGATCCATTCGGTCGTGTTCGGCGGCTTCTCGCCGGATTCGCTCGCCGGCCGCATCGAAGACTGCAGGTCGAAGGTGGTGATCACCGCCGACGAAGGCCTGCGCGGCGGGCGCAAGGTTTCCCTCAAGGCCAATACGGACGCCGCCATCGCCAAGGTCGGCGGCGTCGAGCATGTGATCGTGGTGCGCCACACGGCGGCCAGCGTCGACATGGATCCGGTGCGCGACGTCTGGCACCACGAGGCCGCCGCCATGGTGACCGCCGACTGCCCCTGCGCGCCGATGAACGCCGAGGATCCGCTGTTCATTCTCTACACGTCTGGCTCGACCGGCAAGCCGAAGGGCGTGCTGCACACCACCGGCGGCTATCTGGTCTACGTCGCCATGACGCATCAATACGTGTTCGACTACCACGACGGCGACATCTATTGGTGCACCGCCGATGTGGGCTGGGTGACCGGGCACAGCTACATCGCGTACGGCCCGCTGGCGAACGGGGCGACCACCCTGATGTTCGAAGGGGTTCCGAACTATCCCTCGGTGTCGCGGTTCTGGGAGGTCATCGACAAGCACAAGGTCAACATTTTCTATACCGCCCCGACCGCGATCCGCGCCTTGATGCAGGCCGGCGACGCACCGGTGAAAAAAACCTCGCGCGCGTCGCTGCGCCTGCTCGGCACCGTCGGCGAGCCGATCAATCCGGAAGCCTGGGAATGGTATTATCGCGTGGTCGGCGACAGCCGCTGCCCGGTCGTCGATACCTGGTGGCAGACCGAGACCGGCGGCATCCTGATCACGCCGCTGCCTGGCGCCACCCGCCTCAAGCCCGGCTCGGCCACGCAACCGTTCTTCGGCGTGATCCCGCAGATCGTGAATGCCGACGGCCAGGTGCTCGAAGGCGAAGCGAGCGGCAATCTCTGCATCGCGGATTCCTGGCCGGGCCAGATGCGCACCGTGTTCGGCGATCACCAGCGGTTCGTCGACACCTATTTCAAGGCCTATCCGGGCAAGTATTTCACCGGCGACGGCGCCCGCCGCGACGCCGACGGCTATTACTGGATCACCGGCCGGGTCGACGACGTCATCAACGTGGCCGGTCACCGGCTCGGCACCGCCGAGGTCGAGAGCGCGCTGGTGGCGCATCCGAAAGTGTCGGAGGCCGCCGTCGTGGGCTATCCGCACGACATAAAGGGCCAGGGCATCTACGCCTATGTCACCCTGATGGCGGGCGAGCAGCCGAGCGAGGCGTTGCGCCTGGAGCTGGTCGCCTGGGTGCGCAAGGAGATCGGCCCGATCGCCTCGCCCGACCTCATCCAGTTCGCGCCCGGCCTGCCCAAGACGCGCTCCGGCAAGATCATGCGCCGCATCCTGCGCAAGATCGCGGAAGACGAATCCGGCAATCTCGGCGACACCTCCACGCTCGCCGATCCGGGCGTGGTCGATGACCTGGTGAGCAACCGGCAGAACAAGAAGTCGGCGTGA
>DASXXS010000277.1:0-19471 GCA_036502925.1 Xanthobacteraceae bacterium
ATTATTTTGCACAACGTGGCGGCGCGTTGCCCACCCGGCGGCGCAGCGCGTGGGCAAAATTGCGCGCCTTCGTGCAAGCCATGATCGACGTGACAGGCAATTTTGCCCACCCTACAGACTTATCCGCTCGTAGCGATGCGCGGGCGTGAGGATCGGGACCGCGAGCGGCGCCGCCGCGAACGACGCCGCCCGGCGTTCCGCCGCGACGTCCTGGTAAAGCGTCGTCCGCTGCGCCGGCTGGCGGCCGATCGAGCTGATCAGCGCTTCCATCGCGGCGGGCGGCAGCTCCTCGCCATGCACCGCGCCGGCCGCGCGGGTGATGCTCTCGTTCATCAGCGTGCCGCCGAGATCGTTGGCGCCGGCGCGCAGGCAGGCCTTGACGCCTTCCGGACCCATCTTGACCCACGAGGTCTGGATATTGACCACATGCGGATGCAGCACGAGCCGCGCCACCGCATGCATCAGGATCGCTTCCCGGTAGGTCGGGCCGCTGCGGGCGCGGCCATGCAGATAGATGGGCGTCTCCATGGGCACGAACGGCAGCGGCACGAATTCGCTCAGCCCGCCGGTGCGCTGCTGCAGCGTCCGCAAGCGCAGCAAATGCCGCGCCCAATGCTCGAGGCCCTCCACGTGCCCGTACATGATGGTCGCGGTCGTGCGCAGGCCGATCGAATGCGCGGCCGCCACCACGTCGAGCCATTGCTGCGTCGTGATCTTGTCGGGGCAGATGATGCGGCGGACCTCATCGTCGAGGATCTCGGCCGCCGTGCCCGGCAGCGTGCCGAGCCCGGCCGCCTTGAGCTCGGCCAGAAACGCCGGCACCGGCAGGCCGAGCGTGCGCGCGCCTTGAGTCACCTCGAGCGGCGAGAAGGCATGGATATGAATGTCCGGGGTGACCGCCTTGATCGCCCGGCAGATCGCCAGATAGGTCGCGCCCGTATAGTCGGGATGGATGCCGCCCTGCAGGCAGACTTCGGTGGCGCCGCGCTCCCAGGCTTCGCGGCAGCGGCGCTGGATTTCCTCGAGTGCCAGGTCGTAGGGACGGCCGCGCAGGTTGGCGGAGAGCTTGCCTTTCGAGAAGGCGCAGAACTGACAGCGGAAATAACAGACATTTGTGTAGTTGATGTTGCGGTTGACCACATAGGCGACGCGCTCGCCGTTGACGGCCGCCCGCAGCGCGTCCGCGGCCGCGCATACCCGCTCGAAGTCGGACCCGCGCGCCACGAACAACGCCACGACGTCGGTTTCGTCCAGTTGCCTGCCGGCCTGCGCGGAATCAAGGATGCGCGCCAGCCGACTCTCCCCTCCCCCTGAAAGGGGGAGGGTGGCGCCGAAGGCGCCGGGTGGGGGTCCTGCCTCCCCGCAGAATCGGTGGTTGTTACGTGACCCCCACCCGACCCGCTTCGCGGGTCGACCTCCCCCTTTCAGGGGGAGGTATCGTTGAGAGCGCGGTGAATTATCGTTCCGGCCAATGATGTCTTTTGGCGGATCGTGTTCCGCGCCCGCGATCCACGCATCGGTGCGCGCGAAGCCTTCGGCGTCGACGGCGCGCAGCACTTGGCTGCGCAAGGCCGGGTCGAGCCAACGCTCCGGCTCGCGGAGATAGCGCGGATAGATCGCCAGACGTTCCACCAGGACCTTGCCGGCCTGCGCGGTGCGATCGGCAAGCGTCGCGAGCGCCGGCCACGGAGCTTCCGGATTGACGTGGTCCGGCGTCACCGGCGAAACGCCGCCCCAATCATTGATGCCGGCCGCGATCACGTCCGCGAGCGGGCCGCCGCTGAGATTGGGCGGCGCCTGGATGTTCATGTCCGGCCCGAAGATGAGGCGCGCCGCCGCGATGGTCCACAGATGGTCGGCCGCGTCCGGCTCCGGCGCATGCGCCATGCGGGTGCGCGGCTTGGCGCGGAAATTCTGGATGATGATTTCCTGGATATGGCCATGCCGCCGGTGCAGATCGCGCAACGCCAGCAGCGCCGCGATGCGCTCGGCCCTGGTCTCGCCGATGCCGATCAGGATGCCGGAGGTGAACGGCACTGCCGCCGCGCCGGCGGCCGCGATGGTGGCAAGCCGCACGGCCGGCACCTTGTCGGGCGAGCCGAAATGGGGACCGCCCTTCTCGGCCAGCCGATCCGCTGTCGTCTCCAGCATGATGCCCTGCGACACCGAGACCCGGCGCAGGCGCGCCACGTCGTCGAGGCTCATGACGCCGGGATTGAGGTGGGGCAGGAGCCCGGTCTCCTTGGCGACCAGCTGCGCCATGGCGGCGAGATAATCCAGCGTGGTGGCGTAGCCGAGTTGGGCAAGCGCATCGCGGGCGGCGCTGTAGCGCAGCTCCGGCTTGTCGCCGAGCGTGAACAGCGCCTCGCGGCAGCCGGCGCGCGCGCCGGCGCGGGCGATCGCCAGCACGTCGTCGGGCGTCAGATAAGCGGCGGCCGCGCGGCGGGGCGGCTGCGCGAAGGTGCAGTAGTGGCAGGAATCGCGGCAGAGCTTGGTGAGCGGGATGAACACCTTGCGGGAATAGGAGATGTTGGCGCCATGCCCGCGATCGCGCAGCACTGCCGCCGTCGTCATCATGGCGACAAGATCGTCGCAGCCGGAAAGCGCCAGCGCTTCCGCATCGCTCGGAACATGGCCGTCGCGCACGGCGGCGAGAAAATCGTGGAAGCACGATTGAAGAAGCGATGTTCTCATGCGACCGCACCGTCCGGCTCGCGATCCCGCTGCGTCAGGCCATGCTGCTCGAGATACGCCTGGGCGCGCGTGCGCGAGCGAAATTGCGCGAAGGCCCGGACGTCCTGCGGCCGGTCGATGTCGAGGCCGATGCCGGGCTGGCGCACGATCAAAGGCTTGATCCCGCAGGCCTGCGCGGCCCGCAGATGCGGATAGAAGCTGTCATCCCCGAAGGTCAGCGGCACCGCGGTCGGCGGGCAGACCAGAACCGCATTCGACCCGAAATCGTCATGCGACGGCGCGATGGTGAATGAAGGCGACGCACGCCGCAGCGCGAGCAGAAGCGAGATCTCGCAGGCGGAGACGAGCGGGATGTCGCCCGGCATCTGCAGCATGCCGCCGCGGCCTTCCTGCTCCAGGGTGCGGGCGGCCGCCGCCACCGCGGCGGTATGGCCGCCGCGCGCGTCCTCGCTCAGGATGCGGGCACCGTAGCGCTGCGCCAGCGCCACCGCGTCGGGGTCGAGCGTCACCACCGCGATGCCGGCGAGCCCACGCGAACCCTGATGCAAAGTCTTGGCGACGGCGGCCAGCACGTCTTCCAGCATCGCCAGCGCCAGGCCCGGCCGCAGGTGGCGCGGCACGGCCTCGGCCAGCCGCTCCTTGGCGTCCGTGGTTTCCTTGACCGGAATGACGGCCCAGATGTCCGGCGCGCCGTTCAATTAACGTCCTCCGCTCATCCGTTGCGCGGCCCGCGCGGCGATGCGATCGGCAAAATCGAGCACGGCACGCGCAAAGGCCTCGCGGTCGCCGAGACTCTGCATCAGGGTGCGGGTGGTCTCAACCGGCAGATCGAGCATCGCAGCCATTTGCGAATCGGCATCGTCCATCACATAGCCGTCGATGATGCCTTGGTAATGCGCCGCGACCGTTATTGGATCCACGGCGAGCCCCAGCTCGGCCATCATTTTCGCCGTCGGCCCCTTGACGGCGCGCCCCGCGATGATCGGGGACACGGCGATGACGGGCGCCACGGTGGCGGCGAGCGCCGCCCGCAGGCCGGGCAGCGCCAAGATGGGGTCGATGCTGATGAACGGATTGGACGGGCAGATGACCACGGCGCGCAAGCCTGGATGGCGCAGCGCTCGGACAACATCCGGCTGCGGCACCGCCTCATCGGCGCCATCAAACACAAAGCCGGTGACCTGCGGGGCGCATTGCAGGCCGACGAAGTAGTGCTGGAAGTCGAGCACGCCTTCGCGCGTTTGGACGCGCGTGCGCACTGCATCGTCGGTCATCGGCAGGATGCGGCTCAAGATGCCGAGCCGGCGCGCCAGGTCGGCGGTGATGCCTGAGAGCGTCTCGCCGGCCTTGAGCCGCCGCGTGCGCTCCACATGCAGGGCGAGGTCGCCGTCGCCGAGCCGGAACCAGGTCTCGCCGCCGAGCTCCGCCAGCGCTGCCATGAACGACCAGGTCTCGTCGCGGCGTCCCCAGCCGGTGTGCGGATTGTCGAGACCGGCCAGCACATAGGTCAGGGTGTCGAGATCGGGCGCGATGTGCAGGCCGAGATGTTCGAAATCGTCCCCGGTATTGGCCACCACCGTGAGGCTGCCGGGCGGCAGCACGCGCGCCAGGCCGAGCGCCAGCTTGGCGCCGCCGACGCCGCCCGACAGCGCCAGCACCGGGCGCTCATCGGTCGCTCGCTGCGGCGTCGGGGTCGGTGTCACGTTCGGTGCGATTGACATCAGCGGAACAAATCTTCGGCCGCGGGCCGCAGCAGAGCGCGCGCCGCGACCGGCGGGTCGGTGAGGACGAAACCGCAGACCAGCACCACCGGATGCCCTTCATCGGCCTGCCCCATGAGCAGCGAGGCCGCCGCCGCGATCTCGTCGCCAAAGCCGGTCTCGGTGAACTGCAGCGGTCGCCCGTTGAGGTCGGGCTTGCCGCGCAGGTTCGTGAGCGCGGGGATGCCGGCGGCGCCGAGCGCGATGCCGACGGTGCCGAGCCGCCAGGGCCGGCCGAAGCTGTCGCTGACGACGACGCCGAGCCGCTTGGAGAAATGCGCCGTCAGGGCCGCGCAGAGGGCGTCGGCCGCGGCATCGGCATCGATCGGCAGCAGCAGCACGGGTTCCTCGCCGGCCCCCGGCGCGACGTTGGATTGATCCACGCCGGCATTGGCCATGATGCAGCCGGAGCGATGCTCCACGATGAGGACGCCCTGGGCCTTGCGCACGATGCGGACCGATTCCGAAAGGATGACCTCGACCAATCGCGGATCCTTGTCCACTTCGACGGCGACCTGGCGGGCGTGCCACGACGGCGTGATGGTGGCGAGATCGACGGTACGGCCTTGCGCTTTCGACACCGCTTTCTGCGCCACCACGACGACATCGCCGTCGCCCGGAACCAGCCCCGCCTTGCTGATCGCCGCGATGATGATGGCGGCGAGGTCGTCGCCCGGCTTGAGCAGCGGGATGCCGGGAACCACGGACAGCGTCAGGCGCGTGGGTGTCTTCATCGCCTCAGCCCAATGCGGCGCGCAGTCGCGGCAGGACCTGCTCGCCATAGAGATGCAGAAACCGTTTCTGGTCCGGCCCGGGCGCATGGAACACGAGATGCCGGAAACCGAGATCGGCATAGGCCCTGATCCGCTCCACGTGCTCGTCCGGATCGGTCGAGACGATCCAGCGCTTGGCCGTGCGCTCGACCGGCAGCGCATCGGCGAGCCGTTCCATCTCGAGCGGGTCCTCGACCGAAACCTTTTCCTCCGGCGACAGCGCCAAGGCGGCCCACTGCTTCGTGTCGTCGAGCGCGCGCTGCCGATCGGTATCGAACGAGACCTTCATCTCGATCATGCGATCGAGCGAGCCCGCGGCGCGGCCGGCGGCCTGCAGGCCGGCCTCGACATTGGGCAGCAGCGTCTGGGTGTAGAGCTCCGCCGCCTTGCCGCTCGTGCAAATAAAGCCGTCGCCGATCTCGCCGGCCATCTTGGCGACGGTCGGCCCGGAGGCGGCGACATAGATCGGCACCGGCTTGGCCGGCCGGTCGTAGATCGTCGCCTTCTCGGTCTTGTAGTACTGGCCTTCGAAGGTGACGCGCTCCTCGGTCCACAGCCGGCGGATCAGCTCGATCGCTTCGCGCAGCCGCGCCTGCCGCTCCTTGAACGGCGGCCACTTGATGCCGACCGCCGGCACATCGTTGAGCGACTCGCCGCTGCCGAGCCCGAGCACGACCCGGTCCGGGAACATCACCCCCAGGGTGGCGAACGCCTGCGCCACCACGGAAGGTTGATAGCGGAAGGTCGGGGTCATCACGCTGGTGCCGATGATGACGCGCTTGGTGCGCGCCCCCAGCGCGCCGAGCCAGGCGATCGAGGACGGGGCATGCCCGTCCGTGTGCCTCCACGGCTGGAAGTGATCGCTGACGAACACGGAATCGAACCCGACCGCCTCCGCGGTGCAGGAGAAGTCGAGCAGTTCGTTGGGCCCGAACTGCTCGGCGGACGCTTTGTACCCGATCCTCAGCATCACGCGCTCCTGTTTTGGTGAATAGTGAGTAGTGAATGGTGAGTGGTGAGGTCTCCCTTGCTTTCTATTCGCCACTCACTACTCACTACTCACTACTCACTACTCACTACTCACTACTCACTACTCACTATCTCGAACACCGGCACGACCAGATCCTCGCCGCGCGGCTCGAACGCCACCTTGACTTTCTGCCCCACCCGCAACGCTTCGTTCGGCGTGCCGACGATATTGGAGAACATGCGCAGCCCTTCCTCCAGCTCGATCAAGGCCACATTGTACGGCACCCGTTGCGCCCAATACGGATGATAGCCGCGATGGATGATGATGTAGGAAAAGAGCTCGCCGCGGCCAGTGAGCTCGCGCCACTCGTACGCGCTCGCCAGGCAGTTCGGGCAGACCGCGGCCGCCGGGTAGCGCAGCTCCTGGCAGCGGGTGCATTGCTGCGCCATGAGCCTATGGGCGCGGCAGCCCTCCCAGAACGGCTTGTTGATCTCGCTGATCGCCGGCTTGATCGGCAGCGGATCGGCGGGCGCGGTGGTGGCGGCTTGGGTCATGGTCAGTGTCCGAAAGTGGCTCGGCCGACGATTGCATTTGAATTTGTCGCTGGGCACGGCGGTGCCGAAACCCTCCCGCTGCAAGGGGGAGGGCGAAGGCGCCGGGTGGGGGTCCCGCCTCTCTGCGAATTCTGAGCTTGCGGCGGGCCCCCCTCCCGACCCGATTCGCGGGTCGACCTCCCCCTTGCAGGGGGAGGTGAAGAGGAGAGCGCTGCGGTTTCCATGAATTCGGCTCCCCTATTGTCCGAGGATCATTGCGCTGGCGGTGTTGAGCGTCATGCCGCGGCCGGTGACGAGGCAGATTTCCGCGTCCTTCACCTGCCGCGCCCCGCACTCGCCGCGCACCTGGCGCACGCCCTCGACCACATGCAGCCACCCTTGCATGTAGGATTCCGAAAGATTGCCGCCAGCCGTGTTGATGGGAACGCCGTCGCCGTTGAGCGCGATGCGCCTGCCGCCCTCGACATAGGGCCCGGCCTCGCCGGTCTTGCAGAAGCCGGCATGCTCGAGCCAGAACAGCACCGCGACCGTGAAGTTGTCGTAGAATTGCGCCACGTCGATATCGCTCGGGCCGACCCCGGCCATCTTGTAGGCATCGGCGATGCAGCGTGCCTGATGCGGCAGGTACCACCAGTCGCGCGTGCGCAGGTTCTCCATGGTGTGGCCCTGGCCCATGCCCAGGATCGCCACCGGCTTCTTGCGGCAGTCGCGCGCGCGCTCCGGCGACGTCACCAGAATGCACACCGCGCCATCGGAGATCAGGCAGCAGTCGAGCATGTGCAGGGGATCGACGATCAGCCGCGATTTCTGGTGGTCCTCGAGCGTGATGGGCTCGCGCATCACGGCATTGGGGTTCATCGACGCATGCTGCCGGCAGGTGACCGCGATCCAGCCGAGCTGGTCGCTGCGCGTGCCGTAGAGCGCCATGTGGCGGCGCATGCCGAGCGCGCTGTTGGCGGCGTTGCCGAGCATGCCCCACACCGCCCAGGTGTCCTCGCCGCCGGCAGCGGCGCCGAACTTGTTGCCGGAGGTGCGCGCCGTGTCGGCGAAGATGCAGGCCACTACATTGGCCATGCCGTTCTGCACCGCCATGGCGGCGATCTCCACGCAGGCCCCCGCGGTGGCGCCGCCCATGACTAAACTGCCGGTGAAGCGCGGATTGATGCCCAGCCGCTCGCCCAGCACGAGATAGTTCTTGGCGGCTTCCGGCGAAGACGTGCCGGGCAATGTCAGCAGGCCGTCGATCTCGCTCTTGTCGATGCCGGCATCGTCGAGCGCGTCGCGCAGCGCTTCCGCCGCCAGCGTGACCGGCGTCTCGTCCGGCAGCTTGCCCTGCCGCGACTGCCCGACGCCGCAGATCGAGGCCTTTCGCCACGCCATCCTATTTCCCCTGAAATTTCGGTTTGCGTTTTTCGCGGAACGCCTTGCGGCCCTCCTCGCGGTCCTGCGTCAGCGTCAAGGCGCGATAGAGCGAGCGCTCGAGCTCGAGCCCGGCGGCGAGCGGCAGCTCGGCCGCGGCGCGCAGCGCCTTCTTGGCGGCGACGAGCGACAGCGGCGCGTTCTCCGCGATGACCTTGGCAAGCGCGAAGGCGCGGCCCATGAGGGCGTCGGGCGCGTGCAGCTCGGACACGAGGCCTGCGGCGAGCGCCTGCTCGGCCGAGATCGGCTCGCCGGTGAACAGCATCTGCGCCGCCAGGCTGCGGCCGACCGCTCCCATCAGCCGCTGGGTGCCGCCGCTGCCCGGCAGGCTTCCGATCCGCACCTCGGGAAGCCCGAATCTTGCGGTGGTGGCGGCGATGCGGATGTCGCAGGCGAGCGCCAATTCCAGCCCGCCGCCCACCGCGACCCCATTGAGCGCGACGATCACCGGTTTGTTGAAGGCATCGAGCGGCGCGGTGAGGCGCGCTCGCGTGACAACGGGGCTCGCCGCCGCGCTCGACGGCGCCGCTACATTGCCGGGCGTCGCGAGATCGACGCCGGCGCAGAACGCGGTCCCGGCGCCGGTCAGGATCACGACCCGGATCGCGGCGTCGGCGTCGAAGCCCGCGAACGCCTGCGCCAGCGCGTCACGGGTGGCATCGTCGATGGCGTTGCGCTTGTCCGGACGGTTGAGGGTCAGGCAGGCGACGCCGCCTTCGCGGGTGATCTCGAGCGTGCTCACCACAGCACCTGTTCGTTGATGAGCCGCGTGCACTCGCTCTCGGAGAGACCCAGCAGGCTCGTGGCGATCTCCCGGGTCTGCTCGCCGAGCAGCGGCGGCGGCGCCGGCTCGCGCTTGCGCCCTTCTTCGGTCGCGAAGAACGGCGGCACATTGACGGTGATGCGGCCCATCTCGGCATGATCGATCTCGCGCCAGTAACCGCGCGCCTTGAGCTGGCGATCTTCCATGACTTCGCGGCTGGTTTCCACCACCGAGCTCGCGACCCCGCGCGCCTGCAGCGCCAGAACGAGCTCGTCGGCCGTGAAGCGCTGCGTTTCCTGCGCAAGCTTTGCTTCGATCGCGTCGATGCTTTCGCTGCGTCCCGCGAGTGTGTCGAGGCGGGAATCGGTCATCCATTGCGGGCGCCCCAGCACCTCGGCCATCGCCCGCCATCCTGCGTCGTTCTCGATCTCGATCGCGCACCACACATCGTCGCCGGCGCAGGGAAAGACCCCGCAGGGCGCCGAGCCATTGCGCCGATTGCCGTTGCGGCGCGGGAGCGTGCCGGACGCCGAGTAGCGCATTATGCTCGGACCCAAGAGATTGACCGTCGATTCGAGCTGCGCCAGCTCGATATATTGCCCTTCACCAGTGCGGGCGCGATGGAAGAGGGCGGCCAAAAGCCCGACCAGCGCATGGCCCGGATTGGGGACGTGATCGGGATAGTGCGTTCCGGTGCCGATCGGCGCCCGGTCCGCCGACCCGGACATCTCGACCAGCCCGGAGATCGCTGCGATGGTCGAGCCGAACCCGATATAGCTCTGGTGCGGGCCGGAACTGCCCTGCATCGGCATGGCGAGGTAGATCAGCGCCGGATCGGCGGCCGCGAGCTCCGCGTAGCCGAGCCCCCAGCGTTCCATGATGCCGGGCCGGAAGTTGTTGGTGACGACGGAGCACATCCGCGCCAGCCGCCTGGCGATCGCGCGCGCCTCCGGGCGAGCCATGTTGAGCGCGATGCTCTTCTTGTTGGTGTTGCGCGAAGCGAAATAGCCGGAGCCTTCGAGATGCCTGGCGCCGGATTTGTGCGGCCCGGAGAGGCGCAGGTTGTCGGGATGCGCGTGCGACTCCACCTTGATCACCTCGGCCCCGAGATCGGCGAGCAGGCGGGTCACGAAGGCGCCGGCACCGACCCAGCAGAAATCCAGCACGCGCAGGTCGGAAAAGCGCATGGCTCACACGATCCCGGCGCTGGTGAGCGCGCAGAGATCGCCCTCGCTCAAGCCGAGCTCGTCCACATAGACGGCGCGGTTGTGCGCCCCGCTTGCGGACGCGGCGTTGCGCAGGCTGGCCGGCGTGCGCGCCAGCCGATACGGCGGGCCCGGAACCGTCAGGTCGCGCTTAAGCGCGCCGTCATGCAGCGATCGGAAAAAGCCGTTGGCGCGCAGCTGCGGGTCATCGACGATATCGGCCACCGAATTGACCGGCGCGATCGCGATCTGCCGCGCCTGGCCTTCGCGATAGAGCTCCTGCTTGCCCCGGGAGGCGCAAAAGCGCGTGAAGACTTCGGCAAAGCCGGCGATGCCTTCCGGGCTTTGGCGGAACTTGAAGTCCTGCCAGCGCTCATCCAACAGCGTGCCGCCGCCGGGCGTGCCACTCTCGGCGATCCACTGCACCAGCGTCTTGAACGCCTTGGCGGTGCCGAGCCGTCCCGCCACTATGCTGATATAGCCGTCCCGGCAGGGATAGACGCCGGTGCCGGCCTCGCGCGCCTGGTCGCCGGTGCGGCGGCGGATGCTGCGGCGCAGGTACCATTCCGGGATTGCATCCTCGAGCGCGAACGCGATGCATTCTTGGCCGGAGACATCGAGCCACTGTCCGTGATTGGTGCCTTCGCGCTCCAGCAGCGCCTTGAGCGCCGCGACCGCGCCGAAGATCGCCGCCGCCAGATAGCCCTGCTCGCCCGCGACCGCCACCGGCCCGGTGTCCGGATAACCGCCGAGCGACAAAAGCCCGCCGGCCGCCAGCAGGGTCAGATCGGTGGCACGGAATTTCGCGCACGGCCCGCTCTGGCCATAGGGCGTCACCGAGACCAGGATGATTCCGGGATTGCGGTCCCGCATGGTCTCGTAGCCGATTCCCCGAGCCGACAGCGTGCCGGGCGCGAAGGTCTCGATCACGACATCGCTCTTGGCCACCAGCTCGCCGAACAGCCGGCGGCCGTCGGCGCAGCCGAGGTCGAGCGTGATGGCCTTCTTGTTGGCGTTCCAGAACGCGTGGGCGCAACTCGCGACCCCGTCCTCGGTCACCGCGAGGGGAGCGGCGCGCGGGATCGCATGGCCGTGCGGCGGCTCGATGCGAATGACCTCGGCGCCCAGATCGGCGAGCAGGCGGCTCGCATAGGCGACCGCGTTGTCGGCGAGATCGAGCACGCGGATGCCCGCGAGCGCCGCGCGATCCGTTGCCGCGGAACTATCACTCTGCATCGTCGGCCTTCAACAAAAACGCATCGAGCCGCCCCAGCACCTTGGCGAGGCGGCCGTAGCGCTCGAGCGTGAGCTCGCTGTTCGCCGCCGCGACGCCGTTGAGCAGCGCATTGGCAATCGCCATGGCGGCCACGAAGGAGTTCTGCAGGCCTGCGCCGGTCGAGGCCGCCGCCAGGATGACGTCGGCGATCTGGCCGACCGCCGAGATCGGCGTGTCGGTGACGGCGATCACCTTGGCGCGCGCTTCCTTGGCGAGCAGCGCCGCCCGCTGGGTCGACACCGCATACGGCGCCGAGGTGAACGCGATCAGGCAATCATCGGGTCCGAGCCCGAGCGACTGCGACGCCTGCAGGGTCATGTCGCCGCTCCACACCGTGGTATGGCCGCGAATGCGATCGAGCGCCAGGCCGAGGAAGAACGCCACGCTATAGGCGTTGAACGAGCCGGCCACGAAGACCTGGCGGGCGGCCGCGATGATGTCGCTCGCCCGCTGCAGATCCTCGACCTTGATGGCGGAGATGGTGCGGCGCAGGTTCTGCAGATCCTGCCCCAGCGACGTCCCGAAGGCCGTGCCCTCGAGATGCACCAGCACCGAATTCTCGTTGACGATCTCGCTCGCCGCCGAGAGCTGCCCGCGCACCAGCGTCCGGGTGCGCTCCTGCAGGTCCGGAAAGCCCTTGAGCCCGAGCCGGTAGGTGAAACGCACGATGGTGGACGGATTGACCCCGAGCTGGCCGGCCATCTGATCGACCGTCGAGAACGCCACCCGGTCGGGATGATCGACGATATATTCGGCGATGCGCTTCTGCGATTGGGTGAGCCGGTCGTACTGGCGGCGCAGCTCGTCGATGACGTCCTCCGAGCCGCCCGCCTGCCGCTTGGCCATCCGCGCTCCGCGCTCCGCCTGCTTCGCGTTAATCGACAAGCCGGTAAGCCTCCCGTTTGGGCCGCTCCGCGACCTGGGGCAGGACCTCGTGGCCGAGCTGGATCAGCAGATCCTCGACCTCCTGCCCGGGCTTGGGGAACGGCCACATGATGGCTTCTTGCACGCCGACCGCTTCCAGCGATTTCAGGCGCGCGATAACCTGCCTGGCGGTGCCGACGATCGACATGGTGTTGAAGATGCCGCGCGGCATCAGGCGCCGCAGCTCCGCCATCACCTCGGGCGACCATTCGTGCGGCGCCTCGTGCAGGAACTTGCGGAACTGCGGCGTGACGTCGTCGCTGAGCTGATCGACCATCTCGGTCATGCTCTTGCGGCTGCTCCAGAACGCGTGGCTCATGCCGCGCTTGATGTTCTCCGGGATGTCCTCGTCCTCGCGGTCGAGGATGGTGACATAGACCCAGGAGCAGAGCTGGATGTCCTTCCAAGTCCGGTTGGCGCGCGCGAGGCCTTTCTGGATGTGGCCCTTGGCGTATTCGATGCCCGGCGCGGTGGCGAAGCTGCCGATCAGCACGCCCTCGCCGATCTCGCCGCCGAGCGCGAGAATGAGCGGGCTGCGGCTGGCGATGTACATTTCCGGGATCGCCTGCGGATCAAAATCGAGCTTGCCAGCCTTGAACTTGATCAGCTCGCCGTCGAGCGTCACGCGCTCGCCTTTCCAAAGCGACCGCATCAACCCGATGCCCTCGCGAATCCCTTTCACCGGCTTGGGATTGCTGATGGTGGGCAGCGTCTCGAAATGGCTGCCGGCCCCCATCACGACGCGCAGCCGGCCGGGCGCGAGCTCGGCGAGCGTGGCGCAGGCCTGCGCCGACAGCGCCGGATGGCGCGTATAGGGATCGGTCACGCAAAAGCCCAGCCCGATGCGCGACGTGATGCGGGTCGCGGCCGCGATCCGCACATAGGGATCGCGCGTCCATTTCTCGTCCGCATGCATGAAGGCGTGGAAGCCCAGCTGCTCGGCAAGCTTCACCTGCTCGAGAAAGCGGACGTTGGTTTCCTCGCCAAGCGAGCAGACGGAGATTCTCATCGATCAAGCCTCAAATCATATTGCGCAAGGCGGTGCCGCGACACCTCCCCCTTGCAGGGGGAGGTAAGACGTCGCGCGGCCATGTTCCCGAACAGGTCGAGCGCTCATCATTTCTTCTCGACATGGTGCAAGCCGCCGTAGGACGGGTAGGTTTTCGCCCACTCGCTCGGATAGGCGCGATCGATTCCCTTGGTGAAGTAGGAGCCCACCGTGAGATCGATCGGCACGTCGATGATCCAGGGCCGGCGGCTGGCGATGGCCTGGCGCAAGGTCGGGGCCAGGAGTTCCGGGTCCTCGACGCGGGCGCCCTCCGCCCCGTAGGCGTGGGCGAGCTGCACGTAATCGGGATTGTAGCGCTCGCCGGTATCTTTGCGGGTGAAGCTGCACCAGGGATGCGAGCGCTGGTAGGAGCGCTCCATGCCTTTGCGCTCGATGCCGAATTCGTAATTGTTGAGGATCACCCAGACGGCCGGCAGATTGTATTCGACCGCGGTGCAGACTGCCTGATTGACCAGATTGAAGGCGCCGTCGCCGGTCAGCACCACCGCCGGCCGCGACGGATCGGCCGCGACGCCGCCCACCACCCCGGATGCGGCCCAGCCCATCTCGGCCATGCCGGGGCTGATCTGCCAGGCTCCCGGGCGCCGGACGAACATGTAGGCCTCGGCGTATTGGGTGACGTCGCCGATATCGATATAGGCGACGCCGTTCTCGTCCAGCGCCTCGCCGACCTCGTAGACCAGCCGGGCCGGATGCACCGGCGTGGTCTTGGCCTGCTGCAGCGGCTCGATCTCCTTGAGCCAGGCCGTGCGGTAGCCGCGCGCGCGCTTGATCCAGTCCTGGTGCTTGGCGTCGGGGCCGCGGCTGGCGGCAGCGAGGTCCTCGAGGAACAGCCGCGCATCGCTCACCAGGCCGAGCTCGACCGGAAAGTTGCGCCCGATCTCGGTGCCGTCGACATCGACCTGCACGATCTTGGTCTTGCTGACGTCGTAGATCGAGCCCTTGCGCCAATTGGCGGTGTGATTGTCGGAGAAACGCGCCCCGACCCCGACGATGAGATCGGCTTCGCGCGAAGCCTCGGCGGCACTGGCCCAGCCGGAGCGGCCGAGCGTGCCGAGCGATAAAGGATGATCCTCGGAGATCTGGCCCTTGGCCGGCAGCGTGGTGGCGACTGGAATCTGCAGCTTCTCCACGGCGGCGCGCAGCGCATCGGCGGCCTGCGCCCGGATGACGCCGCCGCCGGCGAGCAGCAGCGGGCGCTCTGCCTGCGCGATCATGTCGGCGACGCGGCGCACGCTGTCCTGGTCGGCGCGGATGCGGCCCAGCGTCGGGCCGCGCCCGCGCGGCGCCTCGATTACGCCGTCCACCTCGGCGAGCTGGATATCGTAGGGCAGCTGCACGAACACCGGCCCCGGCCGCCCGGAGGTCGCGACCTTGACGGCGGTGTTGAGCACCTCGATGGCGCTGTCCGGCCGGATGATGAGCCAGGCGCCCTTCACCACCGGCCGGAAGACGCTCAGCGCGTCCTCGTGCCCGTGGTAATAGATCTCCTGCATGCCGGCCTTGCCCATGAAATGCGTGGTGCCGGAGCCGGCGATGATCAGCACCGGCGCGGAATCGTGCATGGCGCTGGCGGCGGCGCCGACCGCATTGAGGAGGCCCGGGCCCTTATTGATGATGACGGGCGCGATCTTGCCGGTGAGGCGGTAGTACATGTCCGCCATGTGCACCGCATGGGCCTCGTGCTTGGCCTGGATGCCTTCCAGCGTATTGGTCTTGGGCGTCAGCGCGTCCAGGAACGGCCAGATCGAGCCGCCGGCATAGCCGAAATACGTATGGAATCCAGCGACTTCGAACCATTCGGCAATCGCGTCGACAACCCGCACGGCGTTTCCGACCTCGCTATTTGTCCCGGCCCACTAGCGCGTTTACGCGCGTCTTCGACGCGCTATGAGCCGGGACAAGGGCACGCTGCACTTATGCAACGAAATTCAATGTGCAGAACTTTTGCAACAAATTTCGTTGCTGTCAACGCGTACAAATGCCAACCTGCCGCCCGTGGCCGCCGGGTCGGCGAAATCCGGCAGGGCGGCGAAGCGGAGGACCGCGACGGCAGCGGGTCACGACACTTTCTTGCGGACATTTCCTGACGGACATTTCTTGCTACAAATGCCGCACCCTTGCCGGACCGAAAATGCGTCCTCACCGGCGCGACCCTCTTGCCCGATCACGATCGCCAACGAGCCGATAAGAACGTCGATAAGGAGCCTCAGATGGTCAAGCATTTCGATCCCAGCTGTCCCAAATGCAACAAGAAATTCCACGTCCATCACGAGGACCTGCGCTACGCCGGCATCAAGCTCTTGTGCCCGTATTGCCAAAACGAATTCTTCGTCGATGAGTGCGAAACCCTGGTCGAGCACGACGGAACGGTCACGCACCCGAAGCAAAAGGCCCACGCGCACTAATTGAGTGTCATCAATTGAGTGTCATCGCCGGGCTCGTCCCGGCGATCTCGATAAGCAGGGCACCGTGCAACCCTCATCGAGATGGTCGGAACAAGTCCGGCCATGACAAAAGAAAAATGAAGATCAACTCGACGCCCTGACGCCACCTAACAAATTCCGAGGTCAGCCATGAACGTCCAGGTCAAATCCAAAACCGCGGCGACCGCCGGCAAGCCGAGCGAGCTGCGCGATTACATCGCCATGATCGAGCGCGATCATCCCAAGGAAATCCTGCGCATCGCGGACGAGATCAATCCCGCCACCTTCGAGGCCACCGCGATCCTGGCCAATCTCGAGGAGAAGGGCCTCAATCCGATGGTCCTGTTCGAGCGGCCGATCAATCAGCTCGGCCAGGTCTCGCCATTCCCGCTGGTGACCAACATCTATTCGTCGCGCCGGCGCGACGCGCTGGCGCTCGGCCTCAACGCCAACCAGGATCGCATCGAGCTCAGCCTCGAATATTCCCGCCGCGAGCAGCGCCGGGTCCCGCCCGTGCGCCTGGCGCGCGCGGAGGCGCCGGTCAAGCAGGTGGTCAAGATCGGCGGCGAGGTCGATCTGCGCGAGCTGCCGATCGTGCGGCATCACCGCATGGATCCGGCGCCCTATATCGACATGGCGCCGATCATGCGCGATCCCGAGATGGGCCACTACAACATCGCGTTCCTGCGCATGATGTACAAAGGGCCGCGCAAGCTCGGCATCCATATGTCGCCGCGCCATAACTGGCAGATGTGCCGCAAGAACGAGCTCAAGAACCAGCCCACCCCGACCGCCATCATCGTCAGCCATCATCCGGCGTTCTTCCTCGGCTCGCTCAACGTGGCGCCGTTCGGCACCGACGACTACGAGGTGCTCGGCGCCATGATGAACGAGCCGATCCGGCTGGTGCCCTCGGAGACCTGGGGCGAGGACTTCATGGTTCCGGCCGACGCCGAGATGATCATCGAGGGCGAGATCCCGCCCAATGTGCGCGAGGTCGAAGGGCCGTTCGGCGAGTTCCCCGGCACCTACGGGCCGCAGCGCCTGCGCTGGGTGATCGACGTCAAGGCGATGACCCACCGCAAGAACGCCATCTACCAGGACATCTTCGTCGGCCATGCCGACGACTGGGTGATGGGCGCGATCCCCAAGGAAGGCGCGCTCTACAACCGCATCAAGGGCGTGGTGCCCGGCGTCAAGGCCGTGCACCTGCCCAATTCCGGCGTCGGCCGCTTCAACTGCTACATCTCGATCGACAAGCGGGTCGACGGCGAGAGCAAGCAGGCCGCCTTCATCGCGCTCGGCGAGGTCGATTTTGTCAAGAACGTGGTCGTGGTGGACGGCGACATCGACCCCTACAACGAGCAGGAGGTCATGTACGCGGTGGCGACCCGTACCCAGGCCGACCAGGACGTCGACATCATCAAGAACGTCAAGGGCAACACGCTCGATCCCTCGCAGACCGACGACATCATGACCGCCAAGATGATCATCGACGCCACCCGCTCCGTGCGCCGCCCGTTCGCCACGCGGCTGGACGTCCCGGCCGAGGTGCGGGCGCGGTTTCCGATCGAGAAGTATTTCAAATAGGGCGAGGAGCAATAAAGAAGGCGCATGGGCGCCAACCACGTCGTCATCCGCGGGCTTGATGTTTGGCAAGCTGGTCCGATGAGCCAACTCCTGCGGTTCCCGAGTGCCGTTCAGCGAGACCCCAGCGTCGACGCTTGGTTTTCCAGCCCCGATAACGAGCTGCGAGGATTCGCGCGGCCGTGGTTTGAACAGATGCGCGACTGCGGAGCGGACGTTCGCGAGCTTCTGCACGATGGCCATCCCACTGCGTGTGTGGGAGATGCGGCGTTTGGGTACGTCAACGCCTTCAGGGTTCATGTGAATGTCGGCTTCTTCTACGGGGCGATGCTTGACGACCCGGCCGGCCTCCTGGAAGGCACCGGCAAACGCATGCGGCACGTGAAGCTCCGCCCGGCGCAACAAGTGAAGGCCGTTGCACTGCGTGAGCTTATCGCGGCAGCCTACCGGGACATCCGGTTGCGCCTCGGATCCACGCAATGAAGTCTTGGACACGGCGAGGAGCTGTCCGAGGTTGCGCCCATCGTGCATGTTCAGGCCGAGGCGCGGGCGCGGTTTCCGATCGAGAAGTATTTCAAGTAGGGGCGGCGGGGGGAGCCGGGGCACTCGCCGGTTGTCGCCATCCGGCAATAACGACTGACGGTGTCGGACGCGCCCGATAAGCCTAGCGGACACCTCCTTTGTCGATTGCGTTTAATCGAGCCAAGACCTCGTCCGACAACGAGAGCTCCGCCGCCGCTAGATTCTCATGCAGGTGGCTGATCGACGAGGTGCCGGGGATCAGGAGGATGTTGGGCGCGCGATGCAACAGCCAGGCGAGCGCGGTCTGCAGGGGCGTCGCCCCGAGCTGGGTTGCGACTTCCGAGAGAGTTGACGACTGCAGAGGCGTGAAGCCGCCGAGTGGGAAGAAGGGCACATAGGCAATGCCGCTGTCTGCCAATGCGTCGACGAGCGCGTCGTCCTGGCGATGGGCGAGGTTGTAGTGGTTCTGTACGCAGACGACCTCGGCGATGCCGCGCGCCTGTTTTAGCTGGCCGGATGTCACGTTGCTCACGCCGAGCTGGCGGATCAGGCCTTGCCGCTGCAGCTCGGCCAGCGTGGCGAACTGTTGCTCGATCGAACCCTCGCTCGGCCCGTGAATGCCGCCGACGCGCAGGTTGACCACGTCGAGCGCATCAACGCGAAGATTTCTGAGGTTGTCGTGGACGGCTCGCGTCAGGTCAGCGGGCGTGAGTGCCGGAATCCAAGAGGCGTCAGCTCCGCGCACGGCGCCGACCTTGGTCACGATCACCAGGTCGTCCGGGTAGGGATGCAGCGCCTCGCGAATAAGCTGGTTGGTGACGTGGGGACCATAGTAGTCGCTGGTGTCGATGTGATTGACCCCGCGCGCCACCGCGTCGCGCAGCACGGCGAGCGCCGCGTCGCGATCCTTCGGCGGCCCAAACACATGAGGTCCGGCAAGCTGCATGGCGCCATAGCCCATGCGGTTCACGGGGCGATTGCCAAATGAGAAAACGCCAGCGGCGGTGATGTTGGTCATATCGGGTCTCCAAGTTGGGACAGCTCTAATATAGATGTATTGGCATCGCGCGATCATCCTGCATAATCGGCACAGGCTGTGCGGAAACAATAGTGACGGACTTGAACGACCCGCCCTTAGGGCGGTGATACGCGCCGGCGGGTCCGGGAGGGAGCGCGGATGGCGCAGCGCGCCATCACGAAGTCGCAAGCCTCGGCGCCGGGGCACCCACGAGCGCCGGCAATTCCGCAAGCGACGCCACCTCGCGGTCGGGCGTGCCGGGAAGCCGCTCGCGCCGCTGACCGTATCGATTGCACCACACGACCTGCATGCCGAACGCAGAGGCCGCGTGGGCGTCCCAGGAATTCGACGATTGAAACGCGATGCCTGCCGCCGGCACCGCGAGCCGGTCCACGGCGAGCTGATAGACCTTGGGATGCGGTTTGTAGACGCCGACCTCCTCGACGGAAAGGATGATATCGATCAGCCCGCCGAGCTTGGCGTTGGTGACAGCAGCTTCCAGCATTTTCGG
>DASXXS010000278.1:0-7365 GCA_036502925.1 Xanthobacteraceae bacterium
GTCCGCAAAGGCGTCGCGGCTCTCGTAGCCGAGGAAGCGCGCGAAGCGTTCGACGCCGGCGCGATCGGGCGGCAATGTATGCGTCTGCTCGTCCGCGACCATCTGCAGACGGTGCTCGACCTCGCGCAGGAAGCGGTAGGCGGCGCCAAGCTCCGTTGCCGCCTCCTCGTCGATCCAGCCGCCCTTGGCGAGCGCCGCGAGCGCCTTGAGGGTCACGCGTTCGCGCAAAGCCGGGTGCCGGCCGCCGAGAATGAGCTGCTGGGTCTGGGCAAAGAACTCGATCTCGCGAATGCCGCCGCGGCCGAGCTTGAGATTGTGCCCCTCGACATTGATCTCGCCATGGCCGCGATATGCATGGATCTGGCGCTTCATGGCGTGGATGTCGGTGACGGCGGCAAAATCGATATATTTTCGCCAGATGAACGGCGCGAGCGCCTTGAGCAGCGCTTCGCCTGCCGCGATGTCTCCGGCGCACGGCCGCGCCTTGATCAGAGCCGCCCGCTCCCAGTTCTGTCCGATGCTTTCGTAGTAGTGCAGCGCCGCCGCGGTAGACACCGCGATCTGGGTCGAAGCTGGATCGGGCCGCAACCGCAGATCCGTGCGGAACACATAGCCGTCGGCGGTGCGCTCCTGCAGCAGCCTCACCAACCGGCGCGTCAAGCGCACGTAAAAGGGCGCAAGCTCGGTTCCGGACGCAGCCGTGGCGGCGGCGATGTCGTAGCAGACGATAAGGTCGATGTCGCTCGAATAGTTGAGCTCATTGGCCCCCATCTTGCCCAGGGCCAGCACGAAATAGCCGCTTCCGGCATCGGGCCGTTCGGGGTCCGCGGGGTGGAGAGTTCCGCTCCGAGCGGCCTCGCGCAGGAGATGGCGCACCGCCAGGCCGACGGCGGCGTCGGCCAGCCGCGTCAGCGCGGCGGTGACGCGCATCACCGGCCATACGCCGCCGGCATCGGCGAGCGCGATCAGCAGCGCGGCTTCCGCCTTCAGGCGGCGCAGCAGCGCCATGATGCCTGGCTCGTCCCGGATCGCGGCGGCCGATCGCCCGGCGCCGGCAAGAATGTCCTCGAGGCGGATGTCGGGATCGGATTGGAGGAGGGTCAGGAGCCGCGCCGGCGCGGCCCGGACAAGGTCCCAGAGATAGGGCGAGCCTTCGGCGAAGCCGGCGATGAGCCCATTGACCGCCGGATGATCGGCCAAAAGCTGCGCCAGCGCGGCCGCCGCCGGCTGATCCGCAATGTCGGCGAGCCAAGCCGCCACGCGCGCCTGCGCGCCGGCCGCGACCGGCACGTCGCCCGCGAGCGCAATGCGTGCGGCGAGCGGTCTTTCGGCCTCGTTCGCGGATTGAGTCGCGCGCGTGATCGAATGTTCCATCCGGGTCAAGCAATCGATCATCGCGCGCCGGCGCGGACCTTGCAGGGGCCGTCACTATAGCGGCTCTGCTGAATAACGGCTCTGTTGAATAGCGGCTCTGCTGCGGCTGCACGACAAAGCTCGCCGTTAAATGTCAGCAAACTTTCGGTCCGTCCGCAAGCCGCAAGCGGCGTCACCGTCAGGCCGTCGGGGCCGGTACCGGCGCGGCCAGGCGCGGCAGCGAGAGCGTGCTGACCAAGCCCGGATGATTGTCCTCCAGGATGAGCTCACCGCCGTGCAAGCGTGCGATGGCGGCCGCCAGGCTCAGGCCCAGCCCGGAACCCGGCTCCGAGCGGCTTTGCTCGAGCCGCACGAAGCGTTCGAGCACGCGCCCGCGATCGGATTCGGCTATGCCGGGGCCGCTGTCGGCGACCGAGAGCAGGATGCGATCGCCCCGATCCATCGCCTTGAGCACGATCTCGGCCGGACGCCCGTTCGCCGCGGTGGCGTGGGAGGCCCCGTATTTGATGGCGTTGTCGACCAGATTGGCGAGCGCCTGGCTGATCAATTCCCGATTGCCGCGCACCCACGCCGCCGCGGCTTCGACCCTGAGGCTGAGGCCTTTTTCGTCGGCCAGGGGTTCGTAGAGATCGCCGATGCCGCGCACGACCTCGGCCGCGTCGAACGCGGTCATGTCGTCGCGGGCCTGGCCCGATTCGGCGCGCGCGATCATCAGCAGCGCGTTGAAGGTCCGGATCAACGCCTCCGATTCCTCGATCGTGCCTTCGAGCGCCTGGCGATACTGGGTTTCGCTCTGCGCCGCCCGCAACGCCTCTTCGCAGCGGTTGCGCAGACGCGTCAGCGGCGTCTTGAGATCGTGCGCAATATTGTCGGAGACTTCCTTGAGGCCAAGCATGAGCGCCTCGATCCGCTCGAGCATGGCGTTGAGATTGACCGCCAGACGGTCGAGCTCGTCGCCGGTGCCGGCGACCGGCAGGCGCTCGTGCAGATCGCCCTGCATGATGGTCCGCGCCGTTTCGGTCATCGCATCGATGCGCGTGAGCACGCGGCGCGCCACGAAGAAGCCGCCGGCGAGACCCAACACGACCACGATCGCCACCGACCAGCGGCCGGCTGCCAGCACGACATCGTACAGGCGTTCGCGCTCCTCGAGGTCGCGCCCGACCAGCAGGTGAAAGCCGCCGGGCAGCTGGTCCACCCGCACCAAAGCGTGGTGCTCGGAGGCGTCCTGCTCGTCGACCCGGCGATAAGCGGTCTCGAACCAGCCCGGATTGTCGAGGATGCCGGTCGTCAGCGCGCCGACATTGCCGGCCACGAGCTCGCCGGCCGCGGTGGTGAGAAGATAGAGGCTTGAGCCCGGCCGGCGCGCGCGGTTCTCGATCGCAAAGGCGATGCGCCGGATGCCGCCCACGCGATATTGCTCGGTCAGGCCCTGCACCTCGGCATCGACCGTCTCGGTGATCTGCTCGGTGATGAGGCGGCGCGTGTTCCAGGCAAAATAAGCGAGCAGGAACGCAGCGAACAACGCAAACACCACGAGATAGACGAGCGTCAGCCGGAACGCCGTCGTGCGCAGGAGCTTGCCTAGCGCCACCGTGCGCTCGGCCCCCTTGCGCGTCAGCCAGGACTGGGACGGCCGCGATGCGACCATACCGTGCGCGTCCACGCCCTCGCCCGCGCGGTCGAGGCGCTGCTCTGCGGAGGCCTCGCCCTCGCGAGGCAGGACGGCGTCATTTGCTGTCACGGATCATGTATCCTGCGCCGCGCACGGTTTGCAGCAGCGGCTGGCCAAATCCCTTGTCGATCTTCGAGCGCAAGCGCGAAATGTGGACATCGATGACGTTGGTCTGCGGGTCGAAGTGGTAGTCCCAGACGTTCTCGAGCAGCATCGTGCGCGTCACCACCTGGCCGGCATGCTTCATGAGATATTCGAGCAAGCGGAATTCGCGCGGCTGCAGCACGACCTCCTCGTTTGCGCGGGTTACCCGATGCGACAGCCGGTCGAGCTCGAGATCGCCGACGCGGTAGACCATCTCCTCCCGACTACCGTGGCGCCGGGCCAGCACCTCGGTGCGCGCCAGCAATTCCGAGAACGAATAGGGCTTGGACAGGTAATCATCGCCGCCGGCGCGCAGGCCCTTGACCCGGTCATCGACCTGGCCGAGGGCGGAGAGGATCAGCGCGGGCGTTTCCACGCCCTTACCCCGCAAGGTCCCGATGATGGACAGGCCGTCGAGCTTGGGCAGCATGCGGTCGATGATCAATACGTCGTATTGGCCGTCGAGCGCTTGCGCCAGACCCTCCTCGCCGTCCGCTGCGAGATCGGCCATGTGGCCCACCTCGCGGAATGCCTTGGCGAGATAGTCGGCTGCATCGCGGTCATCTTCAATGATGAGAAGTCGCATGGATGAGAAGTCGCATGATGATCCGGTTGATGACCCGGTTGTTTCGAAGCCGCTTACACCTCGGCTTCGGCAGCACCAATCCTAGCCGGACCTAAGCATGCCGACGATATCTTAAAAGGGGCTACCACGAGGATGCGCCGGGTCGGGTCATGGCCACGCGCGGGCCACGGCCGGGAGCGGGGCATAGCGCGGCGGCCCTGCCGCCTCCAGAAATGCGAAGGGCGGCGGGTTTGACCCCACCGCCCCTCGACCTGCTCCTTCCCGGCGGGGGCGACGGATGCCGGGTCAAAGCAAGGTTAGGTGGGGACAGGTCGGAACCTGTCCCCTGGTTCGGACCGCCGGCGGGGGCGACAGATGCCGGCGATACGCCCCATTTCGTTCAAGCGTTGTCTCGTTCAAGCCTTGCCGCTCAAGCTTTGCCGAGCCGAAGCGCGACGAACTTGGTACCCTCGCCGCCGGACTTCACCCGCATCAGCACGGTGCGCTTGCCTTCCTTTTGCGCGTCCCGAATGGCATCGCGCACCTCACCCGGATTGCCGACTTTCTTGCCGCCGACGTCGAGAATGACGTCGCCGGTCTTGAAGCCGTGATCGGCGGCGATCCCGTTGGGATCCACATTGGTGACGACCACGCCCTCGTTGCCGCTGCCGGCCACCTGCCCGGCGGGGGCAAGCGTCAGGCCAAGCCGCGCGACCTCGGTCCCGGTCGCATCAGTGCTGCCGGTCTCGACACGGGCCTCGCGCTCGTTCGGCAGCAGGCCGAGCGTCAGCGTGACGGCTTTCTCGGTGCCCTTATGCAGGATGGCCAGCTTGACCGAAGTGCCGGGCGGCATGCCGCCGATCTGGCGGGCGAGCTCGCGGGCATCCTTGATCGCAGCGCCATTCACTGACGTGATCACGTCGCCGGCTTCGATGCCGGCCTTGGCGGCGGGGCCGCCCGACTGCGGCTCGGCCACGAGCGCGCCCTGCACGCTCTTGAGGCCGAGACTGTCGGCGATTTCGGGCGTGACCGATTGGATCTGCACGCCGATCCAGCCGCGCGTCACCGAGCCTTTTTCCTTGAGCTGGGACACCACCTTCTTCACGGTGTCGGCCGGGATCGCAAAGGCGATTCCCACCGAGCCGCCGGAGGGTGAGAAGATGGCGGTATTCACCCCGATCACGTTGCCGTCGACGTCGAAGGTGGGGCCGCCGGAATTGCCTTTGTTGACGGGGGCATCGATCTGGATGAAATCGTCATAGGGACCGTTGCCGATATCGCGTCCGCGCGCGGAAACGATGCCCGCGGTCACGGTGCCGCCCAGACCGAAGGGATTGCCGACCGCCAGCACCCAATCGCCGATGCGGGGATTGCCCTCGGCGAATTTGACGAAGGGGAAATCGCTGCGGCCATCGACCTTGATCAAGGCGAGATCGCTGCGCGGGTCGGTGCCGATCACCTTGGCCTGGTAGATCTTGCCGTCGTCGGCGGTCACCTGCACATTTTCGGCCTTGTCGACCACGTGATTGTTGGTCACGGCATAGCCGTCGGCGGAAATGAAGAAGCCGGAACCCTGGCCCGTGATCATGTTGCGGCCGCCGGGACCGCCTTGATTGCCTTGATTGCCTTGATTGCCTTGATTGCCTTGATTGCCCTCGTCAGGCGCGCCGAACTGACGGAAGAACCGATCCATCGGGGAGCCCTTGGGGAAGGGCAATTGGCCCTCAAAGCCCGTCATTCTCGGGCCGCCGTCCATCTTGACGCGAACCGAGACGACGGCGGGCTTCACCTTATCGACGATATCGGCGAACCCGACCGGCCGCTGCAGGGCCTGCGCGTGCGCCGCGCCGAGCGAACCGACGCTTGAATTCGGATTGAACCAGGAGCCAGCGAGCAAGACGCTGACACCCAGTCCGGCAACGCCGGCCAGGAGCGCAAGTCGGCGCGCGGATGGAGCGCGCGATTTCCGAGCCGGGGTAGCGCTCTCGTGCATGAAGATGTCTCCTTGAGCTTAGGCGTGCGTGGCACCATTCGGGGCGGCAAGATGAGGATGGCCGCCTTACCGGGCCCTGTCGGTGGGATTAAAGTTTGGTAACGTTTCCGCCAGCGGCGCAATTTATTAAATAAAAACAGTGACTTAGTGCAGGCCGGTTCAGCGGTCGCCGGATTGCATCAGCCGGGCGAGACGGGCCTCCTCGGCTGGCGTCAGGCCTGCGACCTCACGCCCGGCCGGGGAACTTGCCCGCCGGCCGCGGCGCCAGGCGATCACCAGCAGCACCAGCGCTCCGCCGATCAGCACGCCCGGCGGCCCAAGCCAGAGCAGCGCGGTGTGCCAGGCAAAGCGCGGCTTGAGCAGCACGAACTCGCCGTAGCGGGCGACCAGAAAATCGAGCACCTGCGGGTCGCTGTCGCCATCGGTCAGGCGTTCGCGAACCAGGAGACGCAGGTCGCGCGCGAGCGGCGCCGCCGAATCGTCGATCGATTGATTCTGGCAGACCATGCAGCGCAGCTCCTTGGAGAGTACGCGCGCACGGGCTTCCAGTGCCGGGTCGGAGAGCACCTCGTCGGGCTGCACCGCCCATGCGCAGGCGGGCGACAGCAGCGCCAGAATGATCAGGGCATGCCGAAGCAACTGCATGCGCGCTTACTCCGCCGGCTGCAGCGCGGCCTTGGCGCGCGCCGGCATCGGAGCGCCGATCCGCAAGCGCCGGTCGGACAGCGAGAGCGCACCGCCCATCGCCATCACCACGGCCCCCAGCCAAATCAGCAGGACCAGCGGCTTGTAATAGAGACGCACCGCGATCGAACCGTCGGGCGCTGGATCGCCGAGCGATAGATAGAGCTGGGCGAACCCGCGTGTCATCAGGGCGGCCTCGCTGGTGTCGGTTCCGCGCG
This sequence comes from Xanthobacteraceae bacterium, assembly GCA_036502925.1. GTDB lineage: Bacteria > Pseudomonadota > Alphaproteobacteria > Rhizobiales > Xanthobacteraceae > VAZQ01. The sequence goes on from DASXXS010000278.1 coordinate 6,654, forward strand.
ACGGGAAGGTGCGCTTGGAAGGCTCCATCACGCCGATGAAATCGCCGGCGTGCCGCACCGTGAAGCGCGCGGCGAGCTCGTGATAATTAGGGCCTTGGCGATTTGTCATTCCATCGAAGTGAAAATCGTAGCGATGGATGGAAAGCACCTGTCCGGGCTTGACCTCGGCGATCCGCTCGGCGCCCCATTGGGTTTCGCCGATGATGCCGAGCAACGTGACGGCAAGTCCCGCATGCGCGAATGCGGTCCCCCAGGCCGAACGCGGCAGTCCGCGGGCGCGCGCCAGCGCGGTGCGCACCGGCACCTTGAGCAGGCCGGTGCGCTCGATCAGGTCGGTCGCCGCCCCTGCCAGCAGGTAGAGCGCGAGCCCGATGGCAAACGGCACCAGGATCGGTCCGCCGCCTTCCACCGCGAATGTGACGGCGATGCCGATCAAGGCGATCGCGGCCGCGCCGAGCAGACGTTGCGCGACGCCGAGCAGGTCGCCGCGCTTCCATGCCATCAGCGGACCGAACGGGACCGCCACCATCAGGGGAATGAACAGCGGCGCGAATGTCGCGTTGAAGAACGGCGCGCCGACCGAGATTTTCTCGCCGGTCAGCGCCTCCAGCGCCAGCGGATAAAGCGTGCCGACGAACACCGTCGCGCAGGCGGTCACCAGGAACAGATTGTTGAGCACGAGCGCGCCTTCGCGCGAAACCGGGGCGAACAG
>DASXXS010000279.1:0-8651 GCA_036502925.1 Xanthobacteraceae bacterium
GTAACCCCGCGCACGTAAATTGATGGCACACCCGGGTGGTTCTGAGCACGGTATATGATGGGCCGCGGGGCATCGCCCTCACTGAGCGTGAGCGCCGGGAGCGCGACGATCAGGTGGGGGTTGATGGATCGAGCTGATCGACGAGTTTCTGGAAGACGGCCTCGAAGTCGGGGTCGTAGCTGTCGGGGTTGGCTCGAATGAAGTCGATGACTTTGCGGTAGCAATCAGCGGCTTTGTGATGATCACCTCTGGCCTGGTAGACCATGCCGAGGCGATCCCAGCCGTCGTGCAGGTCGGGGAAGCGTTCGAGCAGATCGCGTGCCGCCTTCTCGGCCTCGTCGAGCTTGCCGTCATGGATGAGATCAACGGCGGCGTTGGACAGGGTCGTCGGCTCGTCCTCGGTGTCGTCGACGCCGTATGCGGCAGCGAGCCTGGCGGCGATTTCGCCAGCCACGTCGGGGAGCCGCCGCAATGGCGCAGCGGCAGCAGCGGCAGCTGCGGCAGTGGCGGCGAGCGTGCGCTCGGCTTCCTGGTCCTTGGCGAGGCAGCAGCGCTTGTATTTCTTGCCGCTGCCACAAGAGCAGGGATCATTCCGTCCGGGTTTGGCCATTGCGGTCTTCAACTTGAGAAGGATGGGTTCTTTGTACCGAACGCTGCTGGCGGATGCCAGATTCCATGAGCTTCTGCTCGCCTTCGATCGAGACCTCGCGGCGGCGGCACGCGCGGCAGGATGCGCGCGTTGCGGCGGGGTGGTGCACTCGGCGCGGTTCCGGCGCAAGCCGCGTGGCGGGCCGGGCGGCAGGCTCGGCGAGGAGTACGCCCAGCGCTTCAGCTTCTGCTGCGCGGTGGATCTGTGCCGCAGCCGCAACACGCCACCGTCATTCCGCTTCCTCGGCCGCAAGGCCTGGCTCGGCGCCGTGGTGGTGCTGGTCGCGGCGATGCGGCAGGAGGTGACGGCAACCCGGCAGTTGACGGAGCTTTTTGGCGTCAGCCGGCGAACCATCGGGCGCTGGCGCAAATGGTGGGTCAGCACGTTTGCGGCGAGCCCGTTCTGGAAGCTGGCGGCGGCCGCCTTGATGCCGCCGGTCGACCGCGGCCGGCTGCCGGCATCGCTGCTGGAGCGCTTTGCCGGCGACGCCGCGGCGCGGCTCATCGCGCTCTTGCGCTTCCTCTTGCCGATCAGCGGAGGCGCGGCAATGCACGCTGCATGACGGGCATCGCCGGCCCGCAGAGCATGCCCGTCGCCGGCCGGCGGGGCCTTGTCCTACGGTCGCGGCTCCTTTGGCATTTTTCCTTGGGCATTCGAGAGCGCTGGCGTGTCGCAACGACGCGGGTCACGGGTCCACGAGCAGTGGGCGCACTTCCGCTTTTCGGTGGTGGGCCAATTATTGGCGGCGCCGCCGCGCAAGGGCGAGCTGCGTGCGCAGCTGGACAAGCTCGCCGCGCGCACATGGCGCCATCCGATCAGCGGCGAGCCGGTCTGCTTTAGCGTCTCGACGCTCGAGCGCTGGTATTACCGCGCCCGCAAGGAGCGGCAGGATCCTGTCGGCGTGCTCAGGCGCAAGCGGCGCAGCGACGCCGGCGAGCAGGTCTCGGTGACCGCCGCCGTGCGTCAGGCCATGCTGGCGCAATACGCCGCGCACAAGAGCTGGAGCGCCAAGCTTCATCATGACAACCTGCTCGCACTGGCCGAGAAGCAGCCCGAGCTCGTGCCGTTGCCGTCCTACTCGACACTGCGCCGCTTCCTCGAGGCTCATGGTCTCGACAAGCGCCGACGCCTGACCTCGCGCCGGACCGAAGGCGCCGAGCGCGCCGAAGCCCGCCTGTTCGATCGTGAGGTGCGCAGCTACGAGGCCGAGTATGTCAACGGCCTGTGGCATATGCGGAGTTCCGCATTATGCGGAGCTCGAGACGGGCGAGGTCACCCAACCGCTTGATTTACAAGGAATCGTGCCCCCTGCCACATGAGCTGTGCACCGCATAACGTGGTCCGTCGTTTCATCATCGACTGGAGACCACCATGCTCAGCGACTACGTTCCTAACCACCGGTCACAACAGCGGCTGCAGAAAGTCATTGCTGCTGCCCTCCTGGATGAGTTCACCGGCTTGCTTGCGGGCCAGCGGTACAGCCAGGCCACGATCCGAAGTTACGTCTTTAGCGCCGTGCACTTTGTGGCTTGGGCACGAGCAAGCGACTACAAGGATCTCTCGGCTCTCGGCCAAGGCTGTTTGGTTGCCTATCGGAAGCATTTGATTCAGGTCCGTGGCAACGTGGCGCGTGCCCATCAGCGCGGTAACTCGCATTGTGGCGCCCGACGATTTGTGTGCTTTCTTCGCCAGTGCGGCATCGTCCCGGCGGAACCCAGCGATGTTCCACCATTGGTGATGCGTTTCTGCGAATGGATGCGGAATCATCGTGGCAGCAAAGAGTCCACCCTCGCCAACTACCGGTATGTGCTGTGCAAGCTGCTGCAGCAATTTGGCTGCGAACCCCGTCAGTACACGGCCTTGCAACTACGAGCGTTCATCCTAACGGAATCGCGCGGGTTCAGTCACAGCAAGGCGGAGACCGCTGTCTCATCTGTACGGATGTTCGTGCGGTTCCTCATCGCTCACCGAGAATGCCAGGAGGCTCTGCAGTACGCCATTCCGCGGATGGCCAAATGGGGCCAAGCCTCGCTACCGCGTTACATTCAGCCGGAAGTCGTTGAGCGCGTCGTGGATGCCTGCGAGGCGAATACGCCGCTCGGCTCGCGTGATCGCGCCGTGTTGCTGCTGCTGGCACGTCTCGGGTTGCGCGCTGGCGACGTCGCGAACCTTCGTCTTGACGATCTGGACTGGACGCATGGGCGGATTCGGGCGACCGGCAAGTCGCGGCAACCGGCGTGGTTGCCGTTACCCCAAGATGCCGGCGACGCCGTCCTGCACTATCTAACGACCGTGCGTCCACGAGTACCGACCGACCGGGTCTTTCTGATCATTCGCGCCCCGTATACGCCAATCCTCGCCCGGCAGATCTCGGCCACGGCCGAGCGGGCAATCCTCCGGTCGGGTATCTCTGCGCCATCTCTCGGTGCACATCTCTTCCGGCATTCGGCAGCGACGGCCTGGCTGCGTCAGGGCATGACGCTTCAATCCATCGGAACCGTATTGCGCCATTGCGACGTCGACACCACAGCAATCTATGCCAAGGTCGATGTCGGTTTGTTGCGTCAGATTGCATCGCCATGGCCAGTGGAGCACGCACCATGCTGACCGCAGCCATCGATCGCTATCTCGAACTGCGTCGCGCCCTCGGTCACAAGCTTCAGACGAGCGAGGTCATGCTGCGCAGCTTCGCTCGCTATGCACGGACCAGGGGCGAGACCCACATAACCGGCTCAAGCGCGCTTGCCTGGGCCGCTCTAACTCCCACCGCCCGCCAACGCGCAAAACGCTTGACGGTGATCATTGGCCTGGCCCGGTTCCTGCACGCCGAAGATCCCCGCCACGAGATTCCGCCGCGAGCGTTGGCATGCCCAACACCCCCGCGCCCCCTGCCGTACATATTCTCCGCGGAAGAGATCCGTCGCCTCGCCCATGCAGCCAATCAGCTGCCGCCGCGCCGAACGCTGCGACCACTCACCTTCAGCACCCTTTTCAGCCTGTTGGCTGTCACAGGCCTGCGCATATCCGAAGCGCTCGAGCTTCGCATCGACGACTTCACGCGTGACGGCTTGATCGTCCGCGAGACCAAGTTTCACAAGAGTCGACTCGTCCCGCTTCACGAGAGCACGGCAGCCGCATTGACACGGTACCTCGAGCGTCGACAACAGCTCACGACCTACACTGACCACATCTTCGTATCGCTCGGGCGAACCCCAATTTGCTACGCGACAGCCTACCGGACGTTCCGCCTGCTGTGCGCCAACATCGGTCTGCCCAGCTCCCCGCGGGTGAGGCTGCATGACTTGCGCCATACCGTGGCCGTGCGCGCCCTTGAAGCCTGCCCGGAAGGTCGCGATCAGGTGACGCCCCACATCTTGGCATTGAGCACCTACCTGGGCCATGCCAGCCTGAGAGGCACGTACTGGTACCTTCAGACTACACCGCAGCTGCTATACGACATCGCCGGCGCTGCGGAAGATTGGATGAATGGAGGCCCGCGATGATCCCGATCGCCCCTCACATTTCAGCCTTCTTGCGCGAGCGCTTACCTCTGCAGCGTGGCGCAAGCGAGCATACCTGCGCAACTTATGCGTACGCATTCAAGCTGCTCTTCGAGTTCGCCAGCGCGCGTTTCAAGGTGCCACCGTCACTGCTCAGCCTCGAGCAGTTGGATGCGCCCCTGATCATGGACTTTCTGGACTCTCTCGAAGCAGATCGGCGTAACGGTGTCAGCACGCGTAACGCTCGACTGGTCGCGATCAAGTCCTTCATGGCGTTCCTCGAACATCATTTGCCGTCGATCCTCGAGCAAAGTCGCCAAATCCGGGCCATTCCGCCGAAGAAGACGACCGTGCCTCTGGTCGGTCATTTGAACCGCGCCGAGATTCAGGCGCTGCTGGAGGCGCCGGATCCGACCACGCGCAGCGGGATACGTGATCGAGCCATGTTGCACTTGTGCTTCGCCGCCGCATTGCGAGTCTCGGAGTTGGTCTCGTTGCCAATGGTCGCCCTTGCGCTGCACCCCAGCCCCATCGTTCGGGTGACCGGAAAAGGCAGGCGAGAACGCGCACTCCCCTTGTGGAAGGAGACGGCAAGTGATTTGCGCAAATGGCTCGCGGTTCGCACCCCCCGACCTGGTGTCGACGAGCTTTTCGTCAACGCCCGCGGGCAGCCGATGACGCGCTCCGGATTCGAGACCGTCCTGGACAAGCACGTGACCGCAGCGGCAGCCCGCTGCCGATCGCTGGCATCCAAGCACGTATCGCCTCATGTCCTGAGGCACAGCTGTGCCTTGATGATCTTGCAAGGGACGGGTGACGTGCGTCGGGTGGCACTGTGGCTCGGCCATGCCGACATCCAAACCACGGAGCGCTATCTGCGCGTTGATCCGTCCGAGAAGCTCGATGCGCTTTCCTCCGTCGTGCCTCCCAACCTTCGATCGGGTCGGTTCAAGGTTCCCGACACGCTCATGGCAATGCTTAAGACTCCCTGATTATGCGGACAAAATCCGGGCCGGCGTGCCGCACACACGGGCGCGTCGGCCCACCACTCCGCATAATGCGGAACTCCGCATATGCCACAGTATGCGCTGCAGCGCATACTGTGGCATTGGGACTGCCACGTCGGATCGCGGAAGGTGCTCACTCCACGCGGCGAGTGGCAGACACCGATCCTGTTCGGTGTGCTCGACGACCGCTCGCGGCTTGCCTGTCATCTGCAATGGTACCTGGCGGAGAACGCCGAGAACGTGGCGCACGGTTTGTCGCAGGCGTTCCAGAAGCGCGGCCTGCCGCGCTCGGTGCTGAGCGACAATGGCGCCGCCATGACGGCTTCGGAGATCGTCGAGGGGCTCGCCCGGCTCGGCATCGTGCACCAGACCACGCTGCCGTACAGCCCATACCAGAACGCCAAGCAGGAGGCGTTCTGGGGCCCGGTCGAGGGCCGGCTGCTGGCCATGCTGGAGGACGTACCGGACCTCACGCTCGCGCTGCTCAACGAGGCGACCCAGGCCTGGGCGGAGCACGACTACAATCGCAAGCGCCATTCCGAGATCGACGAGGCGCCGGTCGCGCGCTTCCTCAGAGGTCCCGAGGTGACGCGGCCGAGCCCGGACAGCGCGGCGTTACGGCTCGCCTTCACCCGCACCGAGCAGCGCACCCAGCGCAAGAGCGACGGCACCGTGGTGATCGCGGGCCGCCGCTTCGAGCTCCCGAACCGCTACCGCCATCTGCGCGGCGCCGAGGTCCGCTTCGCCAGCTGGGATCTCACCACGGTTCATCTGGTGGACAGCCGCACCGGCACGGTGCTGTGCCGGCTCTATCCACAGGACAAGACCAAAAACGCCAGCGGCCTGCGCCGGCCGCTCGACAAGCTGACGGCAGAGCCTGCCACCCGCCAAAGCGAGCCCGGCAACCCGGCCGGCGCCATCGCGCCGCTGCTCGCCCGGCTGATCGATCAGCAGGCCGCGGCCGGATTGCCGCCGCCTTATCTTCCCAAGGACGAAGGAGACGACACGTGAACAAGAAGCTGCTCGCACTCTACGGCCTCAAGTGGAATCCGTTCGCCCCCGACGTGCCGGTCGAGGCGCTGCGCGTCACGCCGCAGATCGAGTCGTTCTGCTGGCGGGTCGAGCAGCTCGCCGGCGAAGGCGGCTTTGCGCTCGTCACCGGTGCTCCCGGCACCGGCAAGTCGGTGACGCTCCGCATTCTCGCCGAGCGGCTCGCGGCGCAACGCGACGTCAAGGTCGGCGTGATCAGCCGTCCCCAGGCCGGCCTCGCCGACTTCTACCGCGAGATGGGCGAGCTGTTCGGCGTCGTGCTCCACCCGCATAACCGCTGGGGCGGCGCCAAGGTGCTGCGCGAGCGCTGGCAGACCCATATCGACGCCGCGTTCTCGCGGCCCGTGCTGATCGTCGATGAGGCGCAGGAGATGCTGCCGGCCGTGCTCTCCGAGCTACGCCTGCTCGTCTCCGCGCGGCTCGACTCCCATATCCTGCTCACAGTGGTGCTGGCCGGTGACGCCCGCCTGACCGAGCGCTTGCGCACCGACGAGTTCCTGCCGCTCGGCAGCCGCATGCGGGTGCGCCTGGCACTCGATCGCGCCGCGCCCGACGAGTTGGCCGACTGCCTCAAGCAAGCGCTGCACAAGGCCGGAGCCGCCAAGCTGATGACGACGGAGCTGATCGCCACCTTGTGCGATCACGCCCAGGGCAACCTGCGGGCGCTGATGAACATGGCCGGCGAACTGCTCGCTCATGCCGCCCAGCACGAGGTCCGTCAGATCGACGAGAAGCTGTTCCTTGAGACCTGCTCCCCACCCGCCGACACCAAGGCCGCGGCCGGACGACGGCGATGAGCCTGTTGCCGGTCGAGCCGGCCCATCGCCTCGCCGAGCGCGCCGAGGAGCAGCGCTGGCTGGTCACAGGCCTGTGGTCCGAGCAGGCGGTCGGCATCATCGGCGGCGAGCCCAAATGCTGCAAATCCTTCCTCGCCCTCGACCTCGCCGTGTCGGTCGCGGCCGGCACGCCGTGCCTGCGCCGCTTCCCGGTAGCATGCAAAGGCCGCGTCCTGCTCTATGCCGCCGAGGACGCGCTGCACATCGTACGCCAAAGGCTCGAGGGCATCTGCGCTGCCGCGGGCCACGCGCTCGAAGCACTCGACGTCCAGGTCATCACTGCGCCCACCGTGCGGCTCGATCTCGCGGCCGATCGCAAGGCGCTCGATGAGACCATAGCCGCGCTGAAGCCGCGCCTGCTCGTGCTCGATCCCTTCGTGCGCCTGCATCGCATCGATGAGAACGCCTCCGGCGAGGTCGCCCCGCTGCTCGCCTATCTGCGCGAGCTGCAACGCCGCCACGGCATAGCCGTCATCGTCGTCCACCACGCCAAGAAGGGCGCCGGCCGCGTCCGCGCCGGCCAGGCCCTGCGCGGCTCGTCCGAGTTCCACGCCTGGGGCGACTCCAATCTCTACCTGCGTCGCAATGGCGAGGATCTCACCCTCACGGTCGAGCACCGCGCTGCGCCCGCCATGCCAACCGTCACGATCGAGCTCGCGCAACGTGCCGATGCGCTCGCCCTCGAGGTCGTCGACCGGCGCACGCCGCAAGCACCGCCGCCAAGCTCGGTCGACGAGCGCATCACCACGGCGCTCACCGACCTCGATCGCCCGCTGCCATTCTCCGAGCTGCGCACACGCTGCCGCGTGCGTACCGCAACCCTCTACGAGCGCCTCGCAGCGCTGACCGCCGAAGGCCGCCTGGTCAGGTCCGGTGATGGTTATCGCCTGATCGAAGGCCAAGCCGCGGCGAGACAATCAAGATGACAACGCGCCGATCGCCGGGTTCGGCGGTCCGAAGCCCGCTTCCGCTTCCCGCTCGCTCTACAGCGCGCCGGAAGTGGTAGCGGGAAGTCCGGCAAAGCGCTTACTGCGCGGCATCCGCGCTGACCGAAACACCGATCGCGCCGCACGTCCTATCCCTCTGTTCGATCGGCGCCATCCCTCCGTCCCGACCTGCACGGCGCCAGTGCCGGCGCGCGCAGCGGCGGTCAAGGATGGCCCGTCTTCGGGCCATCGCGTCAGCGGCGCGAAGCGTCCTTGACGGCCGCGAGCACGATGGCACGCTTGAGTGCCTCGGGGCCGCCCACTCGCCAATGAACCATCAAATAACTGGGACGAACGACCGTCAAAAAGCGTGATCACGCTTACGGCGCGCGCTCGCGAGTTTGTTCCTCGAGCGCCGCTCGGAACGCAGCGACCGCCTCCTCGAGCCGGTTAGTGCCGCTCTCGCGGGCGGCGAGCATTGAGAGCGCGTTGCCGAGGTTGTTCTGGGTCCCGGCCCACTGCAGCGGCACGCGCTCGCGGGGACTTTCATCAAGAGCCGCGCGGAAGGCGGCGGCCGCCTCCTCCAGGCGGGCGGTGCCGCTTTCGCGGGCGCCGAGCCTTCCGAGCGCGCTGCCGAGGTTGGTCTGTGTCAAGGCCCAGTCGAGCGGCATGCGCTCGCGGGT
>DASXXS010000280.1:0-2457 GCA_036502925.1 Xanthobacteraceae bacterium
GCCCTCGATCGCCACGCGCAACGGCGGCAAGTCAATTTGCACCGCGTCCCACACATGCTCCGCGGCGACGTCTTCGTAGTCGTGCCGATAGATGTTGCCCGCCGCGGCCATGTCCTTCCACGCAATCGACGGATGCCGCGCCTTGAGTTCGTCCGGCAAACGACGCGACGCTTCGGAAATGATCTCGAGGCAGCGCGTTACGGCATACACGGAACGTGTCGTAGTCAAAGCCCGCTGCGAAGTGGGCGGCGAGGTCGATATGATGCGCGATGTCGCGCAGGGCAGCGGTCGCGGCGCTAGAAAGCATAGATGGCGTCAGTGGTCGCGGCGGGCCGAACATAAGGCTTGAGCCCGTCAAGGTTGACTACATCAACCGGGCCGTCGAACAGGCCGGCGATGTATTCCTTCAGGCCGGCGTAGGCAAAGACAGTGACGTGAGCCGCTGGGTCAAATTCAATCATGATGTCGATATCGCTATCGGGCCGGTTGTCACCGCGCGCGCGCGAGCCGAACAAGGCCGCGTGACTGACGCCTCGTGCGCGGAGGGTCGCTTCGTTCTCCCGGAGCCTCGCAAGGATTTCCTGACCGTTCATTTTGTCATCATACCATGGGCGACGCGCAGTCTCCAGATTATGGTAGGTTAGCGTGCGCCCGTTGCTGGCAAAATCTGATAAATGTGTAATTATGACAAATTTTCTCCAGCAATCAGCAAATAGAACCTCAACCTTTTGAGTTCTCGGGCGGGTTGGGTGAGAGCAGACACCGACTTACCGCAATAGAAAAGTGGTTCCGTTCTGATGATGGAGCGCGGCAATCAATGCGGGCGAGTGTCGCTTGCTTGAGCTTTTGGACGGCCCGACCGGTTCATTCTGTTCTTTAAGCGCAACGCGCTCGGCTGGTGGTTGCGGTCGACGGGCTGATCGTCGAGGGGAGCCTGGCGCGACCGGCTGGAGCGATGTAGCCCGGCCCCCCTTGGTGCCGTTGCTCTGCTGGGCGGTGCGACGTTAAGCTTTTGCCATGGCGCTTTTGGAGCTGCGCGGCATCGGCATGGAATACGGCGCCATCCGCGCCCTCGCCGAGGTCGACTACACGGTCTTGCCGGGCGAGATCGTCGGCCTCATCGGCGACAACGGGGCCGGCAAGTCGACATTGGTCAAGATCATCGCCGGGAATTTTCCGCCGACCCACGGGACCATGCATTTCGACGGCTGCGAGGTGCGTTTTCGCGGGCCGGAGGATGCGCGCAACGCCGGCATCGAGGTGGTCTACCAGGATTTGGCGCTCGCCGACAATCTCTCGGGCGCCGCCAACGTCTTTCTCGGCCGCGAGCTGCGGCGGCGGGTCGCCGGCCTCGGCATCATGGACCACGCCGCAATGACGCGCCGCGCCGCGCAGCTCTTCGCCGAGCTCAAATCGGAGACGCGGCCCGAGGCCCTCGTGCGCACTCTCTCGGGCGGCCAGCGTCAGGCCGTGGCCATCGCGCGCACGCGGCTCGCCGCGGCCAAGCTCGTGCTGCTCGACGAGCCCACGGCGTCGATCTCGGTGCGTCAGGTGGCTGAGGTCCTCGACCTGATGCGCCGCATGCGCGACCACGGTCAGTCCGTGATCTTCATCAGCCACGCCATGCCGCACATCTTCGCCGTCGCCGACCGCATAACCGTGCTGCGGCGAGGTCAGAAGGTGGCCGACAAGCCGGTGGGTGCCACCTCGCCCGAGGAAGTGACGGCGCTGATAACGGGTGCCGTCGAGCGGGCCTGATGGCGGGCACCTCGGAACCCCCGGCGTTGCTGCCCGTGCGCCTCAGGCCCGCATGGTGGCAGCGCGGCATGCCGCAGACCCAGACCGCCTATGTCGCCGTCGCGTTCGCGGCCCTGATCCTCGTCATCTGGATCCTGGCACCGGTCTTCATGACGCCGCGCAATCTGCTCAACATCTCGAAGAACTTCAGCTTCATCGCGCTGATGTCGCTGGGCGAGACCTTGGTCATCATCAGCGGCGGCATCGATCTGTCGGTCGGCTCGGTCTGCGCGCTGAGTGCCGTCGTGACGATGATGCTGATGCGCTTCTTGTCGGCGACCGCCGCGGCAGAGGTGCCGGGAGCCACGGCGGCACTCGCGGCACTGCTGGCGCTGGCGGTCGCCGCACTGATCGGCCTTCTCAACGGCGTGCTAATCGCCCGAATCCGTCTCTCGCCCTTTGTCACCACGCTCGGCATGCTCTCGGTAGCCCGCGGCATGACCTACGTCCTGACGCAGGGTCGCGCGCAATATCCGACAGGGCCCGACGTCGCCGGCTTCACCCGGTTCGCCAACGGCACCGTGCTCGGTCTGCCGACGCAGCTCGTCTATCTCCTCGTGCTCGCCGTCCTGATGGCGCTGGCATTGCGCCACCTCGTTTGGGGGCGGCATCTCTACGCCGTCGGCGGCAATGCGCACGCGGCGGCCTTGACCGGGGTGC
>DASXXS010000281.1:0-45065 GCA_036502925.1 Xanthobacteraceae bacterium
GTGAGTCGTGCCCGCACTTGTCGCGGGCACTGACGTCTTAACGACGAAGCAGCAGGCAAGACGTGGGTGGCCGGGACATCAGGGCGTTTACGGCGCAGCCCGCGACGCGTGCGTAAACGCCCTGATGCTCTTTGCGGCCTATGCCCGGCTATGACTCGTTGCTTGACTGCTCTCGCGCTGGAACGGGATCAGACCATTGACCGGGTTGAAAAAGAGCGTCATTCGGGCCGGGCTTGAGACGCTCTATTTCAGCGGCGCCCATGCCCTGATGCGGCCGTTTGTCGGTGGAATCGGCGCCATCGTCACGCTGCATCACGTGCGACCGCCGCGCCGCGACGCCTTCCAGCCCAACCAGCTGCTGGAGGTAACGCCGCGCTTTCTTGAACAGGTGGTGCGCCGGCTGCGGCGCCAGCGGCTCGATCTCATCAGCCTCGACGAAATGCACCGCCGCCTCAACGACGGCGACTTCAAGCGGCGGTTCGTCTGCGTGACCATCGACGATGGCTACCGCGACACGGCGCAGTTCGCCTATCCGATCCTCAAGGCCCATGACGTGCCGTTCGCCATTTACGTCCCGACCAGCTTTCCGGATCGGATCGGGGAACTGTGGTGGCGCGCGATCGAGGCGGTGGTGGCCCGCAACCGGCGAATTACGCTTCTGATCAATGATCAGGAGCGCGGCTTCGAATGCGCAACGGCGGCGGAAAAGCATCACGTCTTCGATCAGCTCTACAAATGGGTGCGAAGCTTCCGGACCGCGGACGAGCTGCGCCGGGTGGTGCGAGATTTGTCGGTGCGCTACCAGGTCGACATCGCGGCCTTTTGCGAGGAATTGTGCATGAGCTGGGAGGATCTGAGCCGGCTCGCCGCGGATCCCCTGGTCACCATCGGGGCCCATACGGTCAATCACGTCAGCCTGGCGAAGACGCCGGAGCGGCAGGCGCGTGCCGAGATGGCGATGAGCCGGTCCGTGATCGAGGCTTCGCTGGGTCTGCGGCCGGATCATCTGAGCTATCCGGTGGGCGATTCGACGTCGGCGGGTCGGCGCGAGTTCCGCATCGCCGCCGAGCTCGGCTTCAAGACGGCCGTTACGATGCGGCCGGGCGTGTTGTTTCCGGAGCACGGCGGCCATCTCACCGCGCTGCCGCGCATATCGCTCAACGGCGAGCACCAGCAGTCGCGCTATGTGGGCGTTCTGCTCTCCGGCGCGGCGACCGCGGTCTGCAACGGCTTCCGCCGGGTCGATGCGGCGTAGCGGAGGACAGACGACAGAGGACAGAGGACGGAAATCACAGGTGGTGTGATCTGTCGTCTGTCCTCTGTCGTCTGTCCTCCGCTCCCGACATCCAGCGGATGAGCGGCATGGCCGGCAAGACCCAGCCGAGCCCGGCGAGGACGTAATAGATCGCCTCCACCAGCCCATTCGCCTTCACCACCGGAAACTGCGCCACCGCCATGGCAAGGAGCGCCCAGACCAGGACCAGGGCGAAGAGCGCGAACGCGCCGACAAGCTTGCGTATTCGGATGGGCATGGCTGGGCCGCCGGCGGCTCGATTGCGACCGCACGCGCTCGACTATATGGTGCGCACCGCCGCAGGCAAGCATCGTGACCAAGCATCGTGATCCGTGACCCAGTTTGCTGATTCTTCCATGACCAGCGCGCCCATCGATGCTGAACGCCTTGAGCGCAACCGCCGTGCCGTCAGGACGTGGCTCTTGGCGGTGGCTGCCCTCGTCTTTGCCATGGTGGTGGTCGGCGGCGCCACGCGGCTCACCGAATCCGGCCTCTCGATCGTGGAATGGCAGCCGGTAGCGGGCGCCTTGCCGCCATCAAGCGAGGCGCAATGGCAGGCGCAGTTCGAGAAATACAAGACCATTCCACAGTACCAGACGCTCAATCCAGGCATGAGCCTCGATGCGTTCAAGACCATATTCTGGTGGGAGTGGACGCACCGCCTGCTGGGGCGCCTGATCGGGGTTGCGTTCCTGCTGCCGTTTCTGTGGTTTCTCTGGAAGGGCAGGGTGGAGCCCCGATTGCGCGCCCGGCTCTGGATGATCTTCGGTCTGGGCGCATTCCAGGGCGCGGTCGGGTGGTGGATGGTGGCGTCCGGGCTCGCCGGGCGCGTCGAGGTGTCGCAATATCGGCTGGCGTTTCATCTGACGCTCGCTTGTCTCATCTATGTGGCGCTGGTTTGGGCCGCGCAATGGGGCGTGCCCCGGTCCGGCACGCCCACGCCGGCGCGCCTGCGATCGAGCGCAAAATTCCTGCTCGTTTTGGTGCTGGCGCAGATCTATCTGGGCGCGCTGGTCGCGGGTCTGCGCGCCGGTCTCATCTACAATACTTGGCCCTTGATCGACGGCCAATTGGTGCCGGGGGCATCGCAGCTGTTGTTCAACGAGCCGTGGTGGCGAAATTTCTTCGAGAATCCGCTGACCGTGCAGTTCGATCATCGCCTGGTCGCCTACGCGCTGCTGGGCGTCGCGATCCTGCATGCCGTCGATGTCAGGCGCTCCTTGCCGCGTGGGGCGCCGCTCCGGGGCGCGCTGGCGCTGGCATCCGCCGTCGCGCTACAGGCTGCGCTCGGCATTCTGACCTTACTCGAGCAGGCGCCGCTTGCGCTCGCCCTGATGCATCAAGCCATGGCCATGATCGTGCTCACGATCGCAACGCTTCATGCGCAGAGGATGGCCGCATCGGAAGGTTCCCGCTCCACGGGACTGAGCGCCGAGCCCGCCGACCGCCTGGGTGCGGTGGCGCGCGGCTGAGGGCGAGGCGCTTTCACGCCGGCTCGAGCGCCTGCTCGAGGTCGGCGATGATGTCGTCCTTGTCCTCGAGCCCGATCGAAAGGCGCACCACATCGGGGCCAGCCCCGGCCTGGACCTTCTGGGCGTCGGTGAGCTGGCGATGGGTGGTCGAGGCCGGGTGGATGATCAGCGAACGGGTGTCGCCGATATTGGCGAGATGCGAGAACAGCTTGACGTTGGAGACGAGCTTGACGCCGGCGTCGTAGCCGCCCTTGAGGCCGAAGGTGAAGACCGCGCCGGCGCCCTTGGGCACATATTTGCGGGCCAGGTTGTGATAGCGGTCGCCCGGCAGGCCCGGATAGCTCACCCATGCGATCTTGGGGTGGCGGGCGAGCCAGTCGGTCACCGCCTTGGTATTATCGCAGTGCCGCTGCATGCGCAGCGGCAGGGTCTCGATCCCCATGAGAATGAGAAACGAGTTGAACGGCGAGATAGCCGGCCCGATATCGCGCAGCGCCAGCGTGCGGCACGCCATTGCGAAACCGAAATTGCCGAAGGTCTCGTGCATCACCACGCCGTGATATTCCGGCCGCGGCTGCGACAGCATCGGATAGCGTCCCTCGCGCGACCAGTTGAAGGTGCCGCCGTCGACGATCAGCCCGCCCATGGAATTGCCGTGGCCGCCGAGGAACTTGGTCAGCGAATGCACCACGATGTCGGCGCCGTAATCGATCGGCTTGCACAGATAGGGCGTGGCGAGGGTGTTGTCGACGATGAGCGGAACGCCGGCGCGCCGCGCCACGGCGGCGATCGCCTCGATATCGGTGATGACGCCGCCCGGATTGGCGATCGATTCGATGAAGATCGCCTTGGTCTTGGGCGTGATCGCGCGCTCGAAAGTCCCGATGTCGTCCGGCTCGGCCCAAACCACCTTCCAGTCGAAATTCTTGAAGGCATGATTGAACTGGTTGATCGAGCCGCCGTACAGCTTCTTGGAGGCGACGAACTCCTCGCCCGGCTGCATCAGGCAGTGCATCACGATGACCTGCGCGGCGTGGCCGGAGGCGACCGCAAGCCCGGCGGTGCCGCCCTCCAGCGCCGCCACCCGCTCCTCCAGCACCGCGGTCGTCGGGTTGCCGATGCGCGTATAGATGTTGCCGAACGCCTGCAGGCCGAACAGCGAGGCCGCATGATCGACGTCCTCGAACACAAACGAGGTGGTCTGATAGATCGGCGTCGCGCGCGCCCCGGTCGTGGGATCGGGTTGCGCCCCGGCGTGGATCGCCAAGGTCGAGAAACCTGGGATGCGCTCGGTCATGGCCTGGTGAGATTGAGCGGTCCTTTGCTCTTGGCGTTCCGCTCGCGCGGCGCAGACGCGGGCTGTTTCTTCAGCGCCGCGACCGGCTCCGCCGGCAGATAGGGAGCCATCACGGTATGGCACGCCGCCGATATCTGGTGCCGGT
Source organism: Xanthobacteraceae bacterium (assembly GCA_036502925.1). Classification (GTDB taxonomy): domain Bacteria; phylum Pseudomonadota; class Alphaproteobacteria; order Rhizobiales; family Xanthobacteraceae; genus VAZQ01. Next base: position 4,209 of record DASXXS010000281.1, read on the forward strand.
TGTTCACCAGACAAGTGAACACCTGATTGCGGTCAGGAATAAAGTTCTGACAGAACTGGAACGCGTCGTTGGTGCACGCCTGCTGCTCTTCCGCCGTCTCTGCAAATGCAACCGTGCCCGCGCCGAGCGCGAGAACAATTGCGAGCGCGATCTGTTTCCCCATGGCCCCCCGCTTCGTTTGGGCCGCCGCGACGCGTCGGCCCGACCCCGGTACCGCATGATCATGACGCAGCCGGAGCAGGATTGCCAGAAATTAGAGGCCGCGAGGCGCGCGACCTCCACAAGCTTGCACGGGTTATGCGGCATTACATTTGGAAATTGTGGAATTCAATAATCGGCGCGATTATTGGGGGAGGAATGTGGGCGTCGCCTTCGCGGCCTAACCGCAGGCGGATGCCTATTGGGCGCCATCATCCTCATGGGAGGATTTCGTCGCCACGCTGGTGGCGCCGCCCGCCATGGTGACGCGATCAAGCGACATGCGCTGGATGCCGCGGCCGGAGAGCTTCGCCCGCTTTGCCGTCAGCACGCGGGTATTCACCCCCATCCAGCCGATTTCCGAGGATAGCCGCCCATATTCGATCTTGGGGCAGCGGTCCATCACCACCTTGAGGCCGTTGGCCTCAGCCAGGCGCGCGGCCTCCTCGTTGCGGACGCCAAGCTGCATCCAGATCACCTGGGGCCTGGGCTTGAGCGCCAGCGCTTCCTCCACAATCGCCGGCGCGTATTCGGGGGCACGGAATACATCGACCATGTCGACCGGCTCGGGAATGTCGGCGAGCCTGGCATAGACCGGCTGGCCCAGAATATCCCCGCCGACTTGCCCTGGATTGACCGGGATCATCCGATAGCCGCGTTCGAGCAGATACTTGAACGCGAAATAGCTCGGCCGCACGTCCTTCGGCGAGATGCCGACCATGGCGATCGACTTCACCGTGTTGAGGATGCCGCGGATATAGCTGTCGGGATAGTTTTCGTGATCCATGGAATTGCCGGCTGTCGATGCGAGGAATGTAAAGTGCCGAGGCCGAAACAGAAGGGGCGGTCGGCGAGCCGGACCGGCGCTGCCAGGCAGCAGGCAGGCTTCCGAAGCTGCTGGTATTAAAATACCATCTAGCCAACATATTGTAATTACAGCGCTTTAATTTCAGGAGAGCGTTGACGGTCCGGGAGGCTTGGTGTATGAGCCGCGGGCCAGAGCGCAACCGCGCTCGTTCGATTTGCCGGATGTATTTCGCCATGACCACCTTTTCGGCCAAGCCCGCCGAGATCGAGAAAAAGTGGGTGATGATCGACGCCAAGGGACTGATCGTCGGCCGGCTCGCCACCATCGTGGCCCGCCGGTTGCGCGGGAAGCATCTGCCGATTTTCACCCCGCACGTCGATTGCGGTGACAATGTCATCATCATCAACGCTGAGAAGGCGGTCTTCACGGGCAAGAAGCGCGAAAAGAAGATCTACTACCGTCATACCGGCCATATCGGCGGCATCAAGGAACGCACCGCGAAATCGATCTTCGAAGGCAAGTTTCCGCAGCGCATCCTGGAGAAAGCGGTCGAGCGCATGCTGCCTCACGGACCGCTCGGCCGGCGCCAGCTCGGCAATCTGCGGGTCTATGCCGGTCCCGATCATCCGCACGCGGCGCAAAACCCCGAACCGCTCGATATCGGCGCCATGAACCGCAAGAACATGAGAGGCGCGTGACCATGGCCGAAACCATGCAATCGCTGGATCAGCTTTCCGCGCTCAAGCCGGCCGCGGCCCCCGAGACGCCCAAATACGTCCAGAAGCTCGACAAACAAGGCCGCGCCTATGCGACTGGCAAGCGCAAGAACGCGGTGGCGCGGGTCTGGGTCAAGCCGGGGACCGGCAAGATCGAGATCAATACACGGCCGGTGGAGACCTATTTCGCGCGACCGGTGCTGCGCATGCTGATCCAGCAGCCGCTGGTGGCCAGCAATCGGCAGGATCAATTCGATGTGGTGTGCACCGTTTCGGGCGGCGGCTTGTCGGGCCAGGCCGGCGCCGTGCGCCACGGCCTCTCCAAGGCCCTGATGGGCTACGAGCCCGACCTGCGCGGCGCCCTCAAGCATGGCGGCTTCCTGACGCGCGATTCGCGCGTGGTCGAGCGCAAGAAATACGGCAAGGCCAAAGCGCGGCGTTCGTTCCAGTTCTCCAAGCGCTGAACGGCACTTCTTTCTTGCGGTCTTGCGTCCGGGCGCGGTTCAGCCGCAGCCTGCGCAATCGCTGTCGTGCCGGCAGCATGCGTGTCGCCGCAGCATCGAGCCGCCCGTGTCCCGTCTTCCCCTGACCTTCGCCAGCTGCCGGTACGACCGGCTCGAGGCCATTCGCGACGGCGATGTCGCGGTCGAAGGCGTCGATCTCACCTGCATCACGCTCAAATCGGGCCGGGCTGTCTTCGACCGCATGGTGGGAGGCCGGGAATTCGACGTCGCCGAGCTCTCGGCCTCCGAATATATCAGCCTGCACGGCGCCGGTGCTTGTCCGTTCGTCGCCATTCCGGTGTTTCCGTCGCGGGTGTTCCGGCACGGCTACATTTTCGTCAATACGCGCCGCGGCATCCGCACGCCGAAAGACCTCGAGGGACGCCGCGTCGGCCTGCCGCTCTACACGCAGACCGCCGCGATCTGGGCGCGCGGGCACCTGCAACATCAGTTCGGGGTCGATCTTTCCTCCATTCGATGGGTCCAGGGCGCGGTCGAGACGGCCGGCACCCACGGCAAGCCGCACGCGCCGCCGCTGTTGCGGCCGGTCCGCATCGAGCAGAACGACAGCGGCGCGTCGCTGGGCGAGCTGCTGGCGCGCGGCGAAATCGACGCGCTGATCGGATCGCGCAAGCCGGAATCATTCGGGCGCCATCCCGACGTCGGCCGCCTGTTCCCCGACTACCGCGCGCTGGAGCGAAAGCTGTACGAGACGTCGAAGATCTTTCCGATCATGCATCTCGTTGCCATGCGCCGCGATCTCTCCGAGCGCCACCGCTGGATTGCGACGAGCTTCTACCAGGCATTTGTCCAATCCAAGCGGGCGGCGCTCGCCCGCATGCGCTATGCGGGCTCGCTCGGCTATATGCTGCCATGGCTCTTGGCCGAGATCGAGGAGATCGACGAGGTGTTCGGCGGCGACGCCTGGCCGTATGGGATCGAGGCCAATCGACCGACCCTGCAGGCGTTGGTGCAATACATGGTCGAGCAACACTTCATTGCGAAGGCGATCCCGATCGAGGATCTGTTCATCCCGCTGCCGGGCGAGCCGGCGACATAATCCGTACTGAAGCAACCGCTCATTTACCGATGCGGCGGTACGATGAGGCATGTGGCGTCCGTTTCCATCCCGGCCGAGCGCCGACCTGCTTGCGCTGCGAAGCCATGCCGAACGTGCCGGCCGTGCGCTGGCCTGCAGCTTCGGCTCGTCCGACGAGTTCGAAGCCGCGGTGATCAGGTCCAGGCTTGACGCCGGCGTCTATGGGCCCAAACGACGGCGCCGCTCCGTCGCCTATGCGGCTGCCGCGATCGGCGTGCTGATCGCCCTGGTCTTGATGTTCTGATTTGATTCTTCGCGCGGCCGCGCCGGTGCCCTGCGGCGGTTGTTGCTCGGCAACGCATTTGTTACTTTCGCGGGGACAAGAACACAAACCTGTGGGAGGACACGATGAAAACCTTGCTTTCATCCTGGCAAGCACGCGCGATCGCGAGCCTGTCGCTGCTGCTGGCGGTTGGGACCACGAGCTTTGCGCAGGCGCCGAGCCCGCCGCCGCCACCATTGGCGCCGGCGCAGATTTCGCTGGCGGAGGCACGTGTCATCATCGACGGCGCGATCGCGTTCGCGCGTGACGCCAACCTGCGCATGTCCGTCGTCGTCCTCGACCAGGCCACAAACGTGGTGTCATCGGCCCGCATGGACGGCGCCGGCGTCCAAAACGTCCACTTTGCCGAGGGCAAGGCTTATGCGTCGGCGATCTTCCGGCAAACGACGCAAGCTCTGGCGGACATCGCCAAGACCCGTCCGGACCGGTATTTCGGCATCATGACCATGTACCCCGGCAAGGTCTATCTGGTCGGCGGCGGAGTGCCGCTCGCGCTCGGCGGCGAATTCTTCGGTGCGGTCGGCGTCGCCGGTTTGCCCGAAGGCGTCGACGAGAAGGCAGGGCGGGCCGGCATCGAAGCCTGGACCAAATTTCGCGACGCGATGAAGAAGTAAGCGGGAAGAAAAAGGGGCGCTCGCAAGCGCCCCTTGAAGGTCCATCGCAATTGCGATGTGGGAGGAGACTCACGCCGAATAGTACATCTCGAATTCCACCGGATGCGGGGTGTGCTCGAAGCGAATGATTTCCTGCATCTTCAGGTCGGTGTAGCTGTCGAGGAAGTCGTCGTCGAACACGCCCCCGGCCTTGAGGAAGTCGCGATCCTTGTCGAGATAGCCGAGCGCCTCGCGCAGGCTGCCGCACACGGTCGGGATTTGCTTGAGCTCGGCGGGCGGCAAGTCATACAGGTCCTTGTCGATCGCCGGACCCGGATTGAGCTTGTTCTTGATACCGTCGAGTCCCGCCATAAGCATCGCAGCGAAGGCGAGATAGGGATTGGCAAGCGGGTCAGGATAGCGCACCTCGACGCGTTTGCCCTTGGGGGAGGAGGCGAGCGGGATACGGCAGCCGGCGGAGCGGTTGCGCACCGAGTAAGCGAGCAGCACCGGGGCCTCGAAGCCGGGGACGAGACGCTTGTAGGAGTTCGTCGTTGGATTGGTGAAGGCGTTGATCGTGCGAGCATGCTTCAGGATGCCGGCGATGTAGCTGAGCGCCGTGTCGGACAGATCGGCGTATTTGTCGCCGGCGAAGGTCGGCTTGCCGTCCTTCCAGATCGACTGGTGACAGTGCATGCCCGAACCATTATCGCCATAGACCGGCTTGGGCATGAAAGTCGCGGTCTTGCCGTAGATGTTGGCGACCATATGGATGCAGTACTTGTAGATCTGCATCTGGTCGGCCATGCGCACCATCGGAGCAAATTTCATTCCGAGCTCGTGCTGGGCCGAGCCGACCTCGTGATGGTGCTTCTCGACCTTGACCCCCATCTTGGCCATGGCGCCGAGCATCTCGCTGCGCATGTCCTGCGCGGTGTCCTGAGGCGGCACCGGGAAATAGCCCTTCTTGAAGCCGATATGATGGCCGAGATTGCCGCCTTCATAGTCCGTGTCGGAGTTGATTGGCAGCTCCACCGAATCGAGCTTGAAGCCGGTGTTGTACGGGCTGGTCGCGTATTTCACGTCGTCGAAGATGAAGAACTCGGCCTCGGGTCCGAAAAAGATGGTATCGCCGATGCCCATGGTCTTGACTAGGCGTTCGGCCTTTCTGGCGATTGAGCGCGGGTCGCGGCTGTAGGGCTCGCCGGTCAGCGGTTCCAGCGTATCGCAGACCAGAATCATCGTGGTTTCCGCGAAGAACGGGTCGATGCAGGCGCTCTCGGGGTCGGGCATAAGCTGCATGTCGGACTCGTGGATCGCCTTCCAGCCGGCGATGGAGGAGCCGTCGAACATGATGCCTTCGCTGAAGGTGTCCTCATCGATGGTTGTGATATCGGCAGTGACGTGCTGCCACTTGCCGCGCGGGTCGGTGAACCGAAAATCGACGTATTTCACGTCGTTGTCCTTGATCATCTTCAAGGCGTCCTTGGCCGTAGTCATGGAATCCATTCCCTTTCTCGCAACAGGATGTCTCGCTTCCGAGATCGCACGGGACCAGCGTTTCAGATGGCGTCCAGCCCGGATTCCCCCGTTCTAATCCGGATGGCTTCCTCGATATTGGAGACGAAGATTTTTCCGTCGCCGATCCGTCCCGTCTGGGCGGAGCGCCGGATCGCCTCGATGGCCTTGTCCGCCATGTCGTCGGCCAGAACAATCTCGATCTTCACCTTGGGCAGGAAATCCACGACGTATTCTGCGCCCCGGTAGAGCTCGGTATGTCCCTTCTGCCGACCGAAGCCCTTGGCTTCGGTGACGGTGATTCCTTGCAGCCCGACGTCTTGCAGCGCCTCCTTCACCTCGTCGAGTTTGAAGGGCTTTATGATCGCCTCGATCTTTTTCATCTTGCGACGTCTCCCCGGCCCGCCAGCCAGCAGTTTCCGGCTCAGCCGCGCGCTAGCGGTTAGCAGGCTCCGTGCCAAGCCCGGAGATTCGGAAAACGTGAGTAATTTCAGATAGTAAAACAAAGTTCGGGCGGCGCCGGGAAGGGGCTCCAAAGGTTATTGATTAAAGAATAATCAATAAGCTTATTTTCTGTGCATCGGCATTTTTGCTCTCCTTGGCGCGCCGGCAAGATCGCGAACCGATTGGCAATTGTCGCCCCTGGGCCGCGCCGGTACTGTCATCCGCACCATGATCGAGCTGCTCACCCCCGCCGAGATGGCGCAAGCCGATCGGCTGGCGATCGCTGCCGGAACCAGCGGCATCACCCTCATGGAAAATGCCGGCCGCGCGATCGCCGATGCGGTTGCGGCGCGCCATCCGCCCACCGTGCCGGCGGTCGTAGCGGCTGGCCCGGGCAACAACGGCGGCGATGGCTTTGTCGCCGCCCGTCTCCTGCGCGAGCGCGGCTATTCGGTCCACCTGCTCCTGGCCGGCGATGCGGACCGGCTCAAGGGCGACGCGGCGCTCGCCGCCGGCCGCTGGACCGGTCCGCTCGAAGCCGCGAGCCCGGCCGCCCTGTCGGGTGCCGGCGTCGTTATCGACGCCCTGTTCGGCGCCGGCCTCGACCGGCCCGTGGAGGGCGTCGCCCGCGCCATGATCGAGGCGATCAATGCGTCGCCAGCCACCGTCTATGCGGTGGATTTGCCGAGCGGCATCAACGGAGCGGGCGGAGAGGTCCAAGGCGCCGCGGTCAGAGCCAGCGAAACGATAACCTTCTTTCGCCGCAAGCCCGGCCATCTGCTGCTGCCGGGCCGACTCCATTGCGGCAAGGTCCACGTCGCCGACATCGGGATCAGCGAGGACGTGCTTGGCCAGGTGAAGCCGCGGACTTTCGTCAACGTCCCGGCGCTGTGGGCGAAAAGCTTTCCGGTGCCGCGCGTCGATGGACACAAATATGACCGCGGTCACGCCGTGGTCGGGTCGGGCGGAATTTCGTCGACCGGGGCGGCGCGTCTGGCGGCACGTGGCGCGCTGCGCGCGGGCGCCGGCCTCGTCACTATTGCCTCGCCGCGCTCAGCGCTCGCCGTCAACGCCGCCGCGAGCCTTGCCGTCATGGTCCGCGCAGTTGACGGAGCCAGCGAGCTCACCGCCTTCATGTCCGATCCCCGGCGCAATGTGGTGGTGCTGGGGCCAGGCGGCGGGGTCGGGCGCGGCATGCAGGAGATGGTTCTCGCCGCCTTGGCGGCGAGCTGCGCGGTTGTGCTCGACGCCGACGCCTTGACCAGCTTTGACGAACATCCGCAGGGGCTGCTGGCAGCCAGCCGCGCGCATCCGCAGGGGGCCACCGTGCTGACGCCACATGCCGGCGAATTCGAGAGACTTTTCCGTGCTTTGCCGAGCATTTCTCAAGCCGGCTCAAAGCTTGCGCAAGCGCGCCAGGCGGCCGCCGAGGCGGGAGCGGTCGTGCTCCTCAAGGGTCCGGATACGGTCGTGGCCTCGCCCGACGGTCGCGCCGCCATCGCGGAGAATGCCCCGCCCTGGCTCGCCAGCGCCGGCTCGGGCGACGTGCTCGCGGGTTTTGTGGCGGGGCTTCTTGCCCAACGCATGCCGGGCTTCGAGGCGGCCGCGGCGGCGGTCTGGCTTCATGGCGAAGCCGGGTCCGAGACTGGTCCCGGCCTCATCTCCGAGGACTTGCCCGAAGCGCTGCCGAAGCTCTACCGGCGGCTGTTCGCCGCACTTGCGCGCTGACAAGGGGCGCGCGCGCCGGTCGTTGAGAAGTCGGCGCGGGGCGCTTATTTTTATCGTGCGCCACCGGTTTCATGCTGATATAAGCCGCGCCGCCCGGCTGCCCGTTCGGCGTCGAGGCGCCCTTCGCGGGCGTGGCGGAATTGGTAGACGCGCGGGATTTAGGTTCCCGTGACGAAAGTCGTGGGGGTTCGAGCCCCTCCGCCCGCACCACGCCGGGTGCAGCCGATCTCTGAAAGCAGGCCGGCCGTATCGGCCAGAACCCTTAAAGATTGCCGCCATGCAAGTGACAGAAAACGTTTCCGAGGGTCTCAAGCGCGAATTCGAGGTCAAGGTGCCGGCTGCCGACCTCGAGGCGAGAGTGGCGGAGCGGCTGGGCGAGCTCAAGAACCGCGTCCGCATTAACGGGTTCCGGCCCGGCAAGGTACCGATTGCGCATCTCAAGAAGCTGTACGGCCGCTCGGTGATGGCCGAGACGATCGAGACAGTCGTGCGCGAGACGAACGCCAAGATCGTGGACGAGCACGGGTTCAAGCTCGCCATGGAACCCAAGGTCACGATGCCGCAGGAGGCAGTCGAGGTCGAGAAGGTGCTCGAGGGCAAGTCCGATCTGGCCTACCAGCTTGCGCTCGAAGTGCTGCCGAAGATCGAGCTGGCCGATTTCAGCAATATCACGCTCGAGCGGCTGGTGGCCGAGGTGACCGAGGCTGAGATCGATGCGGCGGTGCAGAAGCTCGCCGAGGAGACCAAGCCCTACAACCGCAAAGGCGAGGGTGCGAAGGTCGAGAACGGCGATCGCGTCATGATCAATTTCAGCGGCAAGATCGCCGGCGTCCCCTTCGAGGGCGGCAGCGGGGAGGATGTCGGGGTCAATGTCGGCTCCGGGACCTTCATCCCGGGCTTCGAGGATCAGCTTATCGGCATGGCAGTGGGCGAGACCCGGCCGGTGAATGTGACGTTCCCCGCGAACTACACGAGCCCGCAGCTCGCCGGCAAGGATGCCGAGTTCGAGGTGACGGTGAAATCCATCGACCAGCCCGGCACCGTCACGATCGACGAGGATTTCGCCAAGTCGCTCGGCCTGGAGTCGCTCGCCAAGCTGCGCGAGACGCTCAAGGCACGCCTGGCGCAGGAGCATGCGAGCCAGAGCCGGCAGAAGCTCAAGCGCAAGCTGCTCGACCAGCTCGATGAATTGCACAAGTTCGCCGGCCCGCCGACCCTGATCGAGGAGGAGTTCAAGAACGTCTGGACGGTGGTGGAAAACGACCTCAAGGCGCAGGGGCGCACCTTCGCGGACGAGGGCACGACCGAGGAGAAGGCGAGGGAGGAATATCACGACATCGCCGAGCGGCGGGTGCGGCTGGGCTTGGTGCTGGCGGAGATCGGCGAGCGCAATTCGATCCAGGTGAGCGATGACGAGCTCAGCCGCGCGATCGTGGAGCGCACGCGCCAGTTCCCCGGCCGAGAGCAGGAGATCTGGGACTACTACCGCAAGAACGCGTCCGCGCTCGCCAGCGTGCGGGCGCCGCTGTTCGAGGAGAAGGTCGTCGACTTTATCCTGGAGCTTGCCAAAGTGACCGAAAAACAGGTCGCGCGCGAGGAGCTCTACCAGGATGACGAGGATCTGCCCCCTGCCAGTTGACCGGAGCACCGGCGGATACGATATGGGACGCCTTGCAACGCGCGGCAGCTTGCGGCGGCGCCCGTGCCTTCGTCCGCCCGGTTGGTTCTGGCGCCGCGAGGCGGCCGCCGCAGCACGTCTTGTGGCGGGCCCATCCGCGCATATCTGTGGCAGGTGCGTGATTAAGAGTGTCGCGACCCTGCGGGAGCCTGGTGGCCTTGTTGCAGCAGCCGCGGCCGAGATGGGTTGATCCATGCGAGATCCGGTCGAGACCTACATGAACCTCGTGCCCATGGTGGTCGAGCAGACCAACCGGGGCGAGCGCGCCTACGACATCTATTCCAGGCTGCTGAAGGAGCGGATCATCTTCATCACCGGTCCGGTCGAGGACATGACGGCGTCGCTGATCGTTGCCCAGCTTCTGTTCCTGGAGGCGGACAATCCGAAGAAAGAGATCGCGATGTATATCAATTCGCCCGGCGGGGTGGTCACGTCCGGGCTTGCGATATACGACACGATGCAGTTCGTGCGGCCGGCGGTCTCGACCCTGTGCATCGGCCAGGCCGCCTCCATGGGCTCGCTGCTGCTCGCCGCCGGCAACAAGGACATGCGCTTCGCGCTGCCCAATGCCCGCATCATGCTGCACCAGCCCTCCGGCGGCTTCCAGGGCCAGGCGACGGATATCATGCTGCACGCCCAGGAGATCCTCAACCTCAAGAAGCGGCTCAACGAGATCTACGTGAAGCACACCGGCCAGCCGCTCAAGAAGATCGAGGACGCGCTCGAACGGGACTACTTCCTGACCGCCGAAATGGCGGTGGAATGGGGGGTGGTCGACAAGGTGATCGAAAAACGGCCGGAGGAGGCCAAGCTTTGACCGCCGGCCGTGCGGTGCGCACGGGCCGGGGATGGCGGCTTCCCGGGGGTGGCTAAAAAGTCGCCATGAGCCTTGAATTTTCATTATTAATGAATTCTTGATTATGGCTACGTTACCGTGCTTCGCTAGGGTGCACTGGACGGGACACCGCCAAAAGCAAATGAGGGGTGTGGCTTTAATGCTACGGACTCTTAGGGGTCCCCCTGTTAGGTTTCACGGGTCGAATGACCGGTTCGCCGTGGCAGCGACGCGCCGATGGAGATGAGGCAATGAGCAAAGTCGGCGGCAGTGATTCCAAGAACACCTTGTACTGTTCGTTCTGCGGCAAGAGCCAGCACGAGGTGCGCAAGCTCATCGCCGGACCGACGGTGTTCATTTGCGATGAATGCGTCGAACTGTGCATGGACATCATCCGGGAGGAAAACAAATCCTCGCTGGTGAAGTCGCGCGACGGGATTCCGACCCCCAAGGAGATCCGCAAGGTCCTCGACGACTATGTGATCGGCCAGGATCACGCCAAGAAGGTCCTCTCGGTCGCCGTCCACAATCATTACAAGCGGCTCAACCACCAGACCAAGCACAACGACGTCGAGCTGGCTAAATCGAACATCCTGCTGATCGGGCCGACCGGCTCGGGCAAGACGCTGCTGGCGCAGACGCTCGCCCGCATCCTCGACGTGCCCTTCACCATGGCGGATGCCACCACGCTGACGGAAGCCGGCTATGTGGGCGAGGACGTCGAGAACATCATCCTGAAGCTGCTGCAGTCGGCCGACTACAACGTCGAGCGGGCGCAGCGCGGCATCGTCTATATCGACGAGATCGACAAGATCAGCCGCAAGTCCGACAACCCCTCGATCACCCGGGATGTTTCCGGCGAGGGCGTGCAGCAGGCGCTGCTCAAGATCATGGAAGGCACCATTGCGTCGGTGCCGCCGCAGGGCGGCCGCAAGCACCCGCAGCAGGAATTCCTCCAGGTCGACACGACCAATATCCTGTTCGTGTGCGGCGGCGCCTTTGCCGGGCTGGAGAAGATCATCTCGGCGCGCGGGCGGTCCACCTCCATCGGCTTCAGCGCCAAGGTGCTGGCGCCGGAGGATCGCAAGGCCGGCGAGATCTTCCGCGAGGTCGAGCCCGAGGATCTGCTGAAATACGGCCTGATCCCGGAATTCGTCGGGCGGCTTCCGGTGGTCGCCACGCTGGAGGATTTGGACGAGCCCTCGCTCAAGCTTATCCTCACCCAGCCCAAGAACGCGCTGGTGAAACAGTACCAGCGCCTGTTCGAGATGGAGAGCATCGATCTGACGCTCGCCGAGGAGGCGCTCGGCGCCATCGCCCGCAAGGCGATCGACCGCAAGACCGGGGCGCGGGGCTTGCGCTCGATCATGGAGAGCATCCTGCTCGACACCATGTTCGAATTGCCGAGCCTGGAAGGCGTCGAGGAGGTCGTGATCTCCAAGGAGGTCGTCGAGGGCACCGCCCGGCCGCTGTACATCTATACCGACCGCGCCGACCGCGCGAACGACACATCGGTGAGCGCCTGAGCGGCGGCAAGCCAGCCGTAGCGCCGGCCGTCCTCCGATTCGGCAGATTCGACCTCCTTTGGGGTTGGCGAGCGCGGTTTTTGCTGGAATTTCGGCCTTACTTGACACCGCTGCCGCCCGTGGCCACCTACTAGGGGATACTGGGAAGGCGTGCGGAGGGGTATCTCAAACTTCCGGGAGCGCATCCAACCGGCCTCCAAGCACGATCGACCTTTGGACCGCGCCGGCTTCCCGGTCCCACCGGCACTCGACCGCCATGCTGCGTATCGCAGGTCGCGGGCGAGGGGCACAACAATAAGGAATTTCCGCTATGACAAGCGCCAAGCCTCGACCTCCACTCATCCCCGGCGAGACCCGCTCCTACCCGGTTCTGCCGCTGCGGGACATCGTGGTTTTTCCGCACATGATCGTGCCGCTCTTCGTGGGGCGGGAGAAGTCGATCAAGGCCCTCGAGGAGGTGATGCGCTCGGATACCTTCATTCTGCTGGCCACGCAGAAGAACGCCTCCGACGACGATCCTGCGACCAGCGCGATCTATGAGATGGGCACGCTCGCCAGCGTGCTGCAGCTCCTGAAGCTGCCCGACGGCACCGTCAAGGTGCTGGTCGAGGGCGCCGCGCGCGCGCAAGTCACCCGCTACACCGAGCGCACCGACTATTACGAGGCCGATGCGGTCGTCGCGGTCGACTCCGCGGGCGAGCAGGTCGAGGCCGAGGCGCTCGCGCGTTCGGTCATCAACGAGTTCGAGAACTACGTGAAGCTGAACAAGAAAGTGTCGCCCGAAGTGGTCGGCGTCGTTCAGCAGATCGAGGACTACGCCAAGCTCGCCGACACGGTGGCCTCGCATCTGGCGGTCAAGATCCCCGAAAAGCAGACCGTGCTGGAGACCGCGATCGTCACCGAGCGGCTGGAAAAGGTGCTCGCCCTGATGGAGAGCGAAATCTCGGTCCTGCAGGTCGAGAAGCGCATCCGCACGCGCGTCAAGCGGCAGATGGAGAAGACTCAGCGCGAGTACTATCTCAACGAGCAGATGAAAGCGATCCAGAAGGAGCTCGGCGACGAAGAGGGCAAGGACGAGCTCGCCGAGATCGAGGACAAGATCAAGAAGACCAAGCTCTCGAAGGAGGCCCGCGAAAAGGCCACCCACGAGCTCAAGAAGCTGCGCCAGATGTCGCCGATGTCGGCGGAGGCCACCGTCGTGCGCAACTATCTGGACTGGCTGTTGTCGATCCCGTGGAACAAGAAGTCCAAGGTCAAGAAGGATCTCAAGGCGGCCCAGGAAATCCTCGACAACGATCACTTTGGCCTGGAGAAGGTCAAGGAGCGTATCGTCGAGTATCTGGCGGTGCAGCAGCGCGCCAACAAGCTGACAGGCCCGATCCTGTGCCTGTTCGGCCCGCCCGGCGTCGGCAAGACCTCGCTTGGCAAGTCGATCGCCAAGACGACCGGCCGCGAGTTCGTGCGCGTCTCGCTCGGCGGGGTGCGCGACGAGGCCGAGATCCGCGGCCACCGGCGCACTTATATCGGCTCGATGCCCGGCAAGATCATCCAGTCGATGCGCAAGGCCAAGACCTCGAACCCGCTGTTCCTGCTCGACGAGGTGGACAAGATGGGCGCCGATTTCCGCGGCGACCCGTCCTCGGCGCTGCTCGAGGTTCTCGATCCCGAGCAGAACCACACCTTCAACGACCATTACCTGGAGGTCGATTACGATCTCTCCAGCGTGATGTTCATCACCACGGCGAACACGCTCAACATTCCGCCTCCCCTGATGGACCGCATGGAGATCATCCGGATCGCCGGCTATACCGAGGACGAGAAGGTGGAGATTGCCCGCCGGCACCTGATCCCGGCCGCGATCGCCAAGCACGGGCTCGATGCCAAGGAATGGTCGATCGACGAAGCGGCGCTCTTGCTGCTGATCCGTCGCTACACCCGCGAAGCGGGCGTGCGCAACCTCGAGCGCGAGCTTTCGACCTTGATCCGCAAGGCGGTCAAGGACCTCACCATGACCAAGAAGAAATCGGTGAAGGTCGAGGCCGGCAATGTCTCCGAGTTCCTGGGCGTGCCCAAGTACCGCTATGGCGAGCTCGAGGATGAGGACCAGATCGGCGTCGTCACCGGCTTGGCCTGGACCGATGTCGGCGGCGAGCTGCTCACCATCGAGGCCGCCATGATGCCCGGCAAGGGCCGCATGACGGTCACCGGCAACCTGCGCGACGTGATGAAGGAATCGATCTCGGCGGCGGCCTCCTATGTGCGGATGCGCGCCATCTCGTTCGGCATCGAGCCGCCGCGCTTCGACAAGCGCGACATCCACGTGCACGTGCCGGAAGGCGCGACCCCCAAGGACGGGCCGTCGGCGGGCGTCGCCATGGTCACCGCCATCGTATCGGTGATGACCGGCATTGCGGTGCGCCGCGACGTCGCCATGACCGGCGAGATCACGCTGCGCGGCCGCGTCCTGCCGATCGGCGGGCTCAAGGAGAAGCTCCTGGCCGCATCGCGCGGCGGGATGAAGACGGTGCTGATCCCCGAGGAGAACGCCAAGGACCTGGTGGAGATCAACGAGAGCATCAAGAAAGGCCTCGAGATCCTTCCGGTCTCGCGCATGGACGAGGTGCTGGCGCGCGCGCTGGTGCGCAAGCCGGAGGCCATCACCTGGGACGAGGAAACCGCCAAGCCGGTCGAGGCTCCGGTGACCGAGCCTGCGGTCGAAGACGAGGCCTCGACGCTCACGGCCCATTGAGCCCACAGGCATCCGACCAGCTGAAGCGAAAACGGCGCCGCAGGGCGCCGTTTTCATGATAAAGGATCGGGCAAGAGGGCGGTTAGCTCAGCTGGTAGAGCGCCTGCTTTACACGCAGGATGTCGGCGGTTCGAGTCCGTCACCGCCCACCATCGAGATATCGAGCTACGCCTCAGCCGACGACGGGGGTAAGGGGCCGCTCGCGCCGCGACTTCAGCCAGGCCTCGTTCTCGGCCAAAGCGAGGCGGCCGAGCTCGTAGACGACACGCTGGGCGGCTTTCTCGTCGGCCGGGGCTCCCGTCGCGGGGTCCGCTCCGCGCGCGAGAGCCCGCTCGGCACGTTCGAAGCGACCGCGGGCGTCGCGGTATTCAAGCGCCTCCGCTTCGATGTTGAGCCTCTCCATGAGATAGCGCAATGCGCCGGCAATCGCGGACAGCACGACAAGGCCTGCGAGGATCGCGTAGGTCGCCGCCAAATCGCCGCTGCGTAAGCCGGTCGCATCGGCGATGAGCGGACCGGCAGCGAGGAGCGCCAACGCGAAGGCCACGGCCGCCAGGGCCCCCAAAGCGCCGGTCAGGAGGATGGCTCCCGATCCCCGGCGGATATCGTGGTTCAGGACCCGCAATCCGATCACCAGCAGCGTCAGCAGAAGCCAGAGCAGGGGGCTGATGTCGAACCCGATAAACGAGGCCCAGGGCGGCAGGCGGATATGCGCCAATCGCTCGAACAGGCTCATTACCTTCGGAAAGGCGATCCACGTCCAGAGCACGGCGGCGAGCACGCCCGACACGACGAACAAGGTCCAGCTTGCCGCGTCGATGACATGCACCCGCGTTTCGCGATTTTCGCCCTTGTTGATGAAGAACCAGAGCTGGCTTCCGACCCAGTCGTTCGGCGATTTCCCGCTGCGCAAATCCCGCGGCTCGACCGCGGTGCCGCGCACATGCGCCCAGTCGCGCGTGCGCCGACCATCCGTCCAGCCGTGCCGCAGCAGAATCCAGGCGATGATCATCTTTGCGCAATCGCGGATGGGAGCCAGATCCTGATCGACGCCCTGCAGGTGCTCGCGGTCGACGCGCGCGTCCAGTCCGGCCGACCACCATGCGCGCTGCACGCGCAGCATTTCCGCAACCGCCCGATAGTCCTCGGCAACGGCTTCCCACAGCATCCAACGCCCGCGCAGCGCCCTGAGCCCGATCCAGGCAAGGACAACAAGATAGGATCCCAGCAGCCACGCGTTTTCATGAAAAAATTTTGCATAAGTCTCGAATATGATCACCGCCAGCACGAACAGAACCGCCAGCCAATAGAAGTCTCCGCGCAAATAGGCGTTGACCTGGCGCTGCCGCGAGCTGATGCGGGAACGCGCTGAATTCAACGCGTCACCGACATTCGCGACGGGCGACAGGTCGACGGATACTGCAGCACCTGCCGGCTCGGCCGCTTGCGAGCCCTCGCGGTGAAACCGCTCGAACCCGCGGGCGACCGCGAGGCTTGCACGCAGCCGCCGCAGCCCGGTGTCGGGCGCGCGATCATTGCCCTCGGGAGGCGTCGCGCGCAGGGCGTCGGCCAGCTTGCGCAGCGGACCGACATAGGTTTCGTGGTCCTGCGGCATATCTTCGGCGGGATGCCCCGTGTACACGTCGTCCACGCAGCGATCGACGAGGGGCGGAAGCACCTTGACGGGATAGCCCCCGGTGCCATCCGGCTTCCAAGGATCGATCAGCCAGACATATCCAGCGGGGGGCAGCATCACCTCCGACCATTCGTGGCGAAGGACCGCGCTGCGCCGGGCCGCCGCGGCGCCGACCGCGTCGGGACAGCCGGCACGCCGATAGGCGACGATCCTTACCGTGCCGCCGTTCGCCTCCGACGTTTCCGGCTGCTCGTGGCCGCCGGCGACCGCAATCATGATGGTGGAGATCTCGGCAATGAACTGGCCGACCTGTTCGTAGTGATTGCGGCGCAGCGTCTTGTCATGCCGTTCCGACTGCCGCGAAAGCTGGTCGGCCGTGGCGACGCCGCCGCGCTCGAGCGAAAGCTTCGGCAACTCGCGCACCAGGACCCTGGGGTTGGGCTTGTCCGGCGTACCCAGGACCCGCGCGAACATGTCTGCATACATCGCGTAGCGATCGTGCCACGGCGGCTCCCCCGGCGATGGACGGAAGTCCTCCTCGAACAGCGCGCGATCGAAGGGCAGGAGGGCGGCAACCGCCCAGTGGCTCCCCATCTGCAGGGCCGCCTGCGCGGCGATGAGATCCGCCCCCAAGGCGGCTCCGGTGAGCACGACCTTCGGCGTCTGTGGCAAATCCCGATCGAGCGCCGCGAAGACGCCTCGCAAGCGCGCCGCGACCGCTTGCGCAATGGCTTCGTCCGCCGTCGCGTCGGTCTTGTCGAAAATTCGCTTTCCGGAAATACCGATCAATATCGGGTAGCGCGGCAGAGCCGCCGACGAAGCAGGCTGGGCGCCAGTCTCGAGCCGAGACTTCTGCGGCGGCTGAGCAGCGGACTGTGAGCGTGCCTCGGTCATGAAATCTCACGCATGAGGCCGCCCGCCACTTGCGTGCGAATATCCCGGCCATACCCCAGCCATGGGCGCCGCGAAGGACGCCCGCCAATGCCCGGTGGGCCACAACGGCGGGCGAAGCTGTCAGACGGCTTCCTTGAGCTCCTTGGCGGCGCGGAAGGCCACCTTCTTGCTCGCCTTGATCTGGATCGGCTCGCCGGTGGCCGGATTACGGCCCATGCGGGCGGCGCGCTTGCGCACCACCAGAATGCCCAGGCCGCCGATACGAATACGGTCGCCCTTCTTGAGGTGCTTCGACACCAAGCCGACCAGATCGCCGAGCACCGCCTCGGTCTGTTTTTTCGACATCTCATGGCTTTCCGCAAGATCTGCGGCGAGATGCTTCAATGTCACGGTCGTCTGCGCGCCTGGTTTCTTGACTGCCATGGCTGGCCCTCCTGGTTGCAGCTAGTGGCCCAAAACCACCTCTCACCGTGCCGCATTAGACGATTCGGATAGGGTCTGACCATGACTTCCTAGCGAAAAATGCGGGTTTTTTCGCGGTGGTGCGCGAGTTATTACCGAAATATGTGGGTTTTTTGGCAGTCAGAGGGGGTGGGAGGCTTGAATCGCCCGGCGGACAGGGTGGTTTGCGGGCCCCAGACTGTTCCCGGCCGCTGCCGCCCCGCGCCCGCCCAGCACGCCCGAGGGTTGAGCCGGAGGGGCTCGAGCGCTCGGGCGGGGCCGTCACCGGTTCGCAGCTTGACTTGCACCGGGGCGACATTTAAGCCCGCAGCACTCCCGACATGGGGGCGTAGCTCAGTTGGTTAGAGCGTCGGCCTGTCACGCCGAAGGTCGCGGGTTCGAGTCCCGTCGCTCCCGCCAGTCCCTTTGAATCGATCGGTTGACTGGTTGAAAGGTCATAGGCCAGCCACGATCGGCGCCGTTGCCGATCGGTTGGGTCACCAATCTGTTTTAGCCTCCGGCGACCCGAATTTTGCGTCCACCGAATATTTGCCCGGGCCGGTGACGTACAGCAGAAGGAAGCCGCCCATGATGCTGACATTCTTGTAGAAGTGGATCATGTTGTCGAGCTGGGCCGCCCCCGTCATCGTCCAGTAGTGGTGAGCGATGAGCGCAGCGCCGAGCGTATAGAACGCCAACAGGATAGCTGACGGCCGCGTGAATGCACCGACCACGATCGCGATGGCGACCGGAACCTCCATGAAGATCGCCACGGCAGCAGCGAGCGCCGGGACCGGGGCGCCGATCTGCGTCAGATGACCGACCGTCTGGGAATAGTCCGTCAGCTTGCTCCAGCCAGACAGCAAAAACAGCGCGATGAGCAAAAGGCGCGCCACGAGAAGGACTTCATCCTTGATCTTGTCGGAGCCAAAGCGGAGCAAATTGGAATTCCTCAAAGGGGCCGACCACGCAGACTACAGTTGGTGATGATGAACGGGATGCGTGGCGGCCTGCCATCGGCTTCGCGGCGCGATATGGCTTGGAAGAGCAGATGGAAACTAGCCTGAGCGCCAATCGAGGCCATGACGGCCATCAATTTTCTGGAGTTCTGCAGCTGGATGAATCCGATGACTCGCAGGTTCCGGCCGGTAACGTGTTCGCCTGGGAGATAGAGACCCGGCGAAGGGATGTTTACCGCTCGGCTGATTTTGCGCACACGGCATTAAGCGAATTGTTCGCCGCGCCTCTTCCGCGGCAGGTGGCTGATCGATCCGTCGGGAAGTTGGCCGGGTTCCTTGCGCTCCCGCACCAGGCGGTGACGAGAACCTCGTCCGCCTCGCATTGCACCGTACACGCCGTGCCGTCGCAGGCCGAGCGCACAAGCCGGACGCCGGTTGTCGGGCCGGCCGGCCCGGAGGGGCCAGCCGGCCCAGGCGGACCACGATCGCCTTGCGGGCCTTGCGCGCCTTGCCCGCACGCACCCAACGCAAGCGCGACAACGCCCATAAGTGCTGCCTCACGAATTCTGCGGGTCCTCAATGGCACTCGCAGTACTCGCTTTCGAGATGGCCGCACGCCTTTATGGCGTCATTTGCATCCGACTGCTGCTTCTTCAGCTCGGCGATCCGCTCGGGATCGGCCGGCCTGCGGCCGCCTGCCTTGCCGTAAAGACCATCGATGAAGCCGGTATCGTCGAGCCGGCGAATGTGGTGCAGGTCCCATAGCTCCATGGGATTGATCCTGCCGGCGTCCGCATCCTCGCGCTTGGCCTCCTCGTAGACGTTCGCGACCGCCGCCATGGTGGGATAGAGCTTCGGCGCCAGCAGCGGCGCCAGCTGATGATAGATGTAGGTCGCCTGCGCGTGGCTGAGCTGGCCTTCCTTGTTGTAGCGCCGCTCGATGATGCTGATGCTCTGCTCCGGCTGCGTCTTGAAGAAGTGCACGCCCTCGATCAGGCCCTTGAGGAAGCGCTCGACGATCTCGGGATGGCGCTCGACGAACGGCAGGCTCGACGAGATCGTGGTGAACCAGATCATCGGCAGCGGCTCGATGTCGATGACCTTGAGGCCGGCGTCGGCGGCGAACAGATGCGCCGGCGCCAGCAGCAGCGCGGCATCGACCTTGCCGTCGCGCACCCACTGCCACAGCGGAGCGCGCTTCTGCGTTTTTGCGGCCGCAGCGGCCGCGCCTTCGAGCTGCTCGGCGGCTTCCGCGGTTTCCAGGCCGTCCACCTTGCGGACCAGCTCGACCTCGTCGCGATCGACGTCGAGGCCGCGCTGCTTGAGCAGCAGCCAATCGTTGAGGCCGGGGTGGTGGCCGCGGGTGCCGACCTTCCGGCCGCGCAGATCGGCAATCCCGTTGATGCCGGAGTCCGGGCGCACCACCAGCTTGGGATGCACGGCGTTCAAGGTCTGGCCGAGATAGACCCACTTGTCGCCGCGCGCGCGATGGCCGTAGGTCGAGATGTGATTGCCGCCGACGAACTCGACCTCGCCGCTTGCGACCGCGCGATGCGCATCAGTCTTCGAGATCTGAAAATCGTAGTTGACGTCGAGGCCGTGCTTCGCCCAGGCGCCGGATTCGGAAATGACGTGCAGCAGATTGAGATGGGTGGAGGCCCGATACGGGAATGAAACCTTGTCGATGTTGCGCATGCGTTCCTCCTGTTGCAATAGACGGCACCTACGGCTTGTTCAGCTTGCCGCGATCCTCGCCGTACTCGGTCCGTTGGATCGTGCGCGCGTAATCGGCGATATTGACGCCGCTCTGGTCGCCCGGGCGCCATGCCGGATATTTGAACCGCAGGCCGCCGTCGACCGGGAGGTCGATGCCGGTCAGGAAGCTCGATTCATCGGAAGCCAGGAAGACCGCCGCCCAGGCCAGGTCGGACGCGCGCGGGAACCGCTCGAGCGGAATGGCCTTGAGGAAGTCATCGCGCGAATAATGCGGCCGGTCCTGGCGCAGGACGAATTTCTCGTCTGCGACCTCCTCGCGCATGTGGGTCCACAATTGGTGCTCCATGGCGCAGGGGGTGATGGTATTCACCCGGATTTGATGGTGCGCCAAATCCATGGCGGCGCAGCGGGCGAGATTAAGCAAGGCCGCCTTGGCGGCGCAATAGGCCGCACCGGCGGGCTGGCCGAAATGCGCGGCTGTGGACAGAAGATGGATGACGCTGCCGTGCGCGCCGGCGGCGATCATCGCCTTGGCGGCGTGCTTGGTGGTGAGCATGCCGGCGGTGGGAAAGCTCAGCACCGCCTCGTTCCAGTCGGCGAGCCGCATGTCGAGCACCGACGACCAATGCACCTTGCCGGCGGTGTTGACGATGCAGTCGAGCCGGCCGTAGCGGCCGACCGTTTCCGCTATGATGCGCGCGACGTCGTCTTCGCGGATGGCGTTGCCGGTGAGCGCCAGCGCCGCGTAGCCGCGCGCGGCGAGGAACGCGGCCGTGTCCGCGGCGGTCTTGCCGTCGATGTCCGTGACGGCGACCCGGGCGCCTTCGCGGGCCAGGAAATGCGCGATCGTCCCGCCGATGTTGGGTCCGGCGCCGAAGACGATCGCGACCTTGCCGTCGAGCCGGTTCATCTTGAAGCCGTCGCCTCGCGGCGCGCGCCTTGCACCGGCATCTCCTCGGCATGGGCGAGCCGCCGCCAGGTCTTGGTCGGCCGGCCGCTGCGTATCGCCTCCATCTCGCGCCAGAAAATCCTGCGCAGCAGCAGGATGCCGGCATCGGATTTGCCCAGCCGCTCCTGCGTGCGATCGACGATCTCGCCTTGCCCCATGATGGCGACATAATCCTGCGCCGGCGTCAGCTGCAGTGAGGGATCCTCCGGCCAGGTCTTGTCGATGAACAACGCGTCGTGGTGATCGGCCGGATTGTAGTCGCCGTACTTCTCGAAATGATCGAGCGTCGCGCGGTCTTCCTCCGGCGTCGATGACGGGATGGCATAAACGCCAACCTTGTAGGTGTGGGTATCGTCGAGCGGGACGTTCCAGACGCCGCGATGCACCCAGGGCGCGTCCTTGCTGCGGCCGGGCGTAACGATGTGGTTGTTGTTGGGGAACGCCCAGTCGCTCACGCGCACGTTGCTTTCCGAGCGGATCGCCACCTGCCTGATCCCGGCATCCGTCTCCGAATAGTCCAGCTTGGGAATGGCCGCGGTGACGGCTTCGCCGAACGGCCCGACCTTTCCGGCCAGATGGACGAAGCTGACATGGACCGCATCGAGCGAGTTCTCGACCATCTGGAACCAGTTGCATGGCCAGATCTGGACGCGCGGGAGCACGATCACGTTTGGTTGCTCGAACGCCTCCTTGCGCGGCAGATCGAAAGCGGGCGCCGCGCCTTCGCCGAGATACGCGAAGATGAGCCCGCAATATTCGTGCAGCGGATAACCGGCAATCTTGATGCTGGCCGCCACCGCCGGGCCTTCGGCCGGCGCGTGCGTGCACTGGCCATCGCCGGCGTATTTCCAGCCGTGATACACGCAGCGGATCTCTTCGCCCTGCACCCAGCCGGAATGCAGGACGCTCCGCCGATGGGCGCAGCGGCCGGCCACCAGATAGGCGCGACCGCTGTCGCCGCGATAGAGCGTGAGATCCTCGCCCATGACGCGCAGCGGCCGCGCGCTGCCGGCCTTGACGCTGTGCGAGGTGGCCACCGGCTGCCAGAACATCCGCAGCAGGCGACCCATATCGGTATCGCGGCCGGTCTGGGTCAAGAGCTTCAGGCGTTCCGCCAGCTGAGGCAGCATGGGCGTGTCCCTCCGATCGCCGCTATTCAGTCGTGACGCCCTGCCGTCGCAGCATCGCGCCTATATAGGCGATCGCTTCCGGCGGCGTGCTTCCTATTCTTGCGATCAGCGATTCGACGTCGCGATAGCTCATGGGCTCGAAGTCCTCGCTGATCTTCCGGCCGAGCTCCACAAAGGCGGGATCGGCGGACAACGACTTGTACGCTTCCCGGTAGGCTTGAACGTAAGCCGCGGGCGTCTTGGGCGGCAGCGCGAGCCATTTATCGAGCGACGTGATGCTCGCCCAATAGTCGAAGGCCTGCCGGGTGACGGCA
Source organism: Xanthobacteraceae bacterium (assembly GCA_036502925.1). Taxonomy (GTDB): domain Bacteria; phylum Pseudomonadota; class Alphaproteobacteria; order Rhizobiales; family Xanthobacteraceae; genus VAZQ01. The sequence continues at coordinate 26,926 of DASXXS010000281.1, forward strand.
TCCTTGATCTTGTCCTGTATCATGGAGGTGAAGATCGGCGCGTCGCCGAATTCGGTGCGGGCAACGTGTTGTCCGTTTTGCAGGCCGCCCGACTGGCTGAGGATCTTGAATCTCGGGTCGGCCATGACTTCCTGGAGCTGGAACAGGTTGGCGGTCGAGGTCATGTCGATCTCTTCGCGCGAGAGCGCGAGCATCAGGTCCTTGGTGCCGCGATAGCCAAGCACCCATTTGGCGTTCCAGCCCAGGACATCGACGCCCCAGGCGGTTGCCAGCATTCCGGACCGGGGCACGCCGCCGAGCGCACCCATGACGACCGGTGCGGCACGGGAGTCATAAAGCCGCGCTTCCGCCTCTCTGCGAATGACCAGGGCAGTCCCGCCACGGCCGGCGCCGCCGATGATGGCGAACGTGGTGGGATCGAACTGCGATTGCGGCCGGCGGTAGAGCAGGGGGTCGGCCTGCGTCGTCGAGCCCATGGTCACCGTGAGGCCGTCAGGCGCCACCTGCTTGACGAAGTAGTTCATCGCGGTGACGCCCTCGGCGCCCGGAATGTTCCTCACGATGATGCTCGGCTTGCCCGGCAGCAGGCTGGCCAGGAGCGGCGCGATGAGCCGCCCGGACATATCGGTGCCGCCGCCGGCCGCGCTGGCCACGACAACTGTAATGGTCTTGCCCTTGAACGATACCGGCTCCTCCGCGCACGCGACGGCGCAGCCCAGGAACAGCCAAAGCCCGATGATCGCGAGTTGCCTCATCGCAGGAAATCCTTGTCCGTCGCTCGACGCGGCGGGCGGCTACTCGCCACCTTATAGGCTCGGATTCCGCTCCGATAAAGCTGGACTGGCAATAATAGGGGTGTCGCCATATGCTGCGGCGAGCAGGCATTTGTCGGCGCCCAGCCGTACGGAGGGGACATGCAAAAGCTTTTGTTATTGCTATTCACGGCGGCCCTGATCAGCATCGCCGCGCTGGCGCACGAAAGCATGGCGCAGACCAGCCCCGCGCCATCAAAAACGGGCACCCGTCTCATTACACTCGGGACGACAGCTGGCCCGCCACCGCGAGCCCATCGAGCGCAATCGTCGAATCTGCTGATCGTAAATGGGTCGTTATATGTTGTTGACGCCGGCGACGGAGTCGCGCGCCGTCTTGCGAAAGCCGGTATCAACGTCCGCGACATCGGGACTATTTTCCTCACGCATCACCACGATGATCATACGGCGGGTCTTGGTACGCTGATGTCTGATGCATGGGATAACCAGCGGACTCAACCGATCAATGTCTACGGTCCGCCCAGGACAGAAGACTTGGTCAAGGCGGCGGTGCAGTACTTCACCATAAGTGCCCAGATCAGGATTGCCGACGGTGGTCGGACCGTTCCGATCGCCCAGGTGTTCTTCGGTCATGATGTCGCCCCTGGAATGGTTTATCAGGATGCAAACATCAAGGTGACGGCGGCCGAAAACACGCATTTTGAATTCCACAAAGGAGCAGCTGCCGGCAAATACAAGTCCTATTCCTATCGGTTTGAAACACCTGGCCGCGTGATTGTGTTTACGGGCGACACTGGGCCTAGCGACGCAGTCACGGAACTTGCCAGGGGCGCTGATCTGCTTGTCTCAGAAGCGAATTCGGTCGACGATCGGATGCAACTGCTGATCAGGTCCGGTCAATGGCAGGCAATGACTTCCGACGAGCAGGCCGGCATCAAGCAACAGATGACCCAGGGACATCTGAGCCCGGACGTCATCGGAAAAATGGCGGCGCGCGCCGGTGTCAAAACCGTGGTATTGACGCACCTGACGGCAAAGCCCGACGACGATTACACGGCGTGGGTCAGCGAGGTGAAGAAATACTTTCCCGGCCAGGTGCTAATCGCCAAGGATCTGATGGAGTTTTAAGCTGCCTTTCAATTCCGGGATGAGACAGCATTCACAGCTCACGGACGGGCCACCACACTCCGCGCGCTCTCGCGGGCCGAACGGGATGCTCGGCGCGGCTTGCCTGATCGTCGGCGTGACCGCGCTTCTGGCTTCGATCGCACCCGCCCGAGCGGACGACTATTTCAAAGGCAGGACGATCCACATCATCGCCGGCACGCCGCCCGGCGGCGGCTACGACACCTATGCGCGCCTGGTCGCGCGCCATCTCGGCGACTTCGTTGCCGGAAGGCCGACCATCATCGTCTCGAACATGCCCGGCGCTTCCGGCACCAAGGCCGCGTCCTACCTCTATTCCATTGCGCCGAAGGACGGCAGCGTCATCGCGACCTTCAACAAATCGATGCCGCTCTATCAGTCGCTCGGACAGAACGGGATCGCGTTCAAGACCGAGCAGATGGCCTGGATCGGCAACGTGAGCCAGACGGCCGATATCGTCGCGGTCTGGCACACGACCGGGGTCAGAACCATCGCCGACGCCAAGCGCCGCGAGGTGATCATGGGCGCCGACTCGAGCGGCACCATGACGGCCTATCCGGCGCTGCTGAACGCCATGCTGGGAACCCGATTCAAGATCGTGACCGGCTATGCCGGCGGGCCGGCGGTCGATCACGCCATGGAGCAGGGCGAGGTCGAAGGTCGCGGAAGCAATCCCTGGACCTCGTGGAAGGCGACGCGGCCCGCCTGGGTCAAGGAGGGACTGATCACGCCGCTGGTGCAGGTCGGTCTTCGCAAGGAACCGGACCTGCCGGACGTTCCGCTGTTGACCGATCTCGCCGAGACGAACGAGCAGCGGGCAATGTTCAAGTTCATCAGCGCGCCGGCCTCGATCGAGCGGCCGTTCGCCGGTCCGCCCGGCATGGCGGCGGAGCCGCTCGATATCTTGCGGCGCGCGTTCGAGCAGATCGTGCGGGATCCGGCCTTTCTGGCCGAAGCGGCGCAGCTGAACCTCGATGTCGATCCGCATTCGGGTGAAGAGGTGGCCAAAATCGTTGCCGACATGGTCGGCACGCGGCCGCCGATCGTCCGCAAGGTCAGGGAGATCACCAATCCGAGGGATCCGGACGCAAAAGGCAAATCTCCGGAGCAACAGAATTGAACGATCGCTGGCCAACGACCGCGCCCGCGGCGCAAGAGCGCAGCGCAGCCTACGACGCCGCCGCCATGGGGGACCTGCGGGTCTTTCTCGAGCGCGCGGCCGCAGCCGGCGAGCTCAGAACCATACGCGGCGCCGACCCGCACCTGGAGATCGGCGCGCTGTTCGAGCTCAGCCATGAGCATCTCTATCCGCCGGTGCTGCTGTTCGAGGACATGAAGGGCTGCCGGCCCGGCCATCGCATCCTGTGCAATGTGCGGGTCGCGCGTTTCGTGGTCGGCGACCTGACGCTCGAGGCCGTGAGGGTCTATCGCCGCCGGCCGAAGGAGGAGAGGGAGCCGATTCCGCCGCGGCTGATGAATACCGGCTCGGTGTTCGAGAACGTCCAGGAAGGCGATGCCGTCGACGTCCTGGGCTTTCCGGCGCCCAAATGGCACAGCGCTGATGGCGGGAACTATATCGGCACCGAATGCATCGTGATCACCCGCGACCCCGACACCGACTGGGTCAATGTCGGCACCTACCGGGTCATGGTGCACGACGAAAAGACGCTGGGCGTATTCATCGAGAAGGGCAAGCACGGCGATCTCATCCGGCGCAAATGGTGGGCGCGCGGCAAGCCCTGCCCGATGGCGATCTCCGTCGGCCAGGCGCCGATCCTCGGCGTGGTGGCATCGACCGATACCAGGCACGGCGAATCCGAATATGCGCTGGCCGGCGGACGCATCGGCCGGCCGATCGATGTCGTTTCCGCCCGCGTGAGCGGGCTTCCGATCCCGGCCGACGCGGAGCTCGTCTTCGACGGCTACATGCCGCCGCCGGAAACCGACCAGCGCATAGAAGGACCGTTCGGCGAATGGCCCGGCTACTACGCCTCCGACGGGCGGCCGGAGCCGGTCCTGCAGGTCAAGGCGATCTACCACCGCAACAATCCGATCATCATCGGCCATCCGCCGACCAAGCCGACCTATCCGGGACGCCAGATCAAGATCCCGCATGTCGCGGCGCTCTGGGACACGCTCGAGGCGGCCGGCGTGCCGGGCATTGCCGGCGTCTGGAAGATGCCGGGCGGCGGATCCCGATTCATCAATATCGTCGCGATCAAGCAGCTCCATGCCGGCCACGCCAAGATGGCGGGCCTGGTGGCGGCCGGATGCCGGGCGGGCGGCTACATGGTGCGCATGACCATCGTGGTGGACGACGACATCGACATCACCGATCCGGCCGAGGTGATGTGGGCGATATCGACCCGCTGGGATCCGCGCACGCAGACCGACATCATCGACGGCTGCTGGACCGGCCAGATCGATCCCCGCCTGCCGCCTGAGCAGCGCGACAGCGACGACCAGACCATGAGCCGGATGATCGTCTACGCGGTGCGGCCGTTTCACTGGAAGGACAAGTTCCCGGTCGTCAACGTGATCGAGCGCGACTATGCTGAGACGGTGCGGCGCAAATGGGCCGATGAGCTCGACTTCCTGCGCAAGTGAACAGAACGTCGGCATGACAACGCTTGATGAGCCGCCGAGCGAAGGGCGGTCGCTGACGCTGCGGCTCGGCATTGCCGGCCTGGGCGTGGCGAGCACGCTGTTCCTGCCTGGCGTCGAGCAATTTCCGCACGCGCGGATTGCGGCCGCCGCCGATCGGCGGCGCGGCGCGCTCGATGCCTTCGCGCGCAAATACGGCGGCCGCGGCTATGCCAGCGTCGAGGAGCTCTGCGCCGATCCGCACGTCGATGTCATCTGGGTCGCCACGCCCAACCAGCTGCATTGCCCGCACACCGTCATGGCGGCCGAGCACGGCAAGCACGTCATCTGCACCAAGCCGATGGCGCTCACGGTCGAAGAGTGCGAGCGGATGTGCCTGGCGGCCGAGCGCAACGGCGTCAAGCTGCTCTGCGGCCAGACCTACAGCATGAGCCCCGATATCCAGGCGATGTGGACGATCGCCCGGTCGGGCGAGCTCGGCCGCCTGATCGGCATCAACTCCTGGCTCTCTACGGATTGGCTGCTCAAGCCGCGGGTGGCGGAGGAAATCGACGAGGCGCTCGGCGGCGGCGTGGTCTACCGGCACGCGCCCCACCTCATCGATACCGTCCGGCTGCTCGGCGGCGGGCGCGTGCGCAGCGTGCGGGCGATGGTCGGACGCTGGATGCCGCAGCGCCCGTGCCCGGGGAATTTTTCCGCTTATCTCGAATTCGAGGACGGCACGCCGGCCACCATCGCGTATAACGGCTATGGCTATTTCGATACCTCCGAGCTGACCTGGGGGATCGGCAACCGTATGTATTCGGACGCGGAGCGAGTAGGGGTCCGCCAGGCGCTGCGACGCGGCGAGATCAACAACGAGGCTGCCAAGGAGGGCATGCGCTTCGGCGCCGGAGCGCGTGACTCTACCAGCCGCGGCAGCGGCCACGGCGACAAGAGCGGCGCCGGCACGCGCGCGCATATCGGCTGGTTCGGCATCACGGTGGCAAGCTTCGAGCGGGGCGACATCCGGCAATCGCCCAACGGCGTCTTCGTCTACGGCGATGCCGGGCGGCGCGAGGTTCCGGTCTCCGGCGGTCGCGGCACCGGTCTGCTCGAGATGAAGGAAATGCACGCGGCGCTGACCGGAGGCAAGCCGATCATCCATGACGGGCGCTGGGCGATGGCGACGCTGGAGGTCGGCGACGCGATCGCGCAGTCCGCCCGCGAACGCCGGGAGATCATGCTCACCCACCAATGCGGGCTGGCCGAGGAGCACAACTTGTCCCGGCCTTGAGCCGGGACCGTTCCAGATTCCGTCCCCGCGAAGGCGGGGATCGTTGCAAACTCCGTCCCCGCGAAGGCGGGGATCGTTGCAAACTCCGAGCTTGGAACGATCCCGGGTCAAGCCCGGGACAAGGCTTGGAACGGTCCCGGGTCAAGCCCGGGACAAGGTTTGGAACAGTCACGGACCAGCGCTGCACCGCTCCGCATAGCCCGCGAAGACCGGCGTAAACGCCCTTATGACCTGCGCGCTGCACTGCATCCGGGATACGACGACCTTCAAGACGGCGTGCTGCAGTCGTCATCGCATGCGGGATCGCCGACGGCCGCGGACGAGGTGATCTTGGCCACGCTGTCGCTTGCCGGCGCGGCATGGGAGTGATCGTGGTCCTGGCCGTGCGCGTGACCGTGCGGCGCCAGGGCCATGTTGCGCCTGCCATAAAGCCCGTCCGTGAATCCCGTGTCGTCGATGCGCCGCAGATGATGCAGGTCCCACAGTTCCATCGGATTGACCTTCTTGGCGTCCTTGTCCTGCCGGACCGCCTCCTCGTAGACATTCGCAATCGCCCGCATCTGCGGATAGAGCTTGGGCTCGAGAATGCCGGCCAGGCTCTGATGGGTGATCGTGGCCTGCTCCCGATTCATCTTGCCCTGCCTGTCGAAACGCCTCTGGATGATGTCGATCGCTTCCTCGGGCTTGGTCTTGAAGAAGTGGATTCCCTCGATCAGCCCCTTCAGGAATCTCTCGACGATGTCGGGATGCTTCTCCACAAAGCCGAGGCTGGATGACACGGTCGTGAACTGAATCATCGGCAGCGGCTCGATATCGATGACCTTGAGGCCGGCCACCTTCGCGAACAGGCTCGCGGGCGGTCCCAGGAAGCAGGCGTCGACGGCGCGGTCGCGCACCAAGTGCCAAAGCGGCGGCGCTTTTTCCTTCGCCGCAGGGTCCGCGGCGTCCATGGAATTGGCTTTCAGCTTGGTCTGCCGGACCAGCTCCACATCGTCACGATCGGCATCGAGGCCGTGCTGCTTGAGGTAGAGCCAGTCGTTGAGGCCCGGATGCGAGCCGCGCGTTCCGACCTTGCGACCTTGCAGATCGGCCAAGCCGTTGATGCCGGAATCGGGACGAACCACGAGCTGCTGCTTCACCTGGTTGACCGTCTGGCCGAGATAGACCCAGCTGTCGCCGCGGGCGCGGTGGCCGTAGGTCGAAACGTGGTTTCCGCCGACGAACTCAACCTCGCCGGTAGGCACGGCCCGATGCGCTTCGGTCGATGAAATCTGCCGATCGTAGTCGACCTCGAGCCCTTGTTTTTCCCAGGCGCCGGATTCGGCAACTACGTGCAGCAGAACCAGATGACTGCTCGACCGGTAGGGAAATGCGATCCTGTCCATGGGCTCCTCACGCTCGCGCGCGGCGCGGATCGAGCCGGCTCGCGCGAGCCCGGCCCGTGACCATCCGGCGCCGATCGATGTTTTCTGACGGCCGCGCCAGTATTGCATCAGCCCCCGTATCGATCCAGTATTATTCCGGCGTGGACGTCAGGCGCGGAACCGGCGGATGACCCGACTGCTCATTGGCATCGTAACCTTCGTCTTCGGCACCGCGGTCCTTGCCCCGCCGGCGAGCTTCGCCGAATCGCCGAGCTTCAAGGGCAAGACCATCACCATGATCATCGGCTACGCCCCCGGCGGCGGAACCGATCTGTCGGGACGGCTGCTGGCCTCCTTTCTGGGAAGGTACTTGCCGGGCGAGCCGACCATCGTGGTGCAGAACATCCCCGGCGCCGACGGGATGACGGCGATGAATTTCTTCGTCCAGCAGACCAAGCCGGACGGCCTGACCCTGACCATGGGCTCGGGCTCGCAGGCCGAGCCGACGCATTATCGCAAGCCGCTCTCCCGCTTCGATCCGACCAAGTTCGGCTTTGTCGGCGGCGTCGGGCGAGGCGGCTCGGCGGTGGTGATCAACAAGCAGGCCGAGCCGCGGCTCTACGCCAGTAACGCCGCGCCGGTGATCATGGGAACGACCAGCGGCGCGCCGCGATCCAACATGGAGATGGCCGCCTGGGGCAGGGAGGTTCTCGGCTGGAACCTCAAATGGGTGATCGGCTATCGCGGGACCAGCGACCTGTTTCTCGCGCTCGAGCGCGGCGAGATCGACATGAGCGCGACCGGAAATCTGGCGCCGGTGGTCAAGCTCATGGCGAGCGGCCGGTTCAAGCTCCTGGCGCAATCAGGACTGCTGAAGGACGGGCGCCTGATCTCGCGCGCCGAATTCACCGACGCGCCGCTGATCGCCACGTTGGTCGCCGGCAGGGTCAGCGATCCGATCGCCGCCCGCGCGTTCGACTATTGGATGGCGGTCCATGCCGGCCCCGAGAAATGGCTGGCCTTGCCGCCACAAACGCCCGAACCCATCCTCGCAGCCTATCGCGATGCCTTCGACAAAACGACACTCGATCCCGAATTCATCGAGCGGAGCAAGAAGGTTGCCGATGACTTCACCCCGATGGCCCATCTCGACGTCGAGACCTGGATGAAGACGCTCGCCACCACGCCGGACGAGGCGATCGAATTCGTTTCGGCAATGACCCGGCGCCAGGGGGCCGGCGTGGAATGACGCCCGTGTCCGGGATGCGGTGCAGCGCGAAGCTCATAAGGGCGTTTACGCCCGTCTTCGCGGGCTATGCGCAGCGGTGCACCGCTGGTCCGGGACCGTTCCAAACCCGGTTCTGCAGCGCACCACGAAGCGGTGCTGCGCTGCGCCCGGGACACGCGCGAGGCCTCGAAGGAGCAGCAATGAGAAGAATCGGCGCCGGCATGCTCGCCTGTCTGCTCGCATCCCCGGCCGCCGCCGCGGACGCCGTGTCGTTCCAGGGCAAGACGGTCTCGATGATCGTCGGCTACGCCGCCGGCGGCGGCACCGATGCGTTCGGCCGCCTGGCGGCAAGCTTTCTGACGAACGCGCTGCCGGGCTCGCCCACCGTGGTGGTGCGCAACGTTCCGGGCGCCGAAGGCATCACGGCGATGAACTATTTCGTTCAGCAAGTCGCGCCGGACGGGCTGACGATCGCGGCAGCGGCCAATACCGCGGCCGATCCGCTGAACTACCGCAAGCCGCAATCGCACTACGATCCGACGGGCTTCGCAGTGATTGGCGGCATCGGGCGCGGCGGCACCGCGATCGTCATCAGCAAGGCGGCGGAGAAACGCCTCGCCGACAGGCAGGCCAGCCCGGTTGCGATGGGCGCGCTCGGCGGCGTGCAGCGCTCGGGCATGCTGATGGCGAGCTGGGGGATCGAGCTTCTCGGCTGGAACGCCAAATGGGTGCTGGGCTATCGCGGCACCAATGAGCTCATGCTCGCGCTCGAACGCGGCGAGATCGATATGACCGCGACCGCCAACCTGTTCTTGCTCGCCAAGCTTCTCGAATCGGGCAAGTTCAAGATTCTGGTGCAGACCGGCTGGCAGAAGAACGGCCGGCTGGTCCCGCGTGCCGATTTCGGCGACGCGCCCATCCTGGCCGACATGGTGGAGGGCAAGATCGGCAATCCCTTGGCCGCCAAGGCTTTCGACTACTGGGGCGACATCGTGGCGATGGACAAATGGCTGGCGCTGCCGCCCAAATCGCCGCCACCGATGCTGGAGACCTATCGGAACGCCTTCGCCAAGATGGTTCGCGACCCGCAATTCATCGAGCGCGGCAAGGCGATCAGCGACGACTTCGAGCCGATGTCGCACGAGGACGTCGAGGCGCTGATCCGCAGGCTCGGGCACACGCCGCCGCAGGCGGTCGACTACATCAGCGACCTGCTGCGCAAGCAGGGGCTCGAGGTGCAATGACCGTCGGTTACCCCAGCCGCCTGATCCAGGCCCGCGCATTCTCGGCGAGGATTTTCTTGCGGCCCTGTTCCGAGATCATGCCGTTGAACACCCAGTTGAGCGGGTCGAACGTGGCGTGCGGCCAATCCGAGGAATAGAGCAGCCAGTCCTCGCCGCGGCACATCGCCATCAGCCATTTGAAGTGCTCCGGCTCGCGCGGGAAGCAGACCGGCTGGCTGGAGAAGCGGATATTGGTCTCGAAATATTCGCTGGGCAATTTGGCCAAGAACTTCTCGCCGGATTGAAGCTTGCGCTCGGTGAGCTTGATGTCGCCGGGGTGACTCAAATAATAGTCGTCGGCGCGCGCCATGAAATCCGGCAGCCACCAGAAGCCGCCTTCCTTGACGACCACGCGCAAGCTGGGGAACTTGTCGAACAGGCCCTGCATGATCATGCTGCCGACGAATGCCATGCTGATGGCGGATGCCGAAATCCCGACCAGCTCGGTCCAGGTGCGGGTCCCCTCCGACAGCGGCGTCGCCTTCTGCCAGAACGTCCCGATATGCGAGGTGATGACGAGGTCGTGCTCCAGCGCCGCCTCGAAGATCGGATCGTGCCGGGCGGTGCCGATCGGCTCATAGTTGCCGCCGAACTCGGTGTAGACGCCGACGAAGCCCGCCGTTGCGCCGACACGGCGGATCTCGGCCGCGCCATCGGCCGGATTGCGGTGGTTGATCATGATCTCGGCCTTGATGCGCGGGCTTGCGGGCAGCACCTCGTTGACGAGGAAATCGTTGTAGGCGGCGGCCGTCGCCGTCACCATGGCCTGGTGGAACATGCTCTGCGGCCGGGTGAAGCCGGGAGTGAGGATCACGGTCTCGACCCCGATCTCGTCGATCACCCGCAGGATGTCGGCGGCGGTCCGGGCGCGGCCTTGCGTCTCCTGTCCGGTGCCTTCGAGACCGATCGCGTATTTGGGAGAGTAGTCGCCGCCCGTCAGCGGATAGCTCGTGAGCTCGCTGCGAAACGGCTCCTTCATGTATTTGCGCAGGTCCGACCATTCGGGCAGCAGATGAAAGTCGGTATCGACCACCTTGTAGGCGCGGCCGCGCGGGTCGATGGGCTGCGGCTTGACGCGCGTCGCGCGCTCGCGCCGCGGATCGCTCATGACATTCATCTATGCCTCCTGCTCAGGCTGCGCCGCACATCAGGCGCGGAGGATGACCTCGTCGCCCTCGACCGCCACCTCGTAGGTCCGCAGCCTTTGGCGCGGATCGCTTTCGAGCGTTCCGTCAGCGAGCCGCCAGTTCCAATGATGCCAGGGACAGCGCACGACTTTGTCCTCCATCACGATCTCGCCGTCGCAGAGCGACGCGCCCTTGTGCGGGCAGGTATTGTTGACGGCAAAGAATTTCTCCCCGAGACGGAACACCGCGATGACGCGGTGCCCGGCCTGTACCGCCACGGCGGAACCGGGCCGGATATCGTCGATCTTTCCGACCACATATTCAATCATGCCGGCGCCATGGAGCGGTACTTGGCGCACACCTTCGACCAGCGCTCGACCCGCTGCTTCATCCGCGCGGTCACCTCGGCGGGGACCTCGACGAAGGGCGGCCGCAACGGGCCCGGATCGACATAGCCCGCCATGCGGATGGCGATCTTGGCCGCGGTTTCGCGCCACGACAGGCTTGCGGGCGGCTGGTTGGGCGGGACGATATCGAGCGTGATCGCCTTGGCGGCGTCGCGGTCGCCCCGCCGCACGGCTTCGCGCAGCGCCAGATGCGGCCACGGTCCCATCCAGGCATCGATCGACCAGAAGCCGGCCGCGCCAAGGTCCGCGAAGGTGACGTATTGGCCCTGGTGCACGAACATGCTCATCTTGCCGGCGATGATCTTCTGCAACGCGCCGAATTCTTGCGGCGTGCGATGGCTGTCCTTCATGGCGATGACGGCCGGGTTCTTGGCTATTTCCGTGAACGCCTCCACCGGCAGGGTGACGTGATGCAGCGCCGGATTGTGGTAGATCATGATGTTGAGCTTCGGGAACATCGCGCCGATGTCGCGATAGAAGCGCACGGCGTTCTCCACGCTGGAGGGAAAATAATAAGGCACTCCGAGCAGGATGCCGTCGGCGCCCGAGCCGTCCACGACCTTGATCTTCTGCACAGCTTCCCGGCTGTTCACGGAGGTGACGCCGATGAACAGCGGCACGCGCTGCTTCACCACCGCGACGGTTTCATGCGCCAAGGTACGGAATTCGTCCGGCAGCAGAGTATGGCATTCACCGAAGCTGCCGGTCGTCGCGATCACGTCGGCGCCGTCTCTGATCATGCGGTCAAGGCCGTGCTGCAGCCGTCCGACATCGACGGTGGCGGTGGCGTGAATGTCGGCGGCATTGTCGGTGGCGAAGGCCGGCATCATGGCCATCAGGCCGCCGAGATCACTTGCGCTCAACATGGTGTGCTCCTCCCCGAATGTCGGCGGTGCCATCCGCCTCGGCTTTGGCCGATGCTCGATTCAACGGTCCTTCCTCACCAGCGCCGCCTTGAGCAGGTCGATGGCGCTTTTCGGCGCGCTGAGCTCGCGCTGCACCAGGGATTGGAGCTCCAGGCCCGGAATCGGGTGGGTCTCCCGCTCCATCTGCGCGGCGTCGCCCAGAAATTCCGGGTCCAGCATGGTCTCGATGAACGCCTGCCGCAAGGCGGCGGCACGCTCGGCGGGAACTCCCGGCGCCGTCAACAACGGCCGGCCGATTTCGCCCGAGATCGATATCAGCTCGAAAACGGTCCGCACGTCGGCGTTGCCGCCAAGATCGATCAGGCGCGGAACATCCGGCAGGTCCGGGTGCCTGATCAGGGTCATTTGCATGAGCGGAACGATCTTTCCCTCCCGCACCCAGTCGGGCTTCTGCGTCTTCCATTCGCTCCATGGGTTGGAGCCACGGCCTTCGACCTCGCCGCGTTCCATGGCGAGATTGATATGGGTGGCGCCCGCGTAACCGGTGACGATCTTGAACCTGGTGCCGAGGAACTCGTTGGCGAGCTTGGGATAGACGTAATTCATGCCGGTGGGACTCGTCGCCCCGATAATGACCTGCCGCTTCTTGGCGTCCTCGATGGTGCGAACGCCGGTCGAGTGCCACACGACCAGGACCTCGTCCGGGCGCACCGGGCTGCCGATCCAGTTGAAGCGCGCCGCGTCGTATTGGATGCCGCTTTCGCCAACGGCCTGTCCCAACGGAATGGTCTGCTGCACCGCCGCGATGACCGAACCATCCTGCGGGGCGGAGCGGTACATGTAGTTGGCAGCGACCCGGCCGGAGGCGCCGATCATATTCTCGGGAACAATCTTCGGGTTGCCGGGAATGTGCCGGCCGAGATGGCGGGCGACGAGCCGCGCGTCGGAATCGTAACTCCCGCCCGGATCGGCGGCGATCACCATGCGGATGGCCGTGCGCGCATAGAAATCCGCGATCGCGTCGGCATCGCTCACACTCGGCCAAACGCTCGAGGCGAGCACGCAGATGATGGCGATGGATCGAAGGCGCATCACGGCATGGCCTCAGGTCTTTCCCGGGTCCTTCACCTCATATCCGCGCCGGCGGCATTCTTCGACATAGCCATGCCAGACGCGGTTACGCAGCCCTTCCTCGAGATCATTGTAGCGCAGCACGGTGCCGCCCTCGGAGACGTGCTTGTGGGTCTTGTCGAACAGATGGTTGAGCGGAAACTTGCGGCTGCGAAGCTTCACTGCCAGCTGCATGCTGGTCGGGCTGGTGCCGAAATGCCCGTGCCACCACATGTTCGGCGGCACGACCACGCCGACATCGCCATCCGGCCAATCGAAGCGCACTTCCTTGCCGTCGTCCTGCCACATCAAGGTGTAGCCGGAGCCCTCCAGCGTGAACACGAAGGCCGACGGTCCGTGCCGGTGCGGATTGAAGAATTGCAAGCCCGGATGCTCCGCCACATGGGCGGAGATCACGCTGTTGGCAAGCTCGAAATAAACCGTCTTGTTGCCGGAGCCGCGCTCCGCGAAGCTCGTACGCTGGACCATGAAGATGTCGGGCACGAAGGTGGTTTCGTGCAGATTGACGGCGGTGCGCTCGTGCTTTTCGTCAGGCCGATAGAGCACGCTGTCGGCCAGGTTGGTATCGAGATTGATGCGGTCGAAATCCCAGTCGCAACCGAATACGAATTTCGCATCGCGAAACAGGTTGTAGACGATCGGAATGGTGTTGACGCTGACGAAGCGGGCAGGCTCGCGGCCCGAATTGTTGTGCAACCGATAGCGAAGATTGAGAGGAATGGCGAACAGGCTGCGCGGCCCCCATTCGAACGAGATCGGCCCCCGCGCGGTCTCGACGCTGGTGCTGCCGCGGCCCGAGAGCACAAAGATCACCTCGTCGCAGAGTTGCCGCGCCGGTTCGCTCGATTGTCCGGGCGCGATCTCGCCCACATACATGCCGGCAAGCGACTCGGCACCGATGATGTCGTAGAAGGCGGCCGAAATGCCGCGCTCCACCCATGGCTTGACCGCGACGGTCTTGAGCGCGGTCCCGGAATAGCCGCGATGGAGGTCAACGCGCAGATCGTCCTCCACCCACCGCTCGTAGGCGGTGCGCCCGTCCCAGGGCACTCCCACATGCGTCTTGGTGGTCGCCATGGCTTGAAGATCACGCCTCCTTGAAATCCGGCGAGTTCTCCGCCTGTTGCAAATCCGACGCGAGGTACTCCTGGATCGGAATGTTGATGAACGCCGCCCAGAGCGCCGGCTTTTCCGGATCGAGATTGAAATGCTGGTGCTCGACTCCGTCTGGTTTCATCGGCAAGAGGACAAGGTCGCCCTTCTCCCAATCCTTGCGCTCGCCGTCGACGATGGAATAGCCCCGGCCTTCGAGCACGTAGATGACGAGGCCGCCCTGATGCCGGTGCTTGCCCGACCGTGTCTTGATGTCGTGCAGGAACACGCGCCAATGCTGCAGCGGGGTGTCCTTGAAGGTCACCGGATCGAGATAAAAGAGAAGCTTGCCCTGACGCGCCTGGAACCACTCGCGATCTTCCCGGCGGACGACGACCGGCCCGGTCAGATTGCGCTCGGCCAGCTCCTTCCGCTGGCGCATGATGCGCTCATAGGGATTGTCGCCGAGCGGCGGCCGCTCGCGCTCCCGCACCCGTTCGATTTCAGCCATCGATCCTCGCTCTAAAGCCGGCCATAAAGCTTACGTGCGTTGCCGCTGAGCAGCTTTTTCTGCATTTCGTCCGGGATGCAATCCGGGTTCTCCACCACCCAGTTGGCCGGATCCATGGTCTGGTGCGGCCAATCCGAGGAGAAGCAGAACAGGTCCTGCGCGTGGCACAGCTCGAGCAGCCAGCCGAAATGCTTGCGGTTCTTCGGAATGGTGATCGGCTGGGTCGAGAACCGGACGTGATCGAGCACATACTGGCTCGGCATCTTGTGCAGCCAGCGCTCGCCCGATGCAAGCTTGCGCTCGGTAAGCGCGATATCCCCGCCCGAGCTCATGTAGAAGTCATCGAGGCGGAGCATGAAGTCGGGCAGCCACCAGTAGCCGCCCTCCTGAAAGATCACCTTCTGCCGGGGATATTTGTCGAACATGCCCTGGACGATCATGGCGGCGAGATGCGCCATGCAGTTGCCCGCGGGCGCATTGCCGAACAGCTCGATCCAGGTCCGCGCGCCGGTCCACAGCGGCGTGAAGTGCGGGAACCAGCCTTCGCTGTGGGAGGTCAGAACCAGATCGAATTCCTGCATGGCATCGAGGATCGGATCGTATTTGGCAGTGCCGATCGGCTCGAACAGCCCGCTGAACGAGGTGAACACGCCGACAAACTGCCGGTGATGCCCGACGCGGCGGATTTCGTCGGCTCCCATCTGCGGGTCGCGATGGCAGATCATCATGCTGGCCTTGATCCGCTCGCTGACCGGAAAGACCTCCTCGATCAGATAGTCGTTATGGGCGCGAGCGATCGCGGCGATCACCGGCTCGTTGAAGATCGCCTGCGGCCTGGTATAGCCCGGGTTCATGATCACGATATCGGTGCCGAACCTATCGAGGACGCCGATCACCTCCGCCCCGGTTGAAGCGGTCCCGTGCGTGTCCTGCCCGATTCCCGGCTTCTCGTTCGCGGGTTCCGGATTGTATTCGAGGCTACCCACCGGAAAATGGTAGAGCCGGCTCTTGAACGGCTCCTTCAGGTAGCCGCGCAGCGTCTCCCATTTCGGGGAGAAGTGGAAATCGGTATCGATCACCTCCAGGGTGCGGATCTTGGGATTAATCGGGTCGGGCGAAATCGCCTCGGCGCGTTCCAGCTCGACGGCAGGCCCCAATTCGTTCATCGCCGTGGTCCTTCGCTAAGCTCGCGCGCACGGGCTCGCTCACGCGCAGAGAATCACCTGATCACCTGCGAGCTTGACCTCGTAGGTGCGCAATCTTTCGGTCCGGTCCAGGCAATGCCGTCCGGTCTCGAGATCGAACGCCCAATTGTGCCAGGGGCAGCGCACGACCTTGCCGTTGTCGCTGAGATCGCCGTCGCAGATGGACGCACCTTTGTGAACGCAGCGGTTGGCGATCGCATAGATTTTGCCGTTGCTGCGAAACACCGCGACCGTCCGGGCGCCGGCCTTGAACGCGCGGCCCCTGCCTTCCGGAATGTCCTCGATCTTGCCCAGGAGGTATTCCTTCATGGCTTGATTTATTCCGCCGCCGACAGCTTGAACGCCGGGAGCGCGGGCGAGACATTGACGCGATCCGCGGTTTCCTCGCGGTAGAAGCCGAATGCCGCGAGAATGGGCGTGTCGGTCATGACGAACAGGATCGCCGGCTCGCGCTTCGAGCGGTTGATCTGCCGGTGCCACGTCCAGTTCGGGATCGCCAGCGTGTCGTGCTTTGCCCATTGCATCTCACGCTCGCCGAAAACAGTGCGGCCTTCGCCTTCGATCACGAAGGCGATCGAGCTCGACGTATGGCGGTAGGGCTCCCCTTCGAAGCCCGGCGGCAGATACTGGACCTGACAACCGATGGTGGGCAGCACGGCTGCATTGGTGGCCGGATTGACGAACTCGAACCTACGTCCGTGATGCGGGTCGACCGAATCGCTCGACCTGGCTCGCAGGAACCGCAGCGTGTCTTTCCACGCATAGCGATAGGGACGGGCGTCGCCCGGGCTTGGTCGGCCGGCGGGCCGCAGCAGCGGGGAGAACGCGTCTTCGTCGGTTCGGCGCTCCTGCGCCATCTCGCCCGGCTCCTCATAGAAAGCCTGGTTGAGCGCCAAGGTGAACGGCACATCGAGGCCGTCCATCCAGATGCCGTCCTGGTCACTTTCATTGTGATGATCATGCCAGGACCAACCCGGCGTCAGGATCAGGTCATAGGGTTCCATCACCAGCGGACGGCCGTCCACGACGGTGAAAACCTTCTCTCCGCCCTGCACCGTGAACCGCAGCGCGCTCATCGTGTGGCGGTGCGCCCAGGCGATCTCGCCCGGCGGCACGATCTGCAAGCCCGCCACAAGGGTCTGCGTGGTCCCGCGTTGCAGACCCGGATTCTTGAAGGTCAAGGCCCGCCGCGCCGTATAGCTCTCCGTCATGGCCTCGCAGGCGCTACGCAGCAGCGGCAGCATGTCCTGCCACTTCCAGACATGCGGGTTGCCCGATGGTATCGGATCGATCTGGACCTGACCGTTGGCACCCTTGCGCAGGTTCTGCGGACGATTGGGATCGACCTGCCACTGGCCGCGAAGATGCTGCGCGGCCATCCTGGCTTCGAGGTCGGACAACAATGAATCGACTTGCGGGCTCGCCATCTCGGTCGCTTTCGATGTGATGAAATCGCACCGCCTGATGCAGCTTAGCCGAAGTTTAGCGGACTTTCACAGGCCCTGTGAATACCTCGGAATGACCTCGGAATGACAGGGTCGAGCCGCGGTACTAAGCTGGCCGCGGCAGGGCGACATGGCAGGCAGCCCGGCCAGGGCAAAGTGCGGGATTGGTGGTGCCGCGGGCGCTCCCGCGGCAGCCTCCGGGAGGGCCATATGGCAGAAACGCCGACTGTTCCAAAGGGCGCCCGCGCCCATCGGCCGCACGATTGGCATTCCGATGCCTATGTCGATGGCTGGATCAGGCACGACGTGGAGCGGAACGACGAGCGCCGGCCGCGGCTCAAACGCATGATGGGTCGGGCGCCGTTTTCCCATGACGCGGCAATTTCCGCGCTGGATGTGGGCGCCGGTTACGGTGTCGTGACCGAAGAGCTCCTGGCGGTCTTTCCGAACGCCCGGGTGACGCTCCAGGACTATTCCAACGTGATGCTCGGTCATGCCCGGCAGCGGTTCGCGCATCTCGCCGGCCAGATCCGCTATGTGCGTTGCGATCTCACCGATCCGTCCTGGACCGATCGCGTGGGCGGCCCCTTCGACCTCGCGGTATCGGCCATCGCCATCCACAATCTTCGCGACCTCGCGATCATCGGCGAATGCTACCGCGGGATATTCCGGGTCCTCAAGC
>DASXXS010000282.1:0-17823 GCA_036502925.1 Xanthobacteraceae bacterium
CTGATCGTTGTCGATGACGCTTTCCCAATCGTTGATGATGACGGCGTTGCAGCGCTCGTAGGTGCGCCGGTCAACCTCGGAGCGCTTGTTGGTCACGTCCGAATTCGCGATCGATACGACGAGCTGGCCGTCCTTGAGCCAGTCGCCGTCGAAGACCGGCGTCATGGCGGTGGTGGCGCAGCAGACGATATCGGCGCCGGCGACCACCGCCCTGGCGTCCGTAACCGCCACCACATCCATGCCGTCACGCGCCATCGCGCGGGCGAAATCCGCCCGGTGCTCGGCGCTTGGACTGTAGACGTTGACGCGCCGCAGCGGCCGCACCTGCGCGATCGCTTCGACCGCGCAGCGCGCCTGCTTGCCGCTCCCGAACAAGCCCAGCGTAGCGGCGTCCGGCCGTGCGACCTGATCGACCGCGACCGCCGTGGTGGCGCCGACGCGCATTCCCGACAGTTGGAATTCGTGCAACAGGGCCAGCGGCTCGGCGGTCTCGATGCTGTACAGGATGACGATGCCCCAATTGAAGGCTCGCGGATTTTCATAGAGCCGCCGGTCGTTGCCGGCGCTGGGCGGCCTGATGATCTGCGAGCCGGCCCGCACGCAGGCGATGCCTGCGGACGGCACCGCGCCGACATGGACATTGGCGAGATATTTGCGCCCCGGATCGGGATGCTGGGCGAGATAGCGCATGCGCGGGCGGTTGACGGCGCTGCCCTTGGCAAAGTCGCGGAAGGCCACCCGCATGGCCTCGATGCAATCCTGCATCGGCAGCAGACGCTTTACATCGTCGTCGGTAATGATGATCGTCACCCGCTGTCGCTCCGTTCCCTCGCCGGCCGAACGGCCATTTCTACAGGGCGGTGTGCTCCGCGCCAATGCGCCCGCGCCGGGGCGGCACACGCTGTTGTGATCATTGCAAGAGTGTTGGGCCGGCGTGCGTTCTGCTACTTCAGCCGCGTCCCGAGCCGAAGCGAGGTTTACCATGATCACCCGACGGTTTCTGCTTAAGGCCGCCACCGCGGCCGCCGTGCTCTCGTCTCCAACCGCGTTCGCGGCCGAGGAGCAACCGTTCACGCGGCAAGCCTTCCTGGCCGCGCAGGGCGCCGGCAAGCCGATCCTGGTCGAGATCCATGCGTCCTGGTGCCCGACCTGCCAGGCCCAGAAGCCCATCCTCAGCAAGCTGTTTGCCGATCCGAAATTCAAGGACCTGGCGGTTTTTCGCCTCGATTTCGACAGCCAGAAAGACGAGGTCCGAAACTTCAAGGCACGGATTCAGTCGACCCTGATCACCTTCAAGGGCAAGGAAGAGATCGCCCGTTCGGTCGGCGACACCAATCCTGATTCGATCGCCGATCTGCTCGCCTTGGCACTCTGAGGAATGCTCGCAACGTTGGGGCTGGCCTACCTGGCGGGGCTGCTTTCCACCCTCTCGCCGTGCGTGCTGCCCCTGCTTCCGCTCATTCTCGGTTCGGCGGCCTCCACGCATCGTCTCGGGCCGCTCGCCTTGGCGCTGGGACTCGCCGGCTCCTTCGTGGTTGTCGGCTTGTTCGTGGCCATGATCGGATTCGCGATCGGCATCGATGCGGATGTTGTTCGGGCTGTTGCCGCCGCGCTCATGATTCTCGTCGGCGCCGTGCTGATCGTGCCGTTGTTTCAGTCACGCCTGGCGCTGGCGGGCGGACCCATGAGCGATTGGGCCGGTCAAAGGCTCGCCGGTTTGTCGACCGCCGGGCTCCCGGGCCAGTTCGGCGTCGGCGTGCTGCTCGGAGTGGCGTGGAGCCCGTGCGTGGGACCGACGCTGGGCGCCGCCTCGCTGCTTGCGAGCCAGGCGCAAGACCTTCCGCGGGTGGCCGCCACAATGCTGCTGTTCGGCCTTGGCGCGTCCTCGCCGCTGCTCGCCGTCGGCATCCTGTCCCGCGAGGTGATGTCAAAGGCCCGCGATCGCGTGTTGTCGGCTGGCCTTTACCTCAAGGCTGCGCTTGGCATCGCCTTCGTGGTGATCGGCGCATCGATCGTGACCGGAGCCGACAGGCAGATCGAGGCCGCGCTGGTCGAAGCTTCCCCGCAATGGCTCACCGACCTGACGACGCGCTTCTGAACGATGCCATGCGTTCGGTCGGCAACACAACGCCGCGCGACTTCACCGGCCGAAGCCGCGGGCGAGGCGCGCCCGGGACCCGCCGCGCGGGAATTGACACAGGCCGATGCATGGCGGCAAAGTTGTGACCTCTTGTGTGCTTTTCGAACGGCCGTGCGTTTACGATTTCGCGCACGCCAATCCAGACCAGGGAGGAGTACAATGAATCGGCGTAACATGTTCAGTATCGCGGCGGTGGCGGCATTCGGGTTGGCGATGTTGCCGGTCTCCGGCCATGCCCAAAATGCCCAACAGCGGCCGCCGGCCGCCGCCAATGCCGAGCCGAAGGCACCGGCTCCCGCCCCGAAGTCAATGAAGGAAGCGCTGGTCGGCAGCTGGAGCCTTCTGATCGACGACGCGGTGAAGCCCGATGGCACGCATGCACCCAACTTCGGCCCCAATCCGATGGGCATCGCCATATTCGGCGCCGATGGTCACTTTGCCGTAATGATCGCGCGCGCCGGCCGTCCCAAATTCGCCTCCAACAACAGGGCCACCGGGACCGCTGACGAGAACAGGGCGGCGATGGCGGGCGCGAACGCGTTTTTCGGGAGCTACACGCTCAACGAGGCAGACAAGACGCTGACCATGCGCGTCGAGGGCGCCACCTACCCGAACCTGGAAGGGACGACGCAGAAGCGGACGATCACCTCGCTGACCGCGGGCGACGAGTTGACATGGACCAATCCCGCCACGCACGGCGAAGTTGCTTGGAAGTGGTTGAAATAGCCGCTCGCAAAGCAGTCCACAACGCCCAGCAGCCTTTTCAGGAAAGCCCGCCCCGGACTTGATCCGGGGCGGCGTCCGATCATGATGCCAAGCTGCCGACGCAGCTTGAGAATTCCGAGAGCACCTCGGCCGGCGGCGGCGAGCCGACCTTGTAGGATTCGACGGCATTGGAATTCGCCCGCGTGAACGCCAGCTCGAAATCGGCGCGCAAAACCGCCGTGATCAATTCCCTGCCCTGCCCAAAATCCAAGGTGGAGGCCGCAACGCTTCCGTCTTCATACGGCGCCGCCTTTGGCAGCGCGACCGAGGTGTAACGTTCCGACACGAAGGCGACCGAGGCGAGCCTCGCCTGCCGGCTCGATCGCGGGGCGAATTTCAAGGAGCCGGTGTTGACGGTGAAGCCGGTGACGAGCGGGCCCGCCAGAGCGCCTTGCAGCTTCATCTGCGCCACGATGAGCTGAAAGTTCACCCCCGCGCCGGCCGAGCCGTCTCGAAGCGTCAAGGCCAGCTGACAGACCTTCGCGGCCGGATCCTCGTTCACGGTGGCTTTGTATTCGACCCGCTCCGGAACCATCGTTTCGGCACGCGCGGGCGCCGCCATCAGTAGCGCGCCCGCTGCGGCCAGGCAGGGAAGTCCCGGCAGAATGCCAAGCCTTCCCTGGTGCGCTTTGAAGCGCTGTGCTTTGAATTGGCGCAATTTGCGTTGCATTTCGAATATTTTCCCGCCTGGAGAGCAACGAAGCAGAACCCGGTTTCGCTCCATTCTCATCCTCGGAACTAGGAAAAGCGACTTAGGCATTCAAGCCCCGCCCATCGAAAATGGGCGAGGCTTCGCGCGCTATGGACCCGACGACCTCGTTTAATGCAGATCGTGGTCGTGATCGTGATCGCCATGATGACGGAGGACGATGCGGCGGTGATCCTCATCATGGTCGCCGTGATGGTGCACGACCACAACGTGGTGATGATCCTCATCATAATTATCATGATGATGATGAAGCACGACGACCCGGTGATGACGGTCCCGATCGCGGTCGTGGTCCCCCTCGCCGACGCGGACCGATACGCCCTCCTCCGCAACTACCATCGGCTTGTCGCTGTTCGCCGGCGCCGCCAGCGTCGGCGTGCTCAAGATTGCGAGCGCGCCTGCGATAAAAGCCAGCTTGTGCATGTGATGTTCCTTCATTGGTGATGCTCCTCCCTGGGCGCCGCCACCAAAGATGCGTGTTACGGGCGGCGCGACCAGGAACGCCGGAATGCCGTTGTTTGTTCCTCTGAATCGCAAATCAAGAATTGCAGGGAGCAAATTGAGCTGGAAATGAACGCGTGTTCAGAATGGCCTTGGACCGTTTCCATTCATGCCGAACAATCAATTGCGGCAACGAGCGTCGAAGCAGCGGTTTTGACCGGTCAAGCGCTAGCTTCCGCCAGCGAGCCGCGCAGCGTCAGCCGCGGCGTGTCGCGGCGCCGGCCATCCCGATCAGGATTCCGATCCCGATCGCAACCGCCAGCGTGACCAACGGACGGCGCTCGACCTCGCTCGCCACCCGCTCTAGGGCATCGTTGCCGACCTTGGCGCCGAATTTGGCGGCTTCATTGCCCAAGCGCACGGCTTCGTCCCCGGCCACGCGCCGGCCGCTGCGGAAGCGATCGACGATTTCGTTGACCGCCACCGCGATGGCGTCGCCGATCTGGTCCCCGGCCGCCGACACGCCGGCCGAGGTGCGGCGGCCGGCCTTGCGCCCGAGCTTCTCAATCTCGTTCTCAAGCGCGTGCAAGCGGCCCTCGAGGGCGGAAATGTTACGGTCGAATGCGGATGAGCGTTGGTGAAACATGGCACATATCCTTTGCGGCAATGACGGCCGGGTCTCGTGGTCGACTCTTCGAGGGTTTGGCCCACGCGGACGTGCCACGGCGAAGCGACAACGCCGCGCCGTTCAATCGGTTCCATTTTGGGAACCAAGACTCGCTTCGGAGGTTAGCAGGCTATCAATCCCTCGTCGGAGTGAGCCCCATGGACGAAAATCGCGTGAGCGGCACCGCCAAGAATCTTGGAGGAAAATTGGAGGAAGGCATTGGCCGCGCGACCGGCGATGCCAAGACCAGGGTTCAAGGGCAGATGCGGCAGGCCGAGGGAAGCATCCAGGACCTCTATGGCCAGGCGGTGGATTCGGCCGAGGATGCGATCGACGCGGTACGGCAGATGCCCGCCTCCGTCGACGACTCGATCCGCCACTACATCGAGACCAATCCCTATACGACTGCCGCGATCGCCTTGGGCATCGGCTGGCTGATTGGAAGATCGCACCGCCCGTTCTGATCGAAACAGCGTTCGGATCGACCAGACAGCAGGGCTGCGCGAGACTTACGAACCTTCGATCTTGGAAAAATCCGCGACCGTGCGGGTGGCGGCGCGGATTTCGTTGAGCAGCCGCAGCCGGTTCTCGCGCAAGGGCTTGTCGTCCACGTTGACCGTGACCTTGTCGAAGAAGGCGTCCACGTGCGGGCGCAGCTTCGCCATCGCCAGCATGGCGGCGGCGAAGTCCTCATGCGCGACCGCGGCAGACGCCTCTTCTCGGGCGGCATCGATGGCCTTCGCCAGCTCCCGTTCCTCGGCCTGCCGGTAGGAGTGCGGGTCCGGCGTGCCGACATATTCGCGCGCGTCCTTTTTCTCCTCGATCCGGATGATATTGGTGGCGCGCTTGTAGCCGGCGAGCAGGTTCTTGCCGTCCTCGCTGTCGAGAAATTTTCCCAGCGCCTCGACGCGGCGGACGATCAACACCAGATCGTCCTGTCCTTCGAGCGCGAACACGGCGTCAACAAGATCGTGCCGCGCGCCCTGTTCGCGGAGCTGGACTTTCAGCCGGTCGGCGAAGAATGCGAGCAGATCATGAGGCACAAGGCGGCTGTCAACTAAAAACGCGTCGGTAGCAAGCAACCCATTTCTGATTTCGAATTCGATCGTGGGAACCAGTCTTAATCGAATTCCGTTGTCGAGAACGATCCTGATGGCTCCCAGCGCCGCCCTTCGCAGGGCGTAAGGGTCCTTCGATCCGGTCGGCTTCTCATCGATGGCCCAGAAGCTGACTAGCATGTCGATCTTGTCCGCCAGCGCGACCGCGACTGAGACCGGATCGGAGGGCACCAGATCGTCCGGCCCCTTGGGCTTGTAATGGTCCTCGCAGGCATGGGCGACGGCTTCGTCCTCGCCCTGCGCCTCCGCCAGGTATTTTCCCATCAGGCCCTGCAGCTCGGGAAACTCGCCGACAACTTCAGTGAGCAGATCGGCTTTGCACAGCCGCGCGGCGCGCCGTGCCTTCTCCACGTCCGCGCCCACGATAGGCGCCAACTCGGCTGCCAAGTTTTCAATCCGCTCAACACGTTCCCATTGGGTGCCGAGCTTCTCGTGAAAGATGATGTCCCTGAACTTCGGCAGCCGGTCTTCAAGCTTGGTCTTTAAATCGGTTTCGTAGAAGAACTTCGCGTCCGCAAGCCGCGCCCGGATGACCCGCTCGTTGCCGGCCGTGATGGCCGCGCCGCCGTCCTGCGCTTCCGTGTTGGCGACCAGGATGAACTTGCTTACGAGCTTCGCGCTCTGGGGGTCGCGCAGCACGAAGCATTTCTGGTTGTTGCGGATGGTGGTGCGGATCACCTCGGGCGGGATCGCGAGGAAGGCCTCGTCGAAGGCGCCCATGAGCACGACCGGCCATTCGACCAGGCCGGCGACCTCGGCCAACAGGCCGGTATCCTCCACCAGCTCGTAACCTTGCGCGAAGGCGAGATTCCTGGCGTCGTGCAGGATCATGTCCCGCCGCCGCTCGGGATCGAGCACGACCTTGGCCTGGGCGAGCTTGGCCACATAATCGTCGAAACGCCTCACCCGGAACGGCGCCGGCGCCAGAAACCGGTGGCCGCGCGTCACGTCGCCGGCCTTGATGCCATCGAGCGAGAACTCCACGATATCGGGCTCCTCGGTCTCCGGCCCGAACGTCGCCACGATGGAATGCAGCGGCCGCACCCAGGTGAGCCGGCCATCGCCCCAGCGCATGGATTTCGGCCACGGGAAGGTCTTGATCACGTCCGGCACGATCTCGCCGAGCACATCGATGGCGGGCCGGCCTGGTCTCTCGATGACCGCCACGTAGAAGTCGCCCTTCCGGGCATCCTTCTCGATCTTGGCCTGATCGATCGAGGCGAGCCCGGCCGCCTTGAGAAATCCGTTGATGGCACCTTCCGGCGAGCCGACGCGCGGGCCTCTCTTCTCCTCGTTCTGGTCGCCCTGGCGCACCGGCACGCCTTGCACGGTGAGCGCCAGGCGGCGCGGGGTCGCGAACGCCTTGGCGCCCTCGTAGGCAAGCCCGGCCGCGACCAGCCGGTCGGTGACGAGCTTCTTCAAGTCGTCGGCCGCGCGCGCCTGCATGCGGGCAGGGATTTCCTCGGAGAACAGCTCGAGCAGCAGGTCGGGCATGAAACGTCCGCTTACACAGAGACTTGCAGCGCAGAGTTACGATTCCCCTCCCCCTTGTGGGGAGGGGAGAGGAAGGCCTCACAGCTTCAAGTGGCTGTTGTCGCAGATCGGCGCGGTCTTGGTGCGCTTGCAGGTGCAGAGCAAGGCCCGCCGGTTGCGCTCGACCTTCCATTCCAGCGGCTCGATGCCGGTGCCCTCATGCGAGCCGTCGCAGAACGGCTGGCTCTGCGAGCGCCCGCAGCGGCACCACCAATAGGTCTCGCCGGCGATGAGCTCGACCAGGACCGGCTCGCGGCCGCCGATTTTCGGTTCGACGCTCATTTTCCTCCCCCTCCGGCCTCGGTCGCGAGCCAGGCCTCGCCGCAGGCTTTGGCGAGCTCGCGCACGCGCAGAATGTAACTCTGCCGCTCGGTCACGGAAATCACCCCGCGCGCGTCGAGCAGGTTGAACACGTGGCTCGCCTTGATGCATTGGTCATAGGCCGGCAGCGCCAGCCGGTGCACCCGCACATTGCCGTGCGTCTCCCAGCCGGCGGCCAGATATTTCCGGCACGCCGCCTCCGCCAGCCTGAATTGCTCGAACAGCATGTCGGTATCCGCCACCTCGAAATTGTGCCGCGAATATTCCTTCTCGGCCTGCAGGAACACGTCCCCGTAGGTCACGCGCTTGGCGTCGTCGCGGCCGTTGAAATTGAGATCGTAGACCCGGTCGACGCCCTGCACATACATGGCGAGCCGCTCGAGCCCGTAGGTGAGCTCGCCCGAGACCGGAGCGCATTCGAGGCCGGCGAACTGTTGAAAATAGGTGAACTGCGACACTTCCATGCCGTCGCACCAGCATTCCCAGCCGAGCCCCCAGGCGCCCAAGGTCGGGCTTTCCCAGTCGTCCTCGA
Organism: Xanthobacteraceae bacterium; assembly: GCA_036502925.1. Lineage (GTDB taxonomy): Bacteria > Pseudomonadota > Alphaproteobacteria > Rhizobiales > Xanthobacteraceae > VAZQ01. The sequence goes on from DASXXS010000282.1 coordinate 8,227, forward strand.
CAAAGCGGAGGTCGTGGAGCCTGGGATCGATCCCGATGGCGTAGAGCGATTTCAGATAGAGGTCCTGCAGGTCGTCGGGCGACGGCTTGAGCATCACCTGGAACTGATAATAGTGCTGTAGCCGGTTCGGGTTCTCGCCGTAGCGGCCATCTTTCGGGCGACGCGAGGGCTGCACGAAGGCGGCATTCCAAGGCTTCGGCCCAAGCGCCCGCAAAGTCGCGGGATGAAAGGTGCCGGCTCCCACCTCCATGTCGTAGGGCTGCAGGATCACGCAGCCGTAATCCGCCCAATAGCGCTCGAGCGTCAGGATCAGCCCCTGGAACGAGCGCCGCGGATCCATCGGGCCATGATCCATGCGGTCATGATCCATCTGATCCGGGTGCGTGCGAGGAGGCGGATCGGCAGCGGCCATCGCGCGATTTCGAATTGGAGGAATGGGCGCGGACCCTATCGGGGGGCCCCGGATGGGTCAAGAAACTCGTCTCCCGACCCCCCGGACGGCACCATGGCCCAAGCGCGTGGGCCGGGCTAATCTCGGCCGGACGCAGCCTTGATACGAGTCTTGATACGAAAGCCCCGGGGAGGAACAACGTGGGACGCTCTCGTCGACTGAATGCCCTCATCGCCGCGGGATCGATTGCCGGCGCCGTGCTGGCGCCAAACGCGGCGCCCGCGCAGACCTATCCGAACCATCCGGTCCGGCTGGTGGTCGGATTCGCGCCCGGCGGCAACACCGATCTCATTGCCCGCATCGTCGCCGACAAGGTGCAAGGACCGCTGGGGCAACGGGTCTTTGTCGACAACCGCGGCGGCGCCAACGGCGCCATCGCGGCGGACACCGTGGCGAAGGCGGCGCCCGACGGCTACACGCTGTTCTTCACCACCGTTGGCGCGGTCGCGATCAATCCCGCCTTCCGCAAGGACCTGCCTTACGATCCGATCAAGGACTTTGCGCCGGTCGCGCTCATCGGCCGCGCCGCGCCGGTGCTCGCGGTCGACCCCGCGCTCGGGCTCAAATCCGCGCCCGAGCTGGTGGCGCTCGCCAGGCAGAAACCCAACACGGTCAGTCTCGGCATGACCGGTGTCGGCGCGATCTCCCATCTGGCGCTCGAATTGTTCGAATCCACCGCCGACGTGAAGTTCGTCCATGTTCCGTTTCGCGGCTCCGGGCCGGCGCTCGCCGATCTCCTGGGCGGGCACGTCAACGGGATCATGATCGACGTCTCGGTCATGCTCGAGCATATCAAGGCCGGCAAGATCAGGCCGCTGGGTACCACCTCGGCGGTCCGCTCCGACCTCGTGCCCGAGATACCGACCCTGGTGGAGCAGGGCTATCCGGGCGCGGTGGCGGAGAACTGGACCGCCCTGTTCGCTCCGGCCAAGACCCCGCCCGAGATCATCGCCAAGCTCAATGCCGTGTTCACCAACACGTTGAACGATCCCGACATGCGCCGCAAGTTCGCCGAGAACGCGATCTCGGCGTCGCCGAGTTCGCCGGAAGAGCTCGGCCAGCTGCTCGCGAGCGAGACCGCGAAATGGGAGAAGGTGATCCGCGAGAAGGGCATCACCATCAAGCCCGAGGAATGATCGGGAATTACAGTCCGTAACGCGCCCAGAGCGCGCGGGCTTCCAGCGCCGAGATGATGCCGCCGGCGAGCTCCGCGCCGTGCGACAGCGGATCAAACCCGCCCGGACCGAGCGCATCGCGGTCGCTGCCAATTCCCGGCCGCACGCGACCAAACAGGCTTCGTTCCGGCGCGACAAGCGGGGTCATCACCTCCTCGCCGAAGCGCGTCCGCAATGTCGAGCGCAGGTCGCCGATGCCGTCCGCAAGGCCGAGCTCGATCGCCTTGGTGCCGGACCAATATTCGCCGGAGAACAGGGTCGTTTCCGGGCCTTTGAGCCGCGCGCCGCGGCTCTCCTTCACAAGCGCGATGAAACCCTGGTGAATTTCCTTCTGCAGCGCCTTGAGCCGCTCCACGTCGTCGGGATTTTCGGGCAGGAACGGATCGAGCGTGGCCTTGTGCTCACCGGCTGTGTAGAGGCGCCGCTCGATGCCGAGCCGCTCCATCAGCTTGGGAAAGCCGAAGGAGCCTCCGATCACGCCGATCGATCCAACGATCGAGGAGACGTCGCAAATGATCTCGTCGGCCGCGCAGGCCACCATATAGCCGCCGGAGGCGCCGACATCCTCCACGAAGGCGATCACCGGCCGGTTCTTCTCCTCCGCCAGCTGGCGGATGCGGCGGTAGATCAAATGCGACTGCACCGGCGAGCCACCCGGCGAATTGATCACGAGAGCGACCGCGCGGGCGTTTCGCATGTCGAAGGCCCGCTCGAGCGGACGCGCCATGCCGGCGACCGTGACGCCGGGCTTGAGCGGAGTCGAGAAACCGATCACGCCGCTCAGCCGCACCACCGGTACGACCGGGATGTCGCCCCGAAACCGCTTGGGAACAAGCGGCCGCACCAGCGCGCGGGCGCCGGCAAGAACCCTCAGAAAGCCTTCGGACATCCCGGTTTCAGCCATCATGACCAGATAGGCCTCGCGTGCGGGCCGCTCAAGTTACCATTTCCTCACGGTTGGAACGTAATTTGCAGGCGAAGGCTTGCATCGAATGATCGGGCGGGCTCGAGGGGTCACAGGGGAAACGGTGAAGCCACCAATGAAAATACTCATTCTGATGGTCCTTTTCAGCGCAATTGCAGCGGCTTCCCACCGCCGGGAGCGAGACGAGCAGCCCAAGCCGGCAGCCTGATCACGCTGGCGCTGCCGCCACAAGCGCAAGCACCCTGCACAACTTGCGGGCACGGCCGGCCTCCCCCGGACACGGGCGCGATTGGCTCAGCTTTGGGCGAGCGGAAGCGTTGCGCCGGCCCGCAGCACGGCCTCGGCTTGCGGGGTCGGATGTCCGGCGGCGTCGTTGAGAACGAGTCCCGGCAACAGGGCGAGCGGTGCGCGGCTCGCCTTGGTGGCCCGCACCAGGATGCGGATCGCGGGCTGATCCGGCTTCGGGTAGACCGGCAGGATCACGACCGCGCCGAAGACGGAATCCAGCAGCCGGGCGAGATCGACCAAGCCGTCCGCCCGAAACATTACGGTGAGCGTGCCGTGCGGGCGCAGGAGCCGCGCCGCGGTCCTGATCCAGGCCGCTAATGTTTCGCGCGGTGCCGCATGGGCGAGGCGGCGGCGGCGGTCCGGCGAGGTTCTCTGCCGCAGCGGATCGTTGAACGGCGGGTTCATCAGCACCCGGGCGACCGAATCCGGTACCAGCCCGGCCGCCGCAAAGGCGCGGGCCGGGGCACCCGCGTCGAGGGCAATGGACCTCACCCGCCCCGCCCATCCGTTGAGCTGCGCGTTTTCGGCGCCGAGCGCCGCCAGCTCGGGATCGATTTCGACGAGGGTGACCGCAATGTCGGCGGTCCGGGCCGCCAGCGCGAGGCCGGCGGCGCCCACGCCGGCGCCAAGGTCGACCACGTGCTCGCCGGATAGCGCCGGGCATGCGGCCGCCAGCAGCACCGCATCATGCCCGGCCCGATGTCCGCGCCGCGGCTGCCGCAGGCGCAAGGCGCCGCCGAGCATCGTGTCCTCGGTCAAAGCGCCAGGCCCTTCCTGCATCATGGCTCTCCTGCGTCATGCCCGGCTCAGCGCGCATCGGGACGCAGCTCGTGGCCAAGCCCCGCCGCTTCCAGCAGCCGGCGCGCCGCGGCGGCGTCCTCCTCGGCGACCAGGACCCGGCGCGGCAGGATTCCGATCGAGCCCTCGAGCACGCTCATGTTCTGGTCGAACACCAGGTGCGGGATGGCGGCGCCATCCAGCAGCGCCGCGATCGCGGAGACCAGGACCGCATCATTGGTACGTACCAGCTCGCGCACGCTCCCTCCCCTCACGGCCGCCGGCGGTCGTGATCATGGCCGGGCGCCTGCTGCGCCAGATAGGCGAGCAGCTTGGTCTCGCGCCGGCCCCTGGTCACCGTATCAAGAATGAGGCCCGCAACCGCGAAAAGAAAGGCCAGCAGCATCAGGCCGGTCGAGAGGATCGCGGTTGGAAGGCGTGGCACCACGCCTTGCTCCAGATAGGTCGCAAAGACCGGTATCGCCAGAGCCACCGACACGACCGCGAGGGCGACGCCCAAAACCCCGAAGAACGCCAGCGGCCGCTCGCTGCGGTAGAGGTTGAGAAAGGTCGAAAGAATGCGAAGTCCGTCGCGCCAGGTGCTGAGCTTCGACGCCGACCCCTCCGGGCGTGCATAATACGGCGTCGCAATCTCGGCCGTCGGCAGCTCGAGCTCGAGCGCATGGACGGCAAGCTCGATCTCGATCTCGAAGCCGCGCGAGAGAACCGGAAACGACTTGACGAATCGCCGCGAGAACACGCGGTAGCCGGACAGGATGTCGGTGAAGGTGGCGTTGAAGACCCAAGCGACGGAAGCCGAGAACAGCCGGTTCCCGAGCCGATGACCCGCCCGATAGGCGGTCTCATCGCGATCGACGCGGGCCGCGACCACCATGTCGAGCCGATCTTCGAGCAGTCTTGCGATCAAGCCGCGGACGCTCGCCGCGTCATAGGTGGCATCGCCGTCCACCAGGACCATCACGTCGGCATCCACATCGGCAAACATCCGCCGCACCACATTGCCTTTGCCCTGATGCGTCTCGCGGCCGACCACGGCACCGGCGCCGCGGGCCACCTCGACGGTGCGGTCGGTGGAATTGTTGTCATAGACGTAGATCATGGCTTCCGGCAGGGCGGCCCGGAAGTCCGCCACCACCTTGGCGATGGCGACCTCTTCATTGAAGCAGGGCACCAGGACCGCGATCCGCTGGCCAGCGAGATCGAGCCCGGCGGCGGCCGCCGGCATCCCCTCGGCTTTGAACATCGTTCCTCGGCGACTCGCTTTAGGACATTTTGCGTAACTTAGGACATTTTGCGTGCTTGCCCCCCCACCATAGCGTTTCTATGCTCGCGCGTCCCTCCATGCGGAGCGCCGCTTTGGCCGTCATCGTCCCGTTCGAAAGCCCGTCCTCGCCCTCGATCGCCCCGCTGATCAAGCTCGTGGCTGCCGACATGGAGCGGGTCAACACCACCATCCTGTCGCGGACCGGATCGGAGGTGACGATGATCCCGGAGATCGCCAAGCACCTGATCGAGTCCGGCGGCAAACGGTTGCGGCCGATGCTCACGCTGGCCATGGCCCAGCTGGCCGGCTATGGGGGCGACGGTCACGTCAGGCTGGCGGCTGCGGTCGAGTTCATGCACACCGCAACGCTGCTGCATGACGATGTCGTGGACGAGAGCGAGATGCGCCGCGGCCGGCTTGCCGCCCGCATGCTCTGGGGCAACGAGGCGAGCGTGCTGGTCGGCGATTTCCTGCTCGGCCAGGCCTTCAAGATGATGGTGGAGGTCGGTTCGCTGCGCGCGCTCGAGATCCTGTCGTCGGCCGCCGCCATCATCGCCGAGGGCGAGGTGATGCAGCTTGCGGCCGCCAAGAACACGGCGACCACCGAGGATGAATACCTCTCGGTCATCCGCGGCAAGACCGCCGAGCTGTTCGCCGCCGCCTGCGAGGTCGGTCCGGCGCTGGGTTCGCGCCCCAAGGCCGAGCAGTCGGCTTGCCGCTCCTTCGGCATGAATCTCGGTATCGCCTTCCAGCTCGTCGACGATGCGCTCGACTATGGCGGCAAGGCGGCCAAGCTCGGCAAGAATGTCGGCGACGATTTCCGCGAAGGCAAGATCACGCTGCCGGTGGTGCTGTCGTTCCGCCGCGGCTCGGAAGGCGAGCGCGCGTTCTGGTGCCGCGCGCTCGAGGACGGCGATGCGACTGAGGCCGACCTCGAGCACGCGATCGGCCTGATGGCCAAGCACCGCGCGCTCGAAGACACGATCCAGCGTGCGCGCCACTATGGGGCGATCGCCAAGGATGCGCTGGCGCTGTTTCCGGCGTCGGCCATGAAGGAGGCGCTCGAGGAAACGGTCGAGTTCTGCATCGCGCGCTCGAACTAGGACCATGCTCACCCGACGCAGCCTTGTTGTCGCACCGCTCGCGCTGGCCGCGGCCAACGGCGCGGTGGTGTCCGCGGCGGCGCAAACCTATCCCAGCCGTCCGATCAAGATGATCGTGCCCTACCCGCCGGCCGGGCCGATCGACACGATGGCCCGCCTGCTCGGCCAGCAATTGTCGGAGCGGTTCGGGCAGCAGGTGGTCATCGACAATCGTCCGGGCGCCGGCTCGATGCTCGGCACCAGGGGCGCCGCCGGCGCCGAGCCCGACGGCTACACATTGCTGTTCGGATCGTCGGGCTCGCTCGCGGTCGCGCCCGCGCTCTATGCCAATTTCGATGTGGACATCCGCAAGGCCTTCGTGCCGATCGGCGCGGTCGCGCTGCTGCCGCACGTGCTGGTGGTCGCCCCTTCGGTCCCGGCCAAGACGGTCGGCGAGCTCATCGCCTATGCCAAGGCCAATCCCGGCAAGCTGAATTACGGCGCCTCGATCGGCACGCCCCCGCACCTGCTCTCGACGCTGTTCAAGACCAGGGCCGGCATCGATGTGGTCTACGTGCCCTACAAGGGTTCGGCCGCCTCGGTGACCGATCTCCTGGCCGGTGAGACGCAATTCACCATCGATGGCCTGACCGGGCTGTTTCCGCTGATCCAGGACGGCAAGCTGCGGCCGCTGGCGCTGGCGCGCGCGCAACGCTGGCCGGAGCTGCCGGAGGTGCCGACGCTGGTCGAGAGCGGCTTTGCGGATTTCACCGTCGATGCCTGGACCGGCGTGGTGGCGCCGGCCGGCACGCCCGCGGCGATCGTCAACATGCTCAACCGCGCGATCAACGAAAGCCTCGCATCGCCGGCGGCGAAGGCCGGCCTGGCGCGCTTCAGCGCCATTGCGCAGACCGGATCGCCGCGGGAATTCGCCGGGCTCATCGCCAGCGAGCTGCCGAAATGGGCCGCGATCGTGCGATTGTCGGGGGCCAGGATCGAGCAGTAAGAGTCAGAGGTCAGTGATCAGTCGTCAGTGACCAGAACGAGCCAGCCGTCATGCCCGATGTCCCATCGCTGATTACCGATTACTGATTACTGATGCCTGATTACTGGCCCCTGTTCCGAACGTTGCGCGGCCTGACGGCGGCGGACCTGAACCGCGACCTGGCGGCCGGATTGACGCTCGCCGCCATCGCCATCCCGGAGCAGATGGCGACCGCTCGACTCGGCGGCTTCGCGCCGCAGATCGGGTTCTTCGCCTTCATCGCCGGCACGCTCGGCTTCGCCGCCTTCGGATCGAGCCGCCTCATGTCGGTGGGGGCGGATTCCACCATCACGCCGATATTTGCCGGCACCCTCGCGCTGCTCGCCGCGTCCGGATCGCAGGACTACACCGGGCTCGCCGGGGCGCTAGCGCTCCTGGTCGGCGCGATCCTGGTCGCCGGCGGCATCATTCGGCTCGGCTGGATCGCCGATCTCTTGTCCAAGCCCGTCATCACCGGCTTTCTGGCCGGCATTTCGGTCCATATCATCTTGTCGCAGGTGCCGACCGTTCTGGGCGTGCCGAACATCAGCGGCAACGTCTACCAACGCATGGCCGCGCTGGCGAACCATCTCGATGCCGTCAATCCGCTCTCGGTCGCGCTCGGGCTTGGCGTTCTGGCGGTCACGTTCGGCTGCGAAAGGTGGAACCCGCGCATTCCCGGCGCCTTGATCGCCCTGCTGGCGGCGACCGCGGCGGTTGCGGCCTTCGGCCTGGAGAAATACGGAATAGCCGTGCTCGGCGCCGTTCCGGCCGGACTGCCGCGCCTGGCGCTGCCGGCCGTCGACCTCGCGCAGGTCTATGCGCTTGTGCCGCTGGCGATCGTGGTCAGCCTGGTCGTCATGACGCAGACCGCGCTGACGACACGCTCCTTCCCTTCGCCCGGCGAGCCGCCGGACGTCGATCGCGATTTCATCGGGGCCGGGGCCGGCAGCGTGCTGGCCGGCCTCGCCGGCGCGTTTCCGGTCAACGCCAGCCCGCCCCGCACCGCTATCGTGGCGGAGATCGGCGCGCGCTCCCAGCTCGCGGGGCTGCTGGCGCTCGCGATCATCCTGGCGCTCGCGAGCTTCGGCACCGCGCTTCTGGCGCACGTGCCCGAAACGGCGCTCGCCGGCATGCTTCTGTTCGTGGCGCAGCGCATCTTTCGGCTGCAGACATTCGTCGAAATCTATCGGCGCGCGCCCGGCGAGTTTGTCCTGGTCCTGGCGACCATGACCGCCATCGTGCTGTTGCCGATCGAGAACGGAGTCGTCGTCGGCATCTTTCTTTCGCTGCTGCACGGCGTCTTCATCATCACGCGCGCCCAACCGATCGAATTCGTGCGGGTGCCGGGCACCACGATCTGGTGGCCGCCGCACGAAACCGTGCAAGGCGAGAAGGAGGACGGCGTCCTGGTGATGGCGTTCCAGGCACCGCTGTCCTTTCTCAACGCCTACGAGTTCCGCCGCGGCATCCTGGATGCCGTGGCGCGGGCGGGGCGCAACGTGCGCCTGGTCGTGCTGGAGGCGGGCAGCATCGTGGCGATCGACTTCACGGCCGCCGACGTGCTCTCCGAGGTGATCCGCACCTGCCGCGCCGACGGCGTGGATTTCGCGGTGGCGCGGCTCGAATCCGTCCGCGCGCAGGAATCGTTCGAGCGCTTGGGGCTGGTCGACCTGCTGGGAGCCGACCACATATTCCGCAGCGTCGAACAGGCGATCAGGACGCTCGGGGGCAAGCGGAAGGGCTGAAAAAGTCAAAATCTCCGTGCAGAGACAGTGACTTTGCTCGCGCTGTTGATTTCATTCAGGAAAATCGAATTCGTTCTGCCAAAATGGAGGTATTAGGCTACCTGATGCCCACCCTGGAAGGCCCTCCGGAATCCTCGGTCAATCCTCCCAGCACCGTTGGCCTGATCCACCATTGCGGATGCGCAACGCGCAGGGCGCGCGCCACGGCGGGGCGATTGGAATCAGAGTAGAACGCCTACCGCCTATTCCGAGTATCTACTGCTTCTCGGGCCAGCGGCAGGCGCCATGGATCACGCGCAAGACTTGAATTGTCTCGCCGACGATCCGGTAGGGGAGAAAGTACGGCGAGCCGGTGACGACGAGCTCGCGGGTATTCGGCACGCGCCCCAAGCGACCAGACTCCGGCATGCGCGATAACTGAGCCTCCGCAAGCAGGACGATCCGGTTGAGCATTTGATCGGCCGCGACTACATTATCGGCAGAAATATGCTCGTAGAGCGCTGCAAGATCCGCGAGCGCCAGTTCGGTCCAAAGCAGATTCATTTGGCCCGCGGGCGTCGCCGGCGGTGTGCAGTAATCGATTTTGCCCAGGCCTTGACCTGATCATGCGGCACCAGCTCGCCGCGGTCGGCGGCCTCTATCCCCCGCCTGATGGCCTCGATCTGCCATTCCTGAACGGCGAGATATTCCTCAATCGCTTCAGCGGCGAGAAACGACTTGCTGCGACGGATGCGGGCAGCCGCAGCTTCGAGCCGCTTCTTCACAGATCGGTCGAGACGAACCGTGAGCGTCGTACTGTCGGGCATGTCAGCATCCTGTGCGTTTTTGTTCATTTGTACACA
>DASXXS010000283.1:0-20486 GCA_036502925.1 Xanthobacteraceae bacterium
GGCCCGCTTCCTCGGCGCTCGTCACCTCGACCCGGGTGCCGTCCGCAAGCCGCCCGAACCCGGTGGTGACCACGCGTTCCGGCGCCATCAGGCCGCTCGCGATCACGGCCTGGACATCGTCCTGTTGCTGCACCATGACGGAGCGCACCGCGACCGTGCTGTCGTCCTTGACCACATAGACGAACGTGCCGTCGGGCCCGCGCTGGACCGCTGCGGTCGGAACCACGACGCCTTGGCGCAGCGTATTGATCAGAACCCGTATATTGACGAACTGTCCCGGCCAAAGCTGGACATTGGAATTGGCGAACTCGCCCTTGAGCTGGACGGTGCCGGTGGTCTGGTCGACCTGGTTGTTGATGACCACCACCCTGCCGCTGTCGATCACCGTGGTGCCGTCGGCGCCGATCGCCTGCACCGGCAGTTGTCCCGCGGCCATGCCTTTGTTGAGATCGGGAAGATTTTGCTGCGGCAGATTGAACAGCACCGCGATCGGCTTGATCTGGGTGATGGTCACGATCCCGGTAGCGTCGGAGGCATGGATTATGTTGCCCTCGTCGACCTGACGGATGCCGGTCAGCCCAGTCAGCGGCGCCACCACGTCGGTATAGTCGAGGTTCGCCTTGGCGTTGTTGATCGAGGCCTGGTCGGACTGCGTCTGCGCGGTGAGCTGGTCGACCAGCGCCTTCTGGGTGTCGACCTGCTGCTTCTGCACCGCGTTGGTGGCAGCGAGCCTGACGTAGCGCTCGAGATCGAGCTTGGCATTGGCCAGCTGCGCTTCGTCCTGCGCCTTCTTGGCGACCGTGATATCGTATTGCGCCTGGTAGATGGTCGGATCGATCTTGGCGATGACGGATCCTTGCGTGACCTCCTGGCCCTCCTTGAAGTCGATCTTCATCAGCTTGCCGTCGACCTGCGAGCGCACCAGCACGGTGTTGAGCGCCTTGGCGGTGCCGACGCCGTCCAGATAGACCGGCACGTCGGCCAGGCGCGCCGCCACCGCCAGGACCGGAACGGTGTCGTTGGGATTGCCGCCGCCGCGTCTAAATCCCCCCGGCCCCTTCTGCTGAGCTTGCTTCTGCTGTTGCTGGGACGGCTGTCCGGGACCGAGATACCAATAGGCTGCTCCGCCCAGAGCGGCGAGCAAGACCACGATGGCGAAGCGCCGCAATGCTCGCATCATGGCCGGCGTCTGGCCGCAGGCCAGCCCCGGACATCAGCTGGCTGGCTGGCGAGGGCCGTCAACCCTCCCGACTGATCCACGCCATCGCGTGCAAAAATCATGATTGGCCTTCAATGCCTACCGACGCCGGTGACTGGAACTTGCCCGACCAGCATCGGAGCGCTGTTCCCGGGACGCTCCGGCCGCAAATTATCAAACTCGGCCCCGCAGGCCACTTAAATAAAGGAAATGTTGGGCGTTTCGGCCCCGACGGCCGGCCCTGCCGCAGCAATAAGGGGCGGAATCTTGCGGCCCGATCTGCAACCCGACGAATGAGAATACTTGGCCACAATCAATGGCTTAAAGGCCCGCGAGAGATCTCTACAGGGCGCGTCCGGCGCCGCGGAGATGCGCTGGCCTCCCCATGGGCGGGCTGATACAGGGGATGACAGTCTGAAGCAGGGCGGGCCACGCGATGTCGGGTGAGGAGCCAAGTCCTGCGCCGCCATCGCACGCGGCGCGGCGCAAGCCTCGGCCCGAGCACTTCGTGATGGGCGGCGCCGTCGCCGCGCTGGTGATCCTGGTCGTGCTGCCGCTCATGTCGCTCCTGTTCGGCAGCGTGCGCGGCGAGCAGGGCCTGAGCCTCGAACATTTCGCCGAGGTGCTGACCGGCCGCCTCTACGTCACCGCCCTCAAGAACTCGCTCATGCTCGGCGCCTGGACCGGCCTGTTCAGCACCATCATCGGGCTCACCTTGGCCTGGGCGGTGAGCCGCACCGACGTGCCGGCGAAGCCTTTGCTGCAGCTGACCGCGACGCTTTCCTATCTGTCGCCGCCGTTCCTGACCGCGATCGCCTTCACCTATCTGTTCAGCCCGAATGCCGGCCTCATCAATGTCCTACTGCGCGACGTCGCCGGCCTGCCTTGGCTGACGTTCAACATCTTTTCCATGCCGGGCCTCGTCCTGGTCACGGTGATGCACACGTTTCCGTTCGTGTATCTGCTCGCCGCGAGCGCGCTGCAATCGGTCGACGCCTCCTACGAGGAAGCCGCGCAGATTCTCGGCGCCGGCAAGCTGCGCACCGCGTTCGCGATCACGGCGCCGCTGGTGGCGCCCGCGGTTCTCTCCGGAACGTTGCTCGGCTTCGTCAACGCCATCGCGCTGTTCGGTTCGCAGGCGATCATCGGTCTGCCCGGCCGCATCGTGACGCTGCCCACCCGCATCTATGCGCTGTTCGACTATCCGCCCGAATACGGCCTGGCCTCCGCGCTCTCGCTGGTGTTCGTGCTCATCACCATCGTGGCGCTGTATCTGCAGCGCGCCTTCCTGGCCCGGCGCTCCTATGTCACGCTCGCCGGCAAGGGCGCGCGGCTTGCGCTATTGCGGCTCGGCCGCTGGCGCTTTGTGCTGCTCGGCTTCGGCATCGTCGTCTTCATCGTGTCGATCCTCGCCCCCTATGCGACGCTGATCGCGGTCTCGTTCTCGAAATCCTGGGGTCTCGATTTCTGGAAGGGCCTCACGCTCGCCAACTACAAGTTCATCCTGTTCGACTACGACGTCACCCGCCGCGCCATTCTCAACAGCCTCCTGCTCGCCACCCTGGCGGCCAGCGGCGCGGTGCTGCTGGGGGCGGTGATCGGCTGGATCGATTTGCGCACCAGGATTCCCGGCCGCCGGCTGCTCGATTATTTCGCGCTCATTCCGCTCGGGCTTCCCGGCATCGTGATGGCGGTGGCGCTGATCCAGTTCTGGCTCGCCCTGCCGGTCGCGCTCTATGGCACGCTGGCGATCCTGTTGCTCGCCTATATGGGCCGCTACATTCCGCTCGGCGTCCGCGCCGCCAACGCGGCGCTGCGCCAGGTCGATCCTTCGCTCGAGGAGAGCGCGCAAATTCTCGGCGCCTCATGGCTGACCACCATGCGCGAGGTGACGCTGCCGCTGATCCGGCCGGGACTGTTCGCCGGCTGGCTCCTGGTGTTCGTGCCGGTCATCCAGGAGCTGAGCGCGTCGATCCTCCTGTTCTCGTCGAGCTCGATCACGCTGGCGGTGGCGATCTACAATCTCTACGAGACCGGCTATATCGAGCCGGTCGCGGCGCTCGCCATGATCAACATGGTCATCGTCAGCGCCGCGATCTGGCTCGCCACCAGGATCGGCGGCGGCCGCATCCTGGGACGCGGCGATGCCGCACATCATGCCGCGCCGGGGACAGGGACTTAAGCATGGCCGGGATCACGATCCGCGGATTGTCGAAGCGTTTCGGCGCGGACGACGGTTCGCTCGCCGCCGTCGCCGATCTCGATCTCGACATCAAGGACAACCAGTTCGTCACCTTGCTCGGCCCGTCGGGTTGCGGCAAGACCACGACGCTGCGCCTGATCGCCGGCTACATCACGCCGGATTCCGGCACCATCGAGGTCGCCGGCCGGCGTTTGTCGTCGCCGCAGGCGGTCGTGCCGCCGGCGGAGCGCGGCATGGGCATGGTGTTCCAGAACTACGCGGTGTGGCCGCACAAGACCGTGTTCGAAAACGTCGTCTTCGGCCTCAAGCTGCGCAAGCTCGCATCGGCGGCCGCCCGCCAAAAGGTCGCCGACATGCTCGCGCTGGTGAATCTCGGCGGGCTCGAGCAGCGCTATCCGGCCGAGCTGTCGGGCGGGCAGCAGCAGCGCGTGGCGCTGGCGCGCTCGCTGGTGGTCGAGCCCGGCATCCTGCTGCTCGATGAGCCGTTGTCCAATCTCGATGCCAAGCTGCGCGAGCGCATGCGCACCGAGCTCAAGCAGCTCCAGCGCCGCACCGGCATCACCTTCGTGTACGTCACCCACGACCAGGCCGAGGCGCTGGCGCTGTCGGATCAGGTGGCGGTGATCAGCGGCGGCCGGCTGCAGCAATACGGCACGCCGTTCGGGGTCTATGCGCATCCGGCCAACCGCATGGTGGCTGATTTCATGGGGCTGGTGAACCTGGTGCCGGGCCGCATCCGCGATACGAGAAGCGGCCTCGCCAGCGTCGAACTGGCGCCCGATCTTACCGTCGCGATCGCCGGAATAGATGGGCTCGCGGTGGGCGAGCCGGTGGATGTGGCCATCCGTCCCGAAAACATCTCGCTGGCGCCGGCGCCGGACCCGGAAACGCTTGCCAAAGTCACGCTCGGCAAGGTCACCAACCACGTCTTCCTGGGCAATCTCAGCGAGTATGAGGTCGCGCTGCCGTCGGGCCCGGTTTTGCGGGTGCAGACCCATCCGCTGCAGCAATTCAAGCTCGGCGAACCGGTGGCGATCACGATCGACGCGACCCAGTGCAGCGCCTTTCCCCGCATCCGCTAGAAATTACGAATATATGCCTTTCCGCCGCTCTAATTTCGCCGCTTCGAGGGAATCGAGTACGCGCGTGGTTGCGTCGGCGTCCCTGAATGAGAGAGGTTAAGACAATGCGGAGCATTTTGCAGCGAGCTTGCGCGGCGGCTTTAGCAGCAATCGCTTTGGGCGGTGCAGGAATCGGATTGGCGAGGGCGGCTGACATTCCGGCACCGCAAGCCCAAATCCTACCACCTCCACCGAATTACCATGGCGGTCCGCCGGTCGAGGAGAATTACGTCTATCCGCCGCCGGTTGCGTATGGCTATCCGCCGCCGCCGGCCTACTACGAATACGCCCCGCCACCCGTGGTGATCAGGCCGAGCCCCTATTATTGGGGACGGCATTATGGGCCCATCTACGGCGATCGTGCCTATGGTCCGTATGTCGCCCGCGGCTATGGACGATACGAGCGCCCGTGGGGTCGCGGTTATCGCGGCTGGTAACAGCGTCGGCAATTGCGGCTTGCCGACCAAATAACGATGACGCTGTATCGAGCTGTATTGGCATGCCGGTGGTGTAATTGACATGCCGGGGGTGTAGCCTGTTCCCTCGTCGGCGAGATGCGATCGGGACCCTTCGGATGAAAAAGCAGAAGATGCATGCGGCAGCGGCCGTCGTCGCCGTGGCGCTGTCGGCAATGGACCCGCCTCTCGGTCATGCTCAGGACAGCAGGAACATGGCTCCATCTTTTCAAATCGTCGAGACGTCGATCGACGATATCCATGCGGCTTACGCGTCGGGCACGTTGACCGCTCATCAGTTGGTGCAGGCTTATCTCGACCGGATCAACGCCTACGACAAGAGCGGTCCGACCATCAACTCGATCATCACGCTCAACCCAAATGCGTTGGACGAGGCCGACAGGCTTGATGCCGCGTACAAGCGCTCGGGCTTTGTCGGTCCGCTGCACGGCATCCCGGTTTTGGTCAAAGATGAAATCGACGCGGCGGGCATGCCCACGACGCTGGGCACGCTCGTGTTCAAGGATTACCGGCCGCCCAGGGACGCGTTCGCGGTGGAACGGCTGCGCAAAGCGGGAGCGATCATCCTCGGTAAGACCACGCTGAGCGAGTATGCCGCCGGCGACACCTATGGCTCGATGTTCGGCGTCACGCGTAACCCGTACGACCTGGAGCGCACCGTCGGCGGATCGTCGGGCGGCTCCGGCGCCGCCGTAGCGGCGAACCTCACGACCGTCGCCCTGGGCGAAGAAACGCTCGCCTCGATCCGCCGCCCGGGAGCGTGGAATGCGGTCGTGGCGCTGCGGCCGACTCCCGGCTTGGTGAGCCGCAGCGGCATGTGGGACGGATACCCGTCTCCGGTTGCGCAGATGGGCCCCATGGCGCGCAACGTGAAGGACTTGGCCAGCGTGTTGGACGGCATGGCCGGATACGACCCGGAGGATCCGGTGACAGCCCTCGGGATCGGAAAAACCGAGGGAAGCTACACCCGATTCCTGGACAAGGACGGCCTGAAGGGGGCGCGGATCGGGATTCTGCGCGAGCCGATCGGCGTCGCCAGTGAGCCCGGCTCGGAGGACTTCAAGAAGGTCGATGCCGTCTTCGAGAAGAATATCGCGGAATTAAAGAGCGCCGGAGCCGTCATTATCGATCCGATCGTGATCCCGGACCTCAAGACGCTGCTGGCGAAGAGGGCTCGCAATCCGGCCATGGACGATCAGGCCCTGCGGTTATATCTCGCCCGCAACCCGGACTCGCCGCTCAAGACGCGCCAGGACATCGCCAATTCCCCCGACATCGGCAAGAGCTTTCCGCCCTTCAAGGCAGACCAGTGGAAGAACCCGCTCCCGGCGCTGGACCATGCCAAGTACCTCGAATTTCTTCTGGCCCGGGAGCAGCTGACCTACAACGTGCTCAAGGTGATGGCCGACAACAGGCTCGACGCCATCGTGCACAAGTCGGTCGAGCACCAGCCCACGCTCATCAAGGACGGAATCAATCCGCCCTACGCGAGCAACAGGGGTGTGCCGACGCTGAACACGTTCCTGGTCTACGCCGCCTCGATGACCG
Source organism: Xanthobacteraceae bacterium (assembly GCA_036502925.1). Lineage (GTDB taxonomy): Bacteria > Pseudomonadota > Alphaproteobacteria > Rhizobiales > Xanthobacteraceae > VAZQ01. The sequence continues at coordinate 6,547 of DASXXS010000283.1, forward strand.
TGCCGGCTGGATTTACCGCCGACGATCTGCCGGTGGGCATCACGTTCTTCGGCCGGCCCTACAGCGAACCGACACTGCTCAAGCTGGCCTATTCCTACGAGCAGGCGACACACCATCGGGTCCCGCCCAAGACCACTCCTGCGTTGCGCTAACCTAGCGCCTGCCGGGCGAACGCGACCACGCTCACGTCGCTGGCCGCATCGAGCACCTGCGCCGGGCCGGGCGCGAGGCCGTGGCTGGCCAGCACCGCTTCCGGACTGCGCTCCGGCACTTGCGGAAAGACCGGTCGCCCGCCGGGCAGTGAAACGCGCGGCGCTCGCGACAGGTAAAAGATGTCATAGCGGGGCAGGAACATCCCGAACACGTCGGTGCCGCCGATGACCGCGAGACTGCCGTCGGGTACTCCGAGCGCCGCCCAGGCCTGCTCGAACGAAGCGCCCGCCGGGTTCCAGAACAGCGCTTTCTCGTTCGCGGGATCGGTCGCCAGCGCGGGAACTTCCCGGGTCAGGATCAGCCGCCGGCGCAAATGCGAACTGGGCTGCTGCTCATGGGAGTGGGCGCCATGCACCACCGCATCGACGCCCGCGAGCCCATGCGCGAAGAAGCGTTGATCGGCATCGAACTTGAGCTCGTCCGGCATGAGGCCGGCGGCATTCGCGATCATGCCGTCGGCAGAAGCGATGGCGTAACCTTCGATGCGGCGGGGACCGGTCATGAAGCTAGGTCTGGACGGCGCCGTGCAGGCGGATGGCGGACAGGAATTCCTGCCGTGTCTCCACGCGCTTGCGGAATATGCCCAACATCTGGCTTGTCACCATGGTGACGCTCGACTTGTGGACGCCCCGGGTGGTCATGCATTGGTGCGCCGCTTCGATGACCACGCCGACCCCGAATGGCTTGAGCACGCCGTCCAGGCAAGAGGCGATTTCCGCGGTCATTTTCTCCTGGATTTGAAGGCGCCTGGCATAGACATCGACAAGTCTTGCGAGCTTGGAGATTCCAACGACGCGGTGACGCGGAAGATAGCCGATATGGGCGCGGCCGATGATCGGGGCGAGGTGATGCTCGCAATGCGACTCGAATGTTATGTCGCGCAGCACCACCATCTCGTCATAGCCGGCGACTTCGTCGAAGGTGCGGCTGAGGTAGTCACGCGGTTCTTCCCGGTAGCCCGAGAACCACTCCTCGTAGGCGCGGGTGACGCGGGCGGGCGTTCCCAGCAATCCTTGGCGATCCGGATTGTCGCCTGCCCAGCGAATGAGCGTGCGCACCGCGTCTTCGGCATCGGAGCGCGACGGCCGATCGGCGGCCGCCGGACGGGCCGCCGCCTTGGCTTTGGGGCTCTGCCCGATTGCAACGATTTTACCCATTTTGATCCCCTCGACCGATCGGTCCCGCGCGTGCGATCCCGAAGCTCTTTCAAGAACGCTTGCGCCCGCGAAAGCGCGCCCCGCCCTTGCGAGGCGGGGACGGAAGCCGGTTCTCCGTCGGAAACCGCAATAATGCAACACTTTGAGCAGCCCAGAGGCAGAGGAATTTCATGGATCGCCGCGGAACTCACGCCCCCGGGCATTCGTTTACGCCCGGGGGAGGCCGAATCGTTTGGGGCGCAGCCGCGCGGCGCCAAGTATCGGACTACCCAGGCAACCAGCGACCTGCGCCCAAGCAACCAAAGAGCGAGGAAAAGCCGATGTCGTTCAGCCTGCCGGATCTGCCTTATCCGTATGATGCGCTGGCGCCGTATATGTCGCGCGAGACGCTCGAATTCCATCATGACAAGCATCACAAAGCCTATGTCGATACCGGCAACAAGCTCCTCAAAGGCACCGAATGGGAAGGCAAGCCGCTCGAGGAGGTGGTGAAGGGATCGTTCGGCAAGAACGCCGGCCTCTTCAATAATGCCGGGCAGCATTACAACCACATCCATTTCTGGAAATGGATGAAGCCGGACGGCGGCGGCAAGATGCCCGGCAAGCTGGAGAAGCGGATCGTGGCCGATCTGGGCTCGGTCGACAAGATGAAGGAAGATCTCATCCAGGCCGGCGTCGGCCAGTTCGGCTCGGGCTGGTGCTGGCTGGCGCTCAAGGGCGGCAAGATCGTCATCATGAAGACGCCGAACGGCGAAAGTCCGCTCGTGCACGGCGGCGCGCCGATCCTCGGCTGCGACGTGTGGGAGCACGCCTACTATATCGACTACCGCAACCGGCGGCCCGATTACCTCAAGGCGTTCCTGGATCATCTGGTCAACTGGGAGCACGTCGCCCAGATGCTCGAGGACGCCGCCAAGACCAAGTCGGGTTCGCACATGGCGGCATGAGCTTGGCGGCAAGAGATTTGCCGCGCGAGCGGCCGGCCGCCGAGCCGGTGTTCGCCGTTTCTCATTTCAACTGTTCTCATTCCAACTGTGAGGTGCCGCATGAGCAGCAAGGTCCAGGAGCTCAAGAAGAGCCGCGTAGCCCCCGCCCTCGATACCCCGACCGATCTGTCGCCGGAGGCCGTGGGCGCCGTCTCGGAGGCGCTCAACGCCCTCCTGGCCGACACCTTCGCGCTCTATGTGAAGACCAAGAACTTTCATTGGCACGTCAGCGGTCCGCATTTCCGCAGCTATCACCTGTTGCTCGACGAGCAGTCGCAGCAGATCCTGGAGACCGTGGACGAGCTGGCCGAGCGCGTGCGAAAGATCGGCGGGACCACGGTGCGCTCGATCGGGCAGATCGCCAGGCTCAAGCGCATCAGGGACAATGACGATAACTTCGTTCCTCCGCTCGAAATGCTGAGCGAGCTCATGGCCGACAACAAGACGATGATCCAGACCATGCGGGCGGCTCACAAGGTCGCCGACAAGCACGAGGATGTCGCGACCACGAGCCTGCTCGAGCAATTCATCGACGGGGCCGAACGGCGGACCTGGTTCCTGTTCGAGGCCAGCCGCGGCGCGGACCGTTCGGGACATTAAGAGTGCCTTGAATGGACTCCCGCCAGCAAAGTGACATGCCGGTCGCCAAATCCACCGACGAAGCCGCGCCCGCGTCACCGGGCATGGGGTTCGCTACGTCCTGGGCTTTGCGCCGGCAGGTGCGGTTCTTGCGTTTGTTCTCCTGAGCGTCTATTTCGGCCTGAGTGGCCGCTGACATTCTGTTTCTTCGCGGCGGCCAGCCGCCGCATCGCCCCTACAATCATGACCATTCCCGCCGGGCTCCCGTTGGCGCTCCGCTCCTGCCGGGGCCGGGTGCCGGCTTGCGCGGCCTTGCTGGCGCTGAGCACAACCGCCGCTTTCGCCGCCGATGGTCCGGCCGGCGGCCCATCGGAAGTCGTCTTCCTCGCCCAGCTCATCACCCTGATAGCGGTCGGCCGCCTCTTGGGCGAGGCGATGCAGCGGATCGGCCAGCCCTCCGTCATGGGGCAGTTGCTCGCCGGCATTCTGCTGGGTCCTTCCTTGTTTGGTTGGTTGTGGCCGGACCCACAACATTGGCTGTTTCCCGCCGCCAAAGATCAGAAGAGCATGATCGATGCCATCTCCCAGTTCGGCATTCTCTTGCTGCTGCTGCTCACCGGGATGGAGACTGATCTCCAGCTGGTCCGAAAGGTGCGCCGCGCCGCCGCCAGCATTTCGCTGGCCGGGGTTGCGGTGCCGTTCGCCTGCGGGGCGGCGCTGGGCCTGTTCCTGCCGGAATCGCTGCTGCCGGACCCCGGCAAGCGTCTGCTGACGTCGCTGTTCCTCGGCATCGCGCTCTCGATCTCCTCGATCAAGATCGTGGCGGCGATCGTGCGCGAGATGAATTTCACGCGCCGCAACCTCGGGCAGGTGATCGTGGCGTCGGCGATCATGGAAGACACGATCGGCTGGATCATCATCGCCATCACCCTTGGGCTCGCGCAGGCGGGCACCATCAACCTGGCCAACGTCGCCATGAGCGTGCTGGGGACGGCGATCTTCCTGGTCGCGAGCTTCACGATCGGGCGGCCGGCCGTCTTCTATTTGATCCGATGGGCCAACGATAACTTCAAGAGCGAGTTCCCGGTGATCACGACCATCCTGGTGATCATGGGCATCATGGCCTTGACGACGCATCTCATCGGCGTCCACACCGTGCTCGGCGCCTTCGTGGCCGGCGTTCTGATCGGCGAGTCGCCGATCCTCACCAAGCATATCGACGAGCAGCTGCGCGGCCTGATCCTGGCGTTCTTCATGCCGGTCTTCTTCGGAGTGGCGGGGCTGAGCGCCGATCTCACGATTCTGCGCGACCCGCAGCTCCTGGCCCTGGCGGCCGGCCTGATCGCGATCGCCAGCATCGGCAAGTTCGCCGGCGCCTTCATCGGCGGCAAGCTCGGCGGGCTGACACGGCCCGAGGCGCTGGCGCTTGCCTGCGGCATGAACGCGCGCGGCTCGACCGAGGTGATCGTCGCTTCGATCGGTCTGTCGATGGGCGCGCTCACGCAGAATCTTTTCACCATGATCGTCACCATGGCGTTCGTCACCACCATGGCCATGCCGCCGATGTTGCGCTGGAGCCTGTCGCGGGTTCCGCTCGGCAAGGCCGAACGGGAGCGGCTGGAGCGCGAGGAGCTCGAGGCCAAAGGGTTCGTGCCAAACCTCGAACGCTTGCTGCTGGTCGTGGACGAGAGCCCCAACGGCAGGTTCACCTCCCATATCGCGGGCCTGATCGCGAGCCGCGGCGGCCTGCCCACCACCGTCCTGCCCAAGGTCCCGTCCAAATCCGGCGGCCAGGAGAAATCGAAGCAACGCTCCGAGCCGGACGCCGAAGCGGACACGGCCGCCGCGCAGGCCCTGAAAGCGGCGGCCGCGGAAGTCAAAAAGACCGAAGCCGGCGAAGACGAGCCGCCCTCGGTCCACATCACGGTTCGCAAGGCCTCAGCCGACCCCATCGAGGAAACGATCACCAGCGAAGCCAAGAAGGGCTATGACCTTCTGTTCATCGGGCTGCAGAACACCAGATCGAGAGGCGGCGCGTTCAACCCCGAGATCGCCGGCATGGCTCTCGCCTTCGAGGGACCGCTGGCGATCGTGATGGGACAAGGCGAGCATCTGAAAGCACCGGATCGAAGCCGTTTCAGCATTCTGCTCCCGGTCGCCGGCACCGAGGTCTCGCGCCGCGCAGCGGAGGTCGCCATCGAGCTCGCCCGCGCCTGCGACTGCCCGATGACCGCGCTCTATGTCGCCAATACCGGGGCCGATGCCAAGCGGCGGGGCCGCGCGCGCGAGCGCCGCCATGAGCAGGCAATACTGAAAGACATCGTCCAGATGGCCGACCACTACGATGTGACGGTGAAGACCGCCGTGCGCTCCGACGTTGCGCCCGACGCCGCCATTCTGGCGCAAGCCAAGGCCGGCGGCCATGACCTCATCGTCATGGGCGTGCAGCGCCGGCCGGGCGACAAGCTGTTCTTCGGCGACACCGCCGCGTCCGTGTTCGAGAAATCGCCGGCCTCGCTGTTGTTGCTCGCGAGCTAGCGCCTGGTGTCATTCCATGACGAGCGTATGATCCGGACCGCCGCTGGCGGGCGCTCTCTTGAACACGATGAGCAGCGGGATCACGACGAGCGTCGCGATCATCAACAGCTTGTAATCGTCGATGTAAGCGATGATCTGGGCCTGCCGCGTGATCATGGCGTCGAGCGCGGCCCGTCCGGCCGCGGTCAGCGGATTCCAGAATTGGGTGACCGCCGAACCCTCGAACGCGCGGTTGACGGCGGTGACGTGCTGCACGATATCGGCGTGATTGACCTGGGTGTTGCGTGTCAGCAGCGCGTTGACGACCGAGATGCCGACGCTCGAGCCGATATTGCGCGACAGGCTGAAGAGCCCGGCGCCCTCGGTGCGCTGCTGCGGCGCCAGCGTGGACAAGGCCACCGTGCTCAGCGGCACGAACAGGAAGCCAAGGCCGATGCCCTGAACCACGCCGACGCCGACGATCGTCGATTGTGAGACGTCCGGCGTCCAGCCCGTCATCGCGTAGAACGACCAGGCCGTCAGCCCGAGGCCGACCGCGAGCAAAAACCGCGTATCGACCCGTCCGACCAGCCGCCCGACGACCATCATCGCGGCCATGGTGCCGATGCCGCGCGGGCCCAGCACCAGGCCGGCGGTGACCACCGGATAATTCATGAGGTTCTGCAGATAGGGCGGCTGCAGCGCCAGCGAGGCGTAATAGGTGAGGCCGACGATGGCGATCAGGAGGGTGCCGGCCGCGAAATTGCGGTCGCGGAAAAGGCCTGGCTTCACGAAGGGATCGTCGGCCGTGAAGGTGTGGACCAGGAACAGGTAGAACGCCGCGGCGGCGATGATCGCCTCGATCACGATCTCGCCGGAGCCGAACCAATCGAGCTGCTCGCCGCGGTCGAGCAGAACCTGCAGGGCGCCGATGCCGAGGCTGAGCGTCCCGAAACCGAGCCAGTCCAGTTTTTCGCTGGCGTTGCGCGGGGTGTCGGTCAGGAAGACCCGCATGCCGAGGAAGGCGAGAATGCCGATCGGCAGGTTGATGTAGAAGACGTAGCGCCACGTATAGTTCGCGGTCAGCCAGCCGCCGATTACCGGGCCGAGGATCGGACCGGCCATCACCGCGACGCCCCAGAGCGCCATCGCCGATCCCTGCCGCTCCCGCGGATTGATGTTGAGCAGCACGGATTGCGACAGCGGGACCAGCGCCGCGCCGAATGCCCCCTGCAGCACCCGGAACAGCACGATCTGGGTCAAGGACTGCGCCATCCCGCACAGCATCGAGGCGACGGTGAAGCCGGCGACGGAGACCAGGAAGAGCCGCTTGAGCCCGAACCGGCCGGCGAGAAAGCCGGTCGGCGGCGTCATGATGGCGGCGGCCACGATGTAGGAGGTCAGCACCCAGTCGATCTGGTCCTGGGTCGCCGAGACGCTGCCCTGCATGTAGGGCAACGCCACATTGGCGATGGTGGTGTCGAGCGCCTGCATGAGCGTGGCGAGGATCACGCAGACGGTGACCGCCGCGCGATTGGGGCCATCCGCCGCGGGTGCCGCAGCCATCACGCTCCCCGCCGCTGGGCGTGGCCGAACCACGCGCTCAGGAAGCTCGGCAAGCCGCGCGCATGACCGGTGTCGACATCGACCTCGACGCTCATCCCGGCGCGCAGCGGCGGCAGCTTCTTATCGCTGGTGTCGACGCGCACCCGCATCGGGATGCGCTGCACGACCTTCACCCAGTTGCCGCTGGTGTTCTGCGCCGGCAGCAGCGCGAACTCCTGGGCCGCCGCCGGGCTGATGCTCTCGATGGTGCCATGCCATTCCGCGTCCGGGTAGGTGTCGACCGTCACCGTGACCGATTGCCCGGGGCGCACATAGGTCAGCTCCGTCTCTTTCGGGTTCGAGTCGACCCAGAGATGGTCGGTGGCGACGAGGTAAAAGGCGGTCATCGAGGCCTGCAGGTACTTGCCGGGGGCGATGGAGGGCACGTTCGTCACGATGCCGGCGAACGGCGCCTTCACCGTGGCGTGGTCGAGCTGGCGGGCGGCTTCGTCCCGCTGTGCCACGGCATCGCGATAGCGCGGGTGCTGCTCGACCGGGATGGCGGGGTCGCCGTTGAGGTTGGCGGCAATCGCGGCGAGCTGCTGATTGAGAGAGGCCAGCTTCTGTTGCGCGTTCTGCAGATTGCGGCGCGCCGCATCGAAGGTTTGCTGCGAGGCGACGTTCTTGGCCGCGAGGTCCTGCTGCCGGTGGAATTCGCGATCGTAATACTCGACGTCGTACTGGGCCTGCTTGATCTGCGCCTCCATGTCTGCGTAGCTTGCCTTGAGCGCGTTCAGATCATTGCGGACGATACCGACTTGGGCCGCGGCGCGCTCCAGCGCGAGCCGGAACGGAAGATCGTCCATGCGGAACAGAACCTGGCCCACGGCGACCTCCTGGTTCTCGCCGACGTCAATCTCCTTGACGATGCCGGAGACGTCGGTCGAGATGCCGACCTTGTCGGCCTCGACATAGGCGTCGTCCGTCCACATCACCTGACCCCCGGTGACGTACCAAAGGCCGCCGCCGATCAGCGCCAGCGGCAGGAGCGCGAATAACGTCCACCGCGTCCACCGCCGGCGCGGACGCGGCGCCGCCTTCTCGGGCGCGGCCGCGATCGCGGCCGGCCGCTCCGATGGCTTTTGTGGCGCTTCGCGTCTCGCGACCGGCGTCTCGGCCGTTTCCTTGGGCAGCAAAGCCAATTTCGCGTCGGCGGGCATGCGATCTCCTTCCGCGTCCGAATCCGCGTGGCCTTGAGGTGTTGATGCAGGACACAAATCAAAAGCCTATATCTGTTGCATTGACTGTTGAGAGGAGCTCAGCAATGGACCGGGGTGACCTGACCAATCTGACCGCATTCGTCGCTGTCGCCGATCAACGGAGCTTTCGCGCCGCGGCATCGCGCCTGGGCGTCACCCCCTCGGCGCTCAGCCACTCGATGCGGCAGCTGGAGGAGCGTCTTGAGGTGCGCCTGCTGCACCGCACCACGCGCAGCGTTTCGCTGACCGACGCCGGCCTGCGCCTGCTCGAGCGGCTGCGGCCGGCAATCGATCAGATCGCCGGCGCGCTCGAGCACCTGAACGAAGAGCGCCAGCGGCCCATGGGGAAGTTGCGGATCTACGCGAACCATGTGGCGGCGGCGTCGGTCATCGCGCCGATCTGGGCGCGCTTCCTGTCGACCTACCCGGAGGTCCACCTTGAGCTCGCGGTCGGCGACGCGCCGATCGACATCGTGGCGAAGGGATTCGACGCCGGGATCGGACCGCTGGATGCGCGCGTGCTCAGCTGGGCGGCGGCCGACATGATTGCCGTTCGGGTGATGGGGCCAATGAAGGTCGTCGTGGTTGGCGCGCCGAGTTATTTTGCGCGCCAGCGCCCGCCGCGCACGCCCGATGACCTCGCCCGTCACAGCTGCGTTCAATATCGCCTGGCTGGCGACGGCGCCGTATTGGCGTGGCCGCTGGAGCGGAATCGCAAATCACGGCGCGTTTCCGTCGATGGCCGGGTGATGGTCAACAATGGCGATCTGGCTGTTCGCGCGGCGGTCGACGGGCTCGGGATCGCGTACACGCTCGAATCTCTGGCCGAGCCGTTCCTGCGCTCGGGCCAGCTGGTCCGCGTGCTGGAAGACTGGTCGCCATCGTTCGAGGGAATGTCTCTCTATTATCCCGGGCACCGGCAGGTCCCGGCCACGTTGCGCGCCCTCATCGACATGATCCGCACCGTCCGCGGCTCGGCACCGAGCAAGCGTTCGCTGCAGAACCCTTTTACCAAGGACTGAGCGGGTCGGCCGTCCTCACCGCTTCAAGTCCTGCGGATTGCTGGCGCCGGGCCGGGTCAGATCTTGCGGATTGCCGCGATGGGTGAGGTCCTGCGAATTGCCGGGGTTCACGCCCGGCGCCAGCCCAACGGTGGGTGGAGGAGCCATGCTCGGATTGGGCGGGCTGCTCATGCTTGATCCCGTAGATGGTCCCATCCCGCCACGGGTGCCTTGCGCCAGAGCAAGACCGCTGGAGAGAAGGAGGATAGCCGTCGTCGCGTATAGGCGTTTCATTGTGTGACTCCGTTTGAGGGCATCGAAACCTGGATGCGTGTGTCCTGAAGGTAATGCAGAAGAAGTGTCTCTTCAGCGGTGCTGATGCCCGGGCTGAAAAGGCTGCGCTGGATTGCTCCGCCTGGCGTCAGGTGATCTGGCCCGCCTCAACCTCGACAGTGTATCGAGCATGTGCCGGGATCGTTTTCCAAGTCTCCCCATCGCCGACAGCGTCCACCATTATTTGAACGATGGCTGCAAGCTTTCCCTGGATGATACGTTTGGCAATCGGCTTGCGGTCGGTGAAGGCGACGAGAGCAACGTTGCAAGCCGTTGCGCTGGGAGACTCGTTGTTGACCGTTTGCAGGGCATCAATAACGTCCCTTCCGTCTCCGCGAAGAGCAACAAATCGCTCAACTTGCTCCGGGGTATCGCAGACCAGGCCCTGGCCGACCTCCAGCCAGCGGCGAGGCGCGTTTGCCTGCTCCTGGGCATGGAGAGGAAGACATGACAGCAGGAGGAATACCGAGACTCCGAATGAGCAACGCATTTCAGCCTCTGTTCGCCCCAGCGGTCGGGAGAAACCAATTACGGTCGGGAGACCGCCCGCGGGGGCCGTTGCCGGCCTGGTTCGCCGAGAAACGGTGCCCACGGGCGTTCTCCCAGGGGCTCAGTTGCAGGCCCAGACCTGGCGCCATCGCCAGCCGGCAGTGGTGTGAATGTGCCGATACTGGAAGCATGCGCCGTCATCGGTGTAATCGCCGTAGTCGTCATAGCTCGGGTAGTAATCGTAGCCGCCGAAGAAGCCTCCGCCAAAGCGGCGGCGTCCGTCGTGGTCGTCACGGTCGTGGTCGCCACCAAAGCGGCGGTGTCCATCGTGGTCGCCGTCCGAGTGGTGGTGTCCATCATAGGAACCGCCGCCAAAGCGAGTGCCGCGAGATTCGGTCCCGCCGAGGCCGCCCAGACGCGCACCTCCGAGCCCTCCCATAGGGCTGCCGCCGGCACGTTCACCACCAAATCCGCCACCCATGCGGCCGCCGCCGGATCCACCGCCCATTTGGCCGCCTCCCAATCCGCCGCCCATGTGGCCACCACCACCGCCTGCGAATCCACCGCCGCCGCCGCCGCCCATGTGGCCACCACCACCGCCTCCGAATCCACCGCCACCACCACCGCCGCCGCCCGCGTGGCCACCGCCACCGCCTCCGAATCCAGCGCCACCGCCGCCGCCGCCGCCGCCGCCACCGCCACGTCCGGCGGCCATGGCATTCGTTGCCGCCGCTGCACCGAGCGTAACCGCGACGAGGAGGATCATGATCTCGCGCGCGATTGTCTTCTGCTTGATGCCGGTCGATAACAGAACGTGTTTCATTGTTTTCACTCCATATGCCCCACAGGTCCCACGCAGATCATGTTCGGCACGAAAAGGTTCAATCGTGTTTCATTGCACGCCCTACTGAAAGGAATTCAGGAATGGATTGTGGTGACTTGCCGATCTTTGCCGGAAGGCTCTATCGATCGGCATTTACCGTGGCCGGCCATGCGAGGCCGAGGAGAAACAGCGCCATCACGACCGCCTCGCCACGCAGCTCTTGCAGATCGGCATCGGTGGCAGGCGCCCTATTCTCGCCCGCATGCACAAGCCGCGCGCGAAAATCCTCCAGCGTCAGGATGTCATCGGGACTGAGGTCGGGACGGGCGGAAATTTCAAACACTGTCTTCGTCGGCCCATGCAGCACGATGCTGGGTCGGCTGCTCGCCGTCCAATCGGATGGCTTGCGGACCAGCTGCGGCTTGCCGTGTGTGGGGCGGGCGCGGGCGACATGAGATGTGCTGGCGCGGGTCATGCGCGAACAGACGATCTCATCCAGCATGCGCCGCCATTCCTTGCGCGGCGTGTTGATTCCGCTTAAAGCGCGCTCGTCAGAGCTGTTCCGCGCGCGCCGGTCGGGCGCAACCGGCTCGAGCGCCTCCGGCAGTCGCTCGGAGTTCAGCTCGCGGGATGATGTAGCATTCGTGGGCAACGAGTCTGTCAACATGGCCTTCCACCTCCGTGGTTGACCCCCCCTTTCAGTAGTTGACCCCTCAGGTGACAATGCAGGCGTGTCTTGAAAGTATCGGGGAAGTCCCAGCCGACAATCGCAGGCTTGTTGCATTCTCTGTTGAAACAAATTCAGGAATGGCCGGGCACGTTTCAGCGCGCCGCCATGTAGGCGTCCCGCAGCACGTTTGTTTCGGCTTCCAGATCTTCCAGCCGATGCTTGACGACATCGCCGATGCTGACGATGCCGACGAGCTTGCCGTTGGCGATCACCGGCAAATGGCGAACGCGGTAACGCGTCATCAGGATCATGGCGCGCTTGACGGTATCGTCCGGGGCAACCGTGATTGCGGCATGGGTCACGAAATCCAGAACCGCCATGGAAAGCGCGCCCTCGCCATGCCGCGAGACCGCATGTACGATCTCGCGTTCCGATGTGAGGCCGGTGACTGCATCCCCGCTTTTCACGATCAACGCGGCGATGCCGTGCGCTCGCATCCGATCGGCCGCGCTCTGCACCGTCTCGGTCGCGCGGATCGTGACGACTTCGGCGCGATTGCGATCCAGAATACTCTGAATGCTCATGCCAGCTCTCCTCTTCGTTGCGACAGGGTTGACCGCCAGGCAAGCCGGAAGCTCCGAGCAGTGCTCGTGCTATTCGCGGCCGTCGTGCAGAAGGTCGAAGGTGGAGACGCCTTCGTGATTGGTGGGGCGCTCGAGCACTTCCGGGTGGCGCAGCGTACGAATGGCGTCGTGATAGCCGGCGCGCCAGTGCTCCTGCATGCTGGCGCGCGAGAAGTCGTAATCCTTGGAGTGGCCCTCGTAGTTCCGAGCGCGGTAGATCAGGTGCACGATGTTGTAGACCTTATGATCGGCGGCCGGCCGCAGCAGGCGCGCCTCGGGTCCGTTCTGGAGATGCTCGGGAAGCTTCGCGAACAGGTCGGCCATGGCGCGCCGCAGCCGCTGCACGTATTTGAAGCTGTCAGTGCCGGCGCGCGTGCGGCTGGAGTACTGGATTTCCTTTTGCCGGGTCGCCACCTCCGCCAGGGTGTGCGGCAGCTCGCCGCGCGCATTCCAGAGGTCGACTTGGAAGGCCAGCGTATCGCGACGCGGATGGCTGTCGACGACCCACTGCAGCGGGGTGTTCGAGACCAGGCCGCCGTCCCAATAATGCTCGCCTTCGATCTCTACGGCCGGGAACCCGGGCGGCAGGGCGGCGCTCGCCATGATGTGCTGCGGCCCGATCGTGTGCGTGGTGGTGTCGAAATAGACGAAATTGCCGCTCCGCACGTTGACGGCGCCCGCGCTGAAGCGCGTCGTGCCGGCATTGAGGCGATCGAAATCCACCAGACGCTCGAGCGTGCGCTTGAGAGCGCCGTTATCGTAGAAGCTGGTGGCCTCGACGGTCCCGGCCGGGTAAAGCCACGGCACGACCGGCCGCGCGGCGAAGAAGCCGTTTGCTCCGCTCGCCAGCGCGAATCCGGCGCTCATGTGATTGAGCAGGTTGCGCATGGCGTCGCCCCGCGCGAGCGCGAATGCATCGCCGAAGAACGGCCATAGTCCGCCGGTGGTCACGTCGGTCCAGAACTCGCGCAGCCGATCGACCCGCGCAGCCGGCGCATTACCCGCGATGATGGCGGCGTTGATCGCCCCGATGGACACGCCAGCAACCCAATCGGGATGAATGTTCGCTTCCGCGAGCGCTTCATAGACGCCCGCCTGATACGCGCCGAGCGCACCGCCGCCCTGCAGCACCAAGGCGACGCTTTCGAACGGAAGGCGTCGTTCCGCCGTCAGGTCGGGTGTGGCGCGAACATTCATGAGTCCTACTCGCCAAATGCCAGGTCTCGAAGGCCTTGCGTTGGCTTGCTCCAGCCGTGCGGGTTCCTCTCGCCGTCAGGCCGCAACCGCGAGCGGGACCGTCTCGCCGATCGCCTGGCGGGCGCGGGCGAGGCCGCTGGCGGCGGCTTCGGGGCTCACCTTGAGGCCTTCGACATGGATGAAGGTGACGTCGGTCAGGCCGAGGAACCCCAGCAATGCGCGCAGGTAGGGCTCCTGAAAGTCCAGGCTCCGCGCCGGGCTGTCGCCGCTGTAGAAGCCGCCCCGCCCGGTGACGACGAAGACCTTCTTTCCCTTGAGCAGGCCTTCGGGGCCGGCCGCGGTATAGCGGAAGGTGCGGCCCGCCCGGGCGATGTGGTCGATCCAGGCCTTGAGCGTCGACGGGATCGAGAAGTTGTACATCGGCGCCGCCAGCACGATGGTGTCGGCCGCCTCGATCTCCGCGATGAGCGCGTCCGCGAGCGCCGCGGCGTCCTGCTGGTCGCGCGTGCGCTGGTCCGCCTGGGTGGCGGTCGCCGCCAGGGTCTCGA